>CAIWKO010000059.1 GCA_903913285.1 uncultured Bacteroidales bacterium | reverse complement strand
TAAAGGGGCTAAAACCAGATGTTGAAAAGAGATGATTTCAATTTTTGCCAATTTTGCCCGAATATCTATGTGTTCATAAAGATTGTGGTATTTATACTTTTTAAACCAGATGTTAAAACTGGGTGCATTCTTGGTTAATGTATAAACAGCATTTGTAAATCGAATTAACCAATAGGTAAATTAAAAAAACCGAATGACGCATTTTATGGCGTATACATATAATATATTGTGTGCCTCAATCCTGAATGGTTTATGATTGGTACTCTCTGCCCATATAGTCTCCGGATCACTCTCATCGGCACGTAGGTATTTAATCATTCGATGTTCATTGGTGATAACCAAATACGGAACTGTAGGATCAAACTCAGAACGCCCCGCCAACTCTTTAATTGCTATTAAGTCTCCTGGCTCAATTAAGCCCTTCATACTACTACCGTATACCGGCAGTACTGCTGTGCAATCTTCTATTTGTGGCAGATTAATAAAACTGCTTGGTTTGGATGTATTAAGCAGATCAGTGAAATTACCTGCTGTGGCATACAACTGCTCATAAAACGGTATCCCGGAGACATTATTCATCACACTTTTATCCTCATGTTGCACATCAACCTTTTTACCTTCCTTATATAGCGCATCAGTATCACTTACCTGACCCAATACCTGACCCTTTACCTGACCATTTTTTACCTGACCCTTTGATATCGCATTAATATCACCATAACTACTAATATCATTTATTCCTGTTTTTGATTCAATTCCATAGATTAACCAGTTCAAGTCAATCTTTAGTTTTAAACAAATTGTGAATACAATATCGTAATCAATAGTGTTGCGCTTTCTCCAATTACTAATTACTTGAGGAGTTACTCCTATTGACTCTGATAATGATGTATCAGATTCAACTTTTAGTATTGATTTTAAACGCTTTAAAATAAATTCAACATTTTGTTTATTTTTTTCTTGCATTAAACAAATTGTGTATTATCTTTGCAGTATTATTTTCTGCAAAATTACAAATAAAACAACATGGCAAAGAAAAAATACCATTATTTCTATCCTGAAATCAAAGAACTTGGCGACCAATTGCGCGGTACGAGTGCTTTTATAAGAAAAATGATAGACAATAAATATTCTCAAAAATATATCATCCAGGTGATGCGTGGCGAAAGAAAGAACGAAAGTATCGTAGCCGCCATGAAACACCTGATTGAAGTTTCGAAAGCTAAAAATTATTAAAAATGCGGTGAGCCAAAGCCCTCGGGCCAAGGCTCATTTTTTATAAACTAAAATAGTAATATCATGAATCACAAAACAACCATTGTAATCGAAATCGAACAGGTGATTGATTCTTCCCAAAAGGGTGATGCATCATCCCGATCACTCCAAGATCAAACGGCACAAATCAACAGAACAGTAACTATTAATGGAAGGCCCTATTATTCGGATAGCATGCCTACAATAATGAAACAAGCAGATAAAACACCAATATCTCTGCTTTATGATTGGACTAATGGAATCGAAAAACACGACAACCAGGAGCGCAAAATATCAGTAAATATTGAAAAAATTTACGAAAACATTGTTGTTGTAAATACTGATGAAAAGCCGTTCGATATAAAAGATTTTGCTAGAAAAATCAATGATGCGCTTAATCTTACCCTTTCAAACGCTTCGTATATTCCTGAATAAAAGTTTTAAACTCATCTGAATTTTTATGATTATCAACCTTTTTTTGCGCATCAACCAAAATTCTTTTTTGAACATCCTCCGCTGTTGTATTTTCAATGTTAGCAATTACACGACAATAATCATCAAACATAGCTTTTTGAATAAACAAATTGTAAACCAGTTCTTTTAAAATAGATTTTTCTTCCATTACTTAATATTTAAAGTTAGCGCAACAAATATAAGTAATTATTCCCGGACACAGGCGCGATGCTTTGGTTCGAAACCAAGTCCGGGAACAAAAATTGAACCACCAATGCCGCATTATCGCTTTTATAACAATGTAAACACTCTCTGTATAACAGTTCCAGAACTGGTTGAGTGTGGAGTTAGTGAAATGTATATCTGGAAGAAAACAAAAGAGCATAGAAAAGGATTGATCAACACATGGCCCCATCACAAAGAAGGCAGGGAAGTGTTTATTCATTATCATGGCATTGCAGATAAGTACCGGCTGCTAATTGACAACAAAATATGCCAGGGAGTTTCTGCCGATCGGCATACCGCCTCCGGAGACTTTATCGACAACCTGATCACCCTGGACAAAGATCGCACCTTCATTAATGAATTCCGTTTCGCAGACAATAGCCCTATTGAACCGGCTAAATTGCCCGAAATGTATAAGAAATGTGCCATTCTGAACCTCGTAAATGTGGCAAATTTAGCCACCGCGAGCCAATATGGCTTCAAAAACATGCCCTCATTCTGGTCGTTTATCCTGGAACAGATCCGGAACACCGGCCTGAAAATGCCAAATCAAAGCTATTTTTCACTGAAAAGGAAGGCTATTGAATACCGCGAAAAGGGTCCGATAGTAGTTATTGATGGCCGAACCGGCAATAATAACACTCAAAAAGTGTCGGAACAGGTAGAACAAATACTCCTCAACCTATTCGCCCGGGATAACAAGCCCTACTTTGTAAAAGTATGGAATCAATACGATGCTTTCATCACCGGCAAGCAACCTATGGTTTGCATGAAGACCGGTGAGATCATAAAACCCGAAGATATCTGCGACAAATCGGGAAACCGCATTATCATCAGCAAATCTACAGTCTACAATTGGATCACCAAACCCTATAACCAAGCCGCCGTTGATAAAGTCAGAACTTCAGGTTTGGAATACACCTCCAAGCATCGTCCGCACGTAATGCGCCATGCACCGGTATATGCTTTCAGTAAAATATCGATGGACGATATTGATGTGCCTTTCAAAATGCACGACGGTACCCGGGTGAAAGCCTACCAGATTTTTGATGTGACCAGTGGCGCTGTTGTTGGCTCGGCATTCAGCAGAGATAAGAACAGAGATCTGTTTGTTGATGCGTTGCGCAACATGTTTACAACCATTCTGATTAACGGTTGG
>CAIWKO010000058.1 GCA_903913285.1 uncultured Bacteroidales bacterium | reverse complement strand
GGCCCGGGTTATTTCCTTTGGCTATAAGCCTTATTAAATTTCTACTATTGTAGATACATGGCAGCAACCCTATCCATACCCATGGCTATAAGCCTTATTAAATTTCTACTATTGTAGATGCGATGAACTACCCATTAAATTACAAAGGCTATAAGCCTTATTAAATTTCTACTATTGTAGATAAATCCTGTTGTTTCCGTTGCAAGTTCAGGCTATAAGCCTTATTAAATTTCTACTATTGTAGATAGAATGACTTTGAAATATTCATTCAAATATGAAAATCATAAAATAAGGATAATGTCAATCAATCTAAATCAGGATTGGCAAAATATACGGGCTGATTTATTAAAAATAATTGGTGAGACCGTCCCTTTCAGTGCAAAGCTCCGGCCTGCATTGTAAAATAAAACGTCAGAACCTTTGATTAAGCTGATTCATGTGATTAAGCAGATTATTAAAAGAGAAAAGGAATAAAAGGTAAATCAAAAAATGAAAATTGAATAGAAATGTCGTCCCTACAGGACTTTAATTACATAACCTAATTATTTTCTACCAAAATGCCGTTCCTACGGAACTAAATTACTTAAATTAGCAAAGTGAATGGTTGAAGATCAAATTAACAGGTGGTAGGAAAAGCAATGGACCCAATATTATAAAAATGTCAGTCCACTACACTATAAAAGACATGCAGGAGTATGCCTTGTATCAGGGAGGCAGATGTTTGAGTAAGGAATATTGGGCAGTTGATAAAAAGCTAACATGGATGTGCGCTAAAGGGCATACATGGGAAGCGGCTTTTCAAATTATAAGGCAGGGAGGCTGGTGTCCGGCCTGCACTAAAAACCAAAATAGTGAAGTTAGGCTGGAAAGATTAAGAAACATTGCCATAGAAAGAAAGGGGGAATGTTTGTCGGCTGAATATGTAAGCAGCTCAACAAAAATGCAATTTCGTTGTAAGGAAGGTCATGAATGGTTTATGCGTCCTCACGATATGATGGCAGGTCAGTGGTGTCCGCGATGCGGAATAAACAGAAGGACTGACATTAAAAGAACCCCGATTGAAATTTACCGGAAAATTGCAATTGAAAGAGGGGGAAAGCTATTGTCGGAGAATTATATTAACGGACATACAAAACTATTGTGGGAATGCAGCAAAGGACATCAATGGCAGGCTGACGGGGCCATGGTTATTCATGCTAAAAGTTGGTGTCCGTATTGCCGGGGTATGCATAAAAATATCAGAGACATGCAGGAACTGGCCGCAAAAAGAGGCGGGAAGTGCTTGTCGGAAACATATATTGATAGTAAAACAAAGCTTGAATGGCAATGCAGGGAAGGCCATATTTGGAAATCGGCACCTTTTAATATTGTTAGCAACTGCTGGTGTCCGGTTTGCGGTTATCAAACCCAGAAATCGAAGCAAAAAGATGGTATTGAAAAATACAGGGAAGTAGCCATAAAGAAGGGCGGGAAGCTATTATCGACCGAATATGTCAATAGTATTACACCTATGCTTTGGGAATGTGAAAAGGGCCATAGATGGAAAGCACGCGGGGCAAATGTTTATCATAGTGGTACATGGTGCCCTTATTGTTATGGAAATGTGAAGGGATGGAAGCAAGAAAAGAAATAAAACCACTATAGAGTTTAGGCTGCGCCTATATAGGTTTTATTTTTCAGGCTCTGACCTGAACCGAATTGAGGAAAATGCTAGATCAATTTTTTATTTTTCGGTTGCGGCTAAAAGCTTAGCAACTTCTATCAATTTTTCGAAGTATTCCTCTTTGACAGAGTAAATGTTTTTTTTACCATCTCTGAACCGTCTCACAACGCCTAAATCTTTTAAGAGATTCAAATGATGAGAGGCTTCGGACTGAAGTATTTTAAGATAAAGAAATATTTCTGTTACTGACATTTCTTTTTTTTCGAGTAGCAACTCAATAATTTTAGCACGTATAGGATGTGTAACTATGCTGAGTTTTTTAGCTGCTCTTTCTATCCTGTCGATATCTATTTGCTCATTTAAAAACATAAAATAATATTGGGGGGTTAGATTTATGCAAATATAAATATAATATCAGAAATTGTAGATTAGGCTCATTATTTTTTTGTAGTAATCCTCGTTCGGCGCATGGCTTCTTGCCTGCGTCGGTCTGTCAATAAAGGCCGCAGCGAGGGGTGTAGGATAAATTTATGAATTTATCCTAGTGTGTGGAGGGGAAAGGAACAAGGGACAAGTTGAAAGCAATTTAATAGCCTAAAGCAACAAATCGTGGGCAAATTGCCGATGAATAATGATGATAATAGTAAATAATACGCCTTTTTGCGGACAAACAATATATTTTAATTGAAACCCCAAGTATTTTTAAAAATTGGCGTTATTTATTACAGAAAAAAAATAATGAAATTAGTTGGAAAAGAATTGTTTTTAAGCGTTTAAAAGTTACCTTAATATATTGTAAGAAAAAAATAGTATTTTTAAGGCTTGTTATGTTGACACATGCAAAATAACAAACCGACGACCAACATAGTACCAGTAAAAAAATTGACCTTTCGCTGCGCAAAATAATATCGAACTAAAGTAAAAAAACACTAAATTTAATAGTATGAAAAATCCATTATCTCTTTTCAAAAAAGCAATGATTTGTATTGTTTTTATGCTGAATTATGCCAGCATAGACGCCCAATGTGATTGGGAATCGGTTGGCCCTGACAATGATATGTTTTTTATGGCAGATGGGAGCAGCAATTACCAGCCTTCTATTGCATCTGATAATAACGGTATACAGTATGTTGCTTTTAGTGATGCAGAGAATGGGAAAAAAATTAGCGTGAAACGGTATGTGAATAATCATTGGAGTTTTGTCGGAAATCCGGGATTTTCATTGGGAGCGGCAGATTACGTGCGAATTGCAACGGATAATCTGAACAGGCTGTATGTTGCCTATAAGGATTCTGTGAACAACAACCGTTTGACGGTTCAATTCTACAATGGGTCCAACTGGAGTGTGCTGGGTGTGGCTGGAATGGGGAATGATACCGTCAGGGCACTTGATTTAACGGTTGACAGATCTACAAATCATCCTCTTGTGTTCTTTACGGATTCTGTAAGTATTTCTACTGTTATGGAGTTTAACGGAAGTGTTTGGAATGTTGTTGGGGTTTCTAACTTCGGAGCGGCTCAGATGGCTGAATGTCATATTTCAAGCAATAACGGGATTCCTTATGTCAGCTATTGTTCTTATACACCGAATCAGTTAAACGTATTGAAATTTAACGGAACTTCGTGGGTTGATGCAGGTGCTTTTCCGGCGGCATTTACTTATGCAGGATGGAGTTCCGGTGTTGTTTTCGACAACAATAATGTTCCGTGTATCGCATTTCAGGATTACAGCGCCTCCAGTTTGCCAAGTGTGATGTATTTGAATGGCAGCACCTGGACCTACCTTGGAACACCCGGGTTTGTGCCGTATTCGACCTGGTATAATAGCCTTGCCTTCGACCAGTTGAATCATGCCTATTTATCGTATACAAAAGTAACAGGCACCAAAGCAGAAATCGCAAAGTATGATGGCGCAAGCTGGAGTGTTGTGTCAAGTTATATTGCCCCCACGGATGTGTATATCCCAACCCAATATGCTTATTACAGGGGTATGAGTATGGACCCGACCACGGGAGACCTGTATCTTATTTATACAGAACAAACGGTTTCGCCTCTGTTTGGCTGGAAAGATTTTGGCGTGATGAAGTATAACGGAGTTACAGCAAAAATACTTGGCAGCAGCAGTATTACAGGCGCTGTTTCGAGCAACGGGTCTGCCACTGCTTATTTTGATTTTGATAAATTCGGCACACCATACGTTGTTTATTCTGATTCGTTGTATTCCGACAGGGTTAGTGTGAAGAAATATGTAGGTAATAATTGGGTTACTGTCGGGACACCCGGTTTTAATACGGGTTTTACGGAATGGGCTAAAATTGCTTTTGATACAACAGGAGTTCCTTATGTAGCCTTCAGACAGGACAATGCAGATATTTATGTGATGAAGTTTGACGGCACATCCTGGGTTTATGTGGGAGCTGTGATCAATAACACCTATGACGTGTCTCTTGCCATTAATCCGCTTACTAATCAACCCCATATATTTTACTGCGATGTAAACAACAGTTTGAAGGGTAATGTGAAGAAGTTTGACGGCAGTGCATGGGTTAGTGAAGGACCGGCTAACTTTACGGTTGGTTCCTCTGCCTATTGTAATATCAAATTTGATCATCTTGGAAATGAATACACAGCATATTCTGATAACGGACTCGGGACGGAAGTAATGGTGAAGAAATTCAACGGATCAACCTGGGTAACAGTTGGCTCCGGGACTGTTTCAACAGTTCAGTCGCATTTAACAAAACTTAAAATTGATTCGCAAAACAAGCTTTATGTAGTTTATGAGGATCAGTCAAATTCTTACCAGCCGCTTTGTCAAAAATTCGATGGAACATCGTGGCAAATGCTGGGGTCTTTTATTGCTACAGGCTATGTTGGTGATGTGGACTTAGCCGTTGATAATAGCGGCAATGTTTTTGTTTATTACAACCAGCAATATCTAAACTATTATCCAGGAACCGTTAAGAGATTTTTCAATAATGCCTGGATACCTGTTGGCAGGCAATATATCAATAATTCAAGTTGCAAATCGAACCAAATCAACATTAATCCTATTAGTGGCTTGCCTTTTATCGGATCAATAACGCAGGCAGGCACTATGAACAACACTACTCAGTCGAGAGGCTATTATATCAAATCGCTGCCTTGCAATTTTAGTGCTGCATTGATGGGACAGGTTGTTTACGATGCCAACAGCAATTGTGTTAATGATGCCGGTGACCAAAATCTGGTAAATCAAAGTGTTAAATTATCGCAGGGCACCGATCCCGACTTTGCTTTTACGGACAATACAGGGCACTATTACTTTACTGATGCTGCAGCAGGAAGCTATACAATAGGTATGGGCAATTTGTCGAATGGATATAATGTTCAGTGTACGGCAAGTCAGCCACATGCAACCAACATCGTAAGCAATGCATTGACGGTAGAAGATTTTTCAATAGCATGCACTCCTCAATTTGATTTCATTGCCAACTCATTCACTCCGATAGGAAACTGGTGGCCCGGGCAAAATGTAACGTTATGGTCAAACGTAATTATTCAGAAAACTGTGTGCAGCGGTGCTATAACACCGGGACAAATACGGCTGATTTTTCCTCCCTGCCTCACCTATATTGTAGATACAACATTGCCTCTACAACCAGACAATGTTATTCATTCTTTAAGTGGAGATACCGTGTGGTATAACATTGCAGATGTGTATAATCCAAGTCCCTACTTGTACAACTCCATACTCACTTCAGCACATATATGTAACACTGCCACACCTGCTGATTCTCTATGCATATCATTACAGGTTACGGCATTAAATGATGTTAACGCGGCAAATAATACCTACAACAGATGTATACATATAGCTACCTCTTTTGATCCTAATTATAAAGAGGTTGCACCTAAAGGACTTAGCAGCCAGGGTTATATTCCTGCTACAACAGGCGAAATGCTTTATACGATTCACTTCCAGAATACGGGTACAGGTCCTGCAGTGAACATCAAAATATGTGATACGGTCAGTTCGAATCTTGACGTCAGTACATTTCAAATTGTTTCATCGAGCAGTGCCATGCAGGGCAATACGCTTACTAACGGCTTAATGGTTTTTAATTTCCAGAATATAATGTTGCCTGACAGCGGAACCGATATGCTGAACAGTATGGGTTTTGTTACCTATAAAATAAGTCTGAAAGCAGGTCTTGCTCCTTTAACCGAAATAAAAAATACAGCTTATATTTATTTTGATTATAATGCGCCAGTGGTTACGAATACCACCCTCAACACCATCGAACAGCCGGGTGGTGTGGGTAACGCAATACTACCTGAAGATGAATTTTCTTTGTTTCCGAATCCTGCACATTCCCTCCTTAGGGTGAAGGCATCAAAGGATCTCAAATTAATTCGTATCTATAATTCGATGGGTATATTGGTTTATGAAAATCAGGATGCTATGTCGGATAAAGTGGATATTAACCTACCAATGCTCAGTAGCGGGATTTATTTTGTGGAACTACAAACTACTGACAAATCATGTGTTATAAAGCTGCTGATAGACTAGCCTTTTGAGAGTTGTTAGTTGTTATTTAATGAAACCATAAAGGGAAGAATGGGCGATAGCCTCAAGCCAAAAGGATTATCAAAGGAATTAGAAAATTCTTTTATATATTACTATTAGGGATAGTATACAACTGGCTGACATTTTAGCAATTAGTTTTATCATAATTATTGTATTAGTTATTAATAATTAGCAGTTGCATGCATGTATAAAGCCATTTTTAGCATGAAGGAGTAATGCGAATCCGTAAGGTTTTAATATGAGGTTTGAAGAATGAAGGACCCGATGGGCCAAAGGGCGGACAAGTGTGAAGCGGGAGGCGGACGCGACCACAACAGTTTAAAGTTGAAAGGAAAAGAATATGGTTAAATGGTTGAGTTATAACCTCCCAACGGGAACGCATAATATTTTTCCGCTAAAGGCTTTTTTATTCGGAAAATCGAACTAAATTTGCCACCGAAAACAAGGATAATTGGAAACATAATTATATTATAACTTTATGAAAGACAGAATTATAAATATTGTTGAGACCTACGGAAAAGATCCGGGCCGATTGATGGACATATTGCTGAAAGTCCAGGCAGAATTCGGTTGTGTTTCGCATGAAGCAATTACCATCATCGCTGCGGCACTTCACATGAGCGAAGTTGACGTGATGCAAACCCGTTCGTTCTACCACTTTTTTACCTGCCGTCCGGTGGGCAAATATGCAGTGTATTTGAACAACAGCGTGGTGTCGATGCTGATGGGCATGGGCGATGTGCAGGACGAGTTTGAAAAGCTGAGCGGAGTGAAGGTAGGCGAAAAGACTGCCGACGGCCTGATAAGCCTGCACCACACTGCCTGTATCGGCATGAACGATCAGGAACCTGCCGCATTGATAAACGGCGTGGTGTTCACCGAACTGAACCGCGACAAAGTGCGCGCACTGGTTGCCGATATGAAAGCCGGCAAAGCTGCTCAGGACATGGTTACAACCTACGGCGACGGCAACAACGCCAACCCCCTGATGAAGACTATGGTGAAGAACAATATCCGCAAAGCGGGAGCCGTTGTTCTGGCCGAATATTGCATGGGCAAAGGCATAGCCAAAGCCTTGAGCATGGATGCACGCGGGGTGATAAACGAAGTGAAAGAATCGAACCTGAGAGGACGCGGCGGCGCCGGTTTCCCGACGGGTATGAAATGGGATTTCTGTTCGCGCGAAGCAGGCGATCATTATGTGTTGTGCAACGCCGACGAAGGCGAACCCGGCACATTTAAAGACCGTGTGTTGCTTACCGAGCGTGCAGGAATGCTGTTTGAAGGTATGACGATAGGCGGATATGCCATCGGGGCCAAAGAAGGTGTTTTATACCTGAGAAACGAATACACGTATATGAAAGCGTATCTGGAAAGTGTTTTGAGCGATATGCGTTCGAAGAACTTTTTGGGCAACAACATATTGGGCAAAGGTTTTAATTTCGACATCCGTATTCAAATGGGTGCCGGAGCATACGTATGCGGCGAAGAGTCGGCGCTGATAGAATCGTCGGAAGGCAAACGCGGCGAACCGCGCAACCGTCCGCCATTCCCGGTGCAAAAAGGCTACAAAAACAAACCAACCATCGTGAACAACGTGGAAACATTCTGTTCAAGCGTTCGCATCATCGAAAACGGCGGTGCATGGTACGGCGCCCTCGGAACTTCGGAATCGGCAGGCACGAAGCTGCTGAGCATCTCGGGCGACTGCAAATTGCCGGGCGTATACGAAATAGAGTGGGGCATGAGCATAAAAGAAATGCTTGAAATGGTAGGAGCTGAAAACGTTCAGGCTGTTCAGGTAGCAGGTCCGTCGGGCATTTGTTTGCCCCCGAGCCAGTTCGACCGCAAAATAGCTCTTGAAGATCTACCCACGGGAGGTTCGATGATCGTGATAGGCAAAAACCGCGACCTGCTGAAAGACGTAGTGCTGAATTTTATGGAATTCTTTGCCGATGAGTCGTGCGGTTCGTGTGTAACTTGCCGTTCGTTCAACATGATATTGAGAAACTCGATAGAAAAGATCGTGTCAGGCCACGGCATCCGGAAGGATGTGGAAGATATGGCAGCCTGGAGTGAAATTTTGCGCAAAACCACACGTTGTGGTTTAGGCCAAACTTCTTCGAACCCGATATCAACCACCATAAAGAACTTCAGAGAAGTGTATGATGCACGTGTGAAGAACGTTGACTATCAGAGCGATTTCGATATGCAGGCTTCAGTGATGGCATCGTGTGAAGTGGTTGGACGGAGTTCAAAAGTTCACGAATAAATCAAACAAGATATTAACAAAATATAAGGAAATATAAAATGAGTGAAACTGTAAAATTCACAATCGACGGCAAAGAATGTCAAGGCACCAAAGGACAACTTTTGGTTGACGCTGCTGCCGACAATGGCGTGTATATCCCTGTACTTTGCCACATGAGAGACCTGATTCCGGCCGGCTCGTGCAGAATTTGCACCGTGAAGATCAACGGACGCAACATGGCTGCATGCACTACCCCGGTAGAAGAAGGTATGGCAATTGAAAATAATTCGGACGAACTGACCGACATCCGCAAAGCTATCGTTGAAATGCTTTTCGTTGAAGGCAACCATTTTTGCCCTGCCTGCGAAAAAAGCGGCAACTGCGACCTGCAAGCTTTAGGATATAAATACCAGATGATGGTTCCGCGTTTTCCATACGCTTTCGAGCGCAGAGATATGGATGCCACTTCGCCAAAGATATTCCTCGAACGCAACCGCTGCATTTTCTGCAAACGCTGTGTACGCGTGATAAAAGACAACGAAGGACGCAGCATATTTGCATTCAAAGGCCGCGGCACCACACTGCAGATCAATATCGACAAAACTCTTGCAGCTACCATGAGCGACGAACTGGCCCAAAAAGCTATGGACATTTGCCCTGTGGGTTGTATCCTGAAAAAAGAAGTGGGTTTCATAGATCCTATCGGACAACGCAAATACGATAAGAAGGTGATCGGGTCGGATATCGAAAATAATCATCAATAATTCAAGGAGGAACAAAATATGAGTAAACCTATTATAGCCACAACTTCCTTAGCAGGATGCTTCGGATGCCACATGTCGATACTTGATATTGATGACCGTATCCTGAAGCTGATCGAACTGGTTGAATTCAACAAATCGCCTATAGACGATATCAAAACCTTCACGAAAGAATGCGATATCGGAATTATAGAAGGCGGATGCTGCAACAGCGAAAACGTTCACGTGTTGAAAGAGTTCCGTAAACATTGCAAGATACTTATCTCGCTTGGCGAATGCGCCATAATGGGCGGATTGCCGGCCATGCGCAACGGTATCCCCGTGAAAGAATGTCTGGATGAAGCATATTTGAACGGACCAACCGTTGGCGATAACACAGAAAAGATCATGCCGAACGATGAAGAACTTCCGATGATACTGGATAAAGTATATCCGTGTCACGAGATCGTGAAAATTGATTATTACCTGCCGGGTTGCGCCCCAAGAGCCGACCTGATATGGGCTGCCGTTGTTGCACTGGTTACAGGCGACACATTGAATATCCCTTACGAACTAGTTAAATTTGATTAATCTAAAAGTATTATTATAATGGCACAAAAAGTAACTATAGAACCTGTAACACGAGTTGAAGGTCACGGAAAAGTAACCATTCATCTCGACGACAATATGAACGTGGCTCAAACCCGCCTCCATATCGTTGAATTTCGCGGATTTGAACGCTTTGTGCAAGGCCGTCCTTATTGGGAAGCCCCTGTGCTAGTTCAGCGTTTATGCGGAATTTGCCCTGTGAGCCATCACCTTGCTGCTGCAAAAGCTCTCGACGTGATAGTAGGAGCAGGAACCGGACACGGTTTGACCGCTACCGGAGAAAAAATGAGACGTTTGATGCACTACGGACAGATGTTTCAATCGCACGCGCTGCATTTTTTCCATTTGGCATCTCCCGATTTTCTATTGGGTTATGATGCAGACCCTGCTATCCGCAACGTGATCGGTGTGGCTATCAATTTCCCCGACCTGGCCGTTCAGGGCGTTATGATGCGCAAATTCGGTCAGGAGATCATTGAGCACACAGCAGGTAAGAAAGTGCACGGAACCGGAGCTATACCAGGCGGTATCAACAAAAACCTGAGCATAGCCGAACGCGACAGTTTTCTGAAAGGCGCCGACCCGATGAACATCGACAAGATGATAGACTGGGCCGACGGAGCTCTTCAGTTCTTTAAAGGATATTATATGAAGAACCGCGATTTCGTGGATAACTTCGCTTATTTCCCCTCAAATCACTTAAGTCTGGTTAGAAAAGACGGTGCATTGGATTTGTATCATGGTGTGTTGAGAGCTGTGGATACGGAAGGCAACAAGATACTGAACGATGTTGATTATCAGGATTATTATAACTATATTGAAGAAGAAGTGAAGAGCTGGAGTTATATGAAATTCCCGTATTTGAAACATCTCGGCAAAGAAAAAGGCTGGTATCGCGTTGGCCCGCTGGCCCGTTTGAATACCGCTGATTTTGTTCCGACACCGAAAGCTCAAAAAGAGTTTGAAATATATAAAGCACATACCAACGGCAAACCAAACAACTATTGTTTGCATACCCATTGGGCACGTTTGATCGAGTTGTTGCACTCGGCCGAAGTAATAAAAGAATTATTACTCGATTCGGATTTGCAAAAAGACGACCTCGTGGTGAAAGGCAAAAAAACACATGAAGGTGTTGGCTTGATAGAAGCTCCGCGCGGAACTTTGTTCCATCATTATAAAATTGACGACAACGACCAGATCACGATGGCTAACCTTATTGTTTCGACAACGAACAATAACGAACCCATGAACCAGTCGGTGAATTTTGTTGCCAAACATATGATGAACGGACAGGCTACCATCACTGAGCCGATGAAAAATGCTGTAGAAATTGCTATCAGAGCTTATGACCCCTGTTTGAGCTGTGCAACACACGCTTTGGGAAAAATGCCGCTCGATATTAAATTATACAATGCAAACGGCGAAGAAATGGATCATTACAGATCATAGTTTTGAGTTAATAAATAAGAAAGTCCGTCAAATGCTGGCGGACTTTTTTGTAACAGGTAAATGCTGAAAATAAATTAGGCACTTATAAGATGAATAAAATACTGATATACGGTTATGGGAATCCGGGCAGGCAAGACGACGGTTTGGGTGCACGTTTTGTTGAACTGGCAGACGAATGGCTGGTTAAAGAACAGATAACAAATATTGTTACCGACTGCAACTACCAGTTGAACGTGGAAGATTCGGCTGTGATAGCCGACTATGATACGGTGATCTTTGTGGATGCTTCGGTGGCTGATGTTGAAGGTTATAAGCTTGAAGAGGTGATACCGGACAATGCCACCATTGAGTTTACTATGCATGCTGTTTCAACGGCTTATGTGCTTGACCTGTGCCGGAAGATCTATCATAAAAATCCCACGACCTACGTGCTACATATTAAAGCCTACGAATTCGATTTCAAGGAAGAACTCACCGATAAAGCTGCTGAAAACCTGAAAGCGGCTTTTGAGTTTATTAAAGAGTTCGTGCTTGAGAAACTGAAATAAAAAAAACTCCCGCGTTCGTGGGAGTTTTTTTTACATCCAAAGAATCATTTAATACGCTTTATTATTTGTCGGGTATGATATGGAAATCAAACCTATAATAATTAGTTTTGCCCTGGTATTTTTGCGGGTTATCTATTGTGAGATTTTTTAATTTGTTTTCTACATAGTCTTTGAAATCGGGTGTGCTGGCATTGATGGCTTTCAGATCGATCCTGCCTTCTTTTGTAACTTCGAAGGAGATAACCACGAAACCGCTGAGCGAGTTTTCTTTTGCAAATTCAGGATAGCCAACATGTTTTTCCATGAATTTTTTCAGATCGTTTGATTCTTTGGGGTGATGTGTTGCCGCAAAACATAATGTTGCTGCTAAAATCATGATTACTATTATTGTAATCGATTTAAATGTTACAGTTGTTTTCATAATGTCAGGTTTTTAATGTTTACTTTTTATAATATTTCTTTATTATAATGACTTGTTACAATAGTTTAAATACAAACTTCGCATAGCAGGGTTTGCTTTCGGCATCCGGCATATAAAAATTGTCGAGCTTGGTTTGAACATAACTGACCAACACAGAATTACTGCCATTGATAGCATCAATTTTCAGCCTCCCGAGTTGCGAGATATGATACTGAATGAGAACAAAGCCTTCGATACCTGCCGATTTAGCCGATTCAGGGTATGCAATGGCCTTGTTGAATATTTGTTGTATTCCGGTTTCTTTGTTGTTTAGTTTGGAGTTTTCTTTTGGAGCTGCAGATGTTTGTAATGAAACGAACAAGAGAACTGCAGCTAAGGCGATGATGAACTTAATTGTTTTCATAACGAGTGCTTTTTTGAATTTATGACACAAATATGCAACAATCAACCCCCTGAAGTCAAATATATTATACGAGTTTGGCAAACAAAACTATGAACCCAGATATAACCCGTGCAAACCGTTTGCCGATTGGAATTGAATTTTTACCCGGGAAAATCGGGATTTGAAATAAAGTGCACTTATAAACGAATTATTCTCAAAAAAGAAAAGCTCCTGAAGATACAGGAGCTTTTTTAATTTAATTAAACCAATATTATTCAACCACCAGTTTCTGTGTGAATGAATTTTTTTCGTTAGTTACTTTCACAAAATAAATGCCGCTGCGCAAATTTCTGATGTCGACAGCCTGTGATGTTTTGGTGATGTTTGTGGAGGAAATAAGTTTTCCGGTCATATCATAAATTTCGATCATGCCTTTGCCGCTGGTGTTGGCCATAAAATATTCGCTGGCAGGGTTGGGGTATATGCTAATCTTTTCGCCGGAGAGTTCCTGTATGCCTAAAACGGTCGACATGTCAACTTTAGCTACCTGAGTTATTTCGTGAGAAGCATCGTCCTGAATAAATACGACGAATTCGCAATTGTTTTTAACAAAACCGGTCGTTGTGAAATTCAGGTTGAAAGTTTGAGGATTTTGAGTTGCAAAGTTGATGCCGGTTCCAACCGAAGAAGGATACATACCGCGGCAAACAAAATCAACTTCGGTTTGATTTCCCCAGCTTTCAGCTATATTTGACTCGGTGAGAGCAGCATATAGTTTTACCGGTGAAAATGCAGTGAATGTTTCTTCAGCAACAACTGTTGCCGTATACGTATCGGTTGCGGTTTGAACAATGGTTAAATCGAGATTGTCGAAAGCCGGACAGGCAATACGTTTGTTGTAGATCGGCAGGTAGGATGGATACATACTGGTTGTGGCATTTCCGCCATCCACGCGTGAAGTTCCGTCACCATTGCCATCACCAATAACGGTTGGAAAACCAGTAACGTTATAATAGCCGATACGGTCAGTTGAAGCAGTAATTTCATAAGTGTCGCCTGAATGATATGCTATTGCGGTGGCTATTTTATGATTGGTTTCTATAAGATCGCGTAAGCCCATAGCAGCTCCGGGACAATATTGACACCATGTACCGGTTGCTTCTTCCATAAGAACGAGGTTACGGGTAACGCCACCTGCAATGGTGACACTATCTTTGTTGGATGCGTGCGAATATCCTTCTCCAACATAATGCGAACGAACAGCGTAGACATATTTATTGGGCCATGGAGCCAGATCGGTATATGCCAAACTGTTTGTAGCATCCACAATTTCGCCGTTGCGGCTCAATTTGTATATATCGGGATTTGGAGTGGAAGCTGTCCAGGCAACATCGATATCATTAACATTGAGGGTAGCGGTTAAATTTGAGGGTGATGGGGGAGCGGGAACACTATCAATTTCGAGGTCATCGAGATAATAGCCTGATGTGCCGGCACCTGAATTATCCCAACCATAAAAATCGATGCCATCGAGTTTCTTAGAATTGTTGGTTCCCTGAGAGCCTTTGCTCCATGGATAAGAGATCATTTCGGTGCCATCAATATAGAAAGTGGCAAAATCGTCGTCGAGGTCAACGATCACCTGCATTTTTTTCCAGGTGTTACTTGTAAATACGCCTGTGGCTTTATTAGTACCGTCAGCATTGATGAAAATAGAGTCGTTGCGGATAAAAACCTCAAGTGCCCACAAGCTTGTACTGCCTGCAAAATCGCTTAAGAAATTGAAATATCCTAATTTGCCTGATTCAACATACATATACCACTGAACCATGAAACGTCCGTGGGTTTTGTCGTATATATTTAAAACAAGGTCGTTTGCGTTCAGAACGTTGACGGATTTGGTGCCACTGTGAGCCTGAGTTGTTGATATGGAGGGATCTTCTGTCCCACCGGGTGTGTTTGTCCAGGTTGTCCAGGGAGCTCCGGCCTGTAAGGCAAATTTTCCAACCGTATCGCTCTCGAAATCGGTTGAATACAATGTTACCTGTGCTTTTGCAGCGTAAAAGCCGGCCAACATAAACAATAAGAGTAGTGTTTTTTTCATGTGTTTGGTTTTTAGGTTAGTATTTTCTTTTAACAAAAATAGAAAAAAAAGTAATTGCTGCTCAATAAACTTGAAGTATTTGTAATATTTCTTTTTTCCGTAGCTACTTTTCTCAATTCCTTTATAAAACATAAGTTCGGAATAGAATAAAAAACAAACTTCCCGTTTCCAAAAAATTAATTAATTTTATCAACGTGAAAAAAACGCTTTTACTCATATCAATTTTATTTACAATTGCCGATTGTAAGAAAGAGAATAGTTGCGATTGTTTCAAAAGCACCGGCAAGATCGTGAGCGATCAGCGCGATGTGAGCGGTTTTTCGAGCATTTTCATTTCTGACAATGTCAACCTTTATCTCACTCAGGATCCGATATATTCGGTTCGGGTCGAAGCAGGGGAGCATCTTATTCCACTCATAACCACCGAGCTCAAACACGATTCGTTATACGTGCGCAACAAAAACAAATGCAATTGGGTGCGCAGTTATAAGCCCAAAGTGAATGTATATATCAGTTTGCCGTCGCTGGTGTTCATTCAAAACAGCGGCTGCGGAACCATTACCACCACCAACACTCTGACGGGCGACAGCCTTCGGTTCTATTCTATCAACGCATCGGGCGATCTGACACTGAACATGGATGTAAAAAAGTGCTACCTAACCATCCACACCGGTTGTTTGAACGTTAATGCCTCGGGCAAAGCCGATTATATTGATATTTATTACAACGGCGACGGCATGATACACTGTGAGAACGTAGTGTCGCATCTGGCATCGGTCACCAACAAAAGTACCGGTAATATTTATGTGAATGTCAGCGACAACTTTTACTACAATATATCCTACAACGGAAATATTTATTATCGTGGCGATCCGCCGATACTCTATGGTTACGATACCGGTAACGGCCAGTTGCTGAAACTTTAAACAAACATATAACCTGATATCAATGAAGTTAACTTTAGAGGATACTGAAATGTTTTTGTGGATGAAGAAAACCACACTCATAAAGTTCACTCCTTTAGTATTAATTTTACTGAATCTGATTCTCAAATTTAGCTTTATCACAAGTAATTCAATAGCTGGCGACGAACCATTCAGTATTTATCATGCTCAAATGAGCCTTTCCTCAATTCTCGACCTGATGAAAAGTGAGAACAATCCTCCACTGCATTTCATCTTACTTCATTTTTGGATCAAACTATTTGGAATAAGCGCTTTATCGGTAAGATTTCTTTCGGTAATCTTTAGTGTGTTGTGTGCTTATGTGATGTATCTGATAGGGCTAAAATTCTTTTCATATAGGGTAGGAGTTGTAGCAGGCCTATTATTTACCTTTTCGAATCTAAATTTGCTGTTAGCACACGAGGCACGTGTTTATGAGTTGTTTGCATTATTATCAGCCTTGTCGATGTATTACTTCCTGAGTGTGAAAGAACACAAAAATAGAAACATATTTTATGCTAAGCTCTTAATAACAAATATATTATTGGTGTATTCGCATTATTTTGGTTTCTTTATCATTTTCATACAGAGCATTTCGGTGCTGTTATTTAAGGATATCAGAAAACCTCTCTTAAAGTCCTATCTGATATATTTATTATTATTTGTCTGCCTGTATATTCCGAATATGCTCATTTTGCTGAACCGGTTCTCGGTTTCATCGCATGGCACCTGGCTTGGCAACCCCGGTGGAATAACCGGGATTTATGAAATGTTGTGGTCATTTTCAAATCAACCCGTAACCACCGTTATTTGCATAACAATATTAGCAGTTGCATTGGTGAAAATGTTGTTTACAAAACAAAAAACGAATAATGCAACTAACAAAATGATTATTTTGTTGTGGTTTTCATTCCCCTTCTTTTTCATGTTCTTTATATCGTATTGGATGCCAATTTTTCTCGACCGATATCTTGTTTTTGTTTCATTAGGATATTATCTTACTATAGCTCTTTCATCATGTATTATTTTGCAGAACAAGTTTCAAGATATATTTTTGGGGATAGTTATAGTTCTGTTTTTAGCCACTTTCTATCCCGACAAGGATAATAAACGGCATGTAAAAGAAACCGTGGCAAAAGTGCAGGAACTTAAAGGCGAAAATGCTTCAATAATAATTTGCCCATCATTTTTTATGCTGAATTATGCTTATTATTATGACAAGAGTATCTTTAGTGAAATAGATAATGGAAATTCCTATGCGAAGATAACCCAAAGATTAAACAGTGAAAGTATTTACCCAATAAACTCGGCAGATTTAATTCCAAACACTAAAAACAAAATTGTTTATTTAGATGCAGCTGCCGATTTTTCATTTCCCGATAATAACTTATATAATACGCTGAATCAAAAATACAAATTGAAGAACACATTTAAATTTTACGAGATTTTTAATGTGTATGAATTTGAGAAACAATGATTAATTAACGAATCGGATTACTCATCAAAGAATTCATACTCATATTTTGTGGCATACATCTCTCGAACGTCGTCGTCGGGATTTTGAGTATATACTAATGTTTCAAGCAAATTGCCATCCGCATCATAAGTGCGTTCTATATTGGTAACTAAAAGGTCATCTTCGTTAAATTCTTCCTGTTTGATGGCATTTCCCTGTTCATCGTAGGTCAGGCGTGTGATCTTTTTTGATTTCTGATCTTCTTCGTCTATCTCTGTTACGTTTCCATTCTCGTCTTCAGTGAACAAAGTTTTTACGATCAATTGATCTTTCCAGTTGTATCGAAGGATTTTCTCCCTGTTTCCTTTTTCTGAATAGAAATAAAGAACCTTAGAATATGCAGCGTGTTCCGGCGAAATATACTCGTACTGTTCAATTAAGCCTTCCGTGTTGTATTTGTATTTTTTCTCGTACATGAGTTTTTCCTCTTCATCAATCCTCTTTTCTGAAACCAGTTGCTTGTCTTCATAAACATATATTTCTTTCTCCTGCAGGTCATTATCCTGATCAACAACACGACGTTCAATAAGTTTTCCCGCATTATCATACGACAAGATCACAATATTCTCTCCGCCTTCCTGATAAATAGTTTTTTCTGATATCCGCACGTTGTTTTCATCCCAAAATATAAAACGGTGTTCTGCTAACTCATTTTCATCAAAGTAGCAAAGTTCTTCGACCAGATTATTCTTAATGTCATACTTGTATTCATACATTTCGTGTATCCCTCCATATTCGGAATAGGTTACAGTTTTGATGATATTTCCCTGTAAGTCATGTTCCGTATTTGAAAGTAAAAACGATTGGTTTTCAATCCATTCGGTTTCGTCGGGTTTCGATGGATTTTCCATGGCATACGTCAGATGGGTATTTTTAATGTTTTTTATTTTTTTACTCATGTGCAACAAGTTTAAAAACTTTCGCAAAAGTAATCATAAAGATGAAAATGGAAAATGGAATCGAATGAAAGAGGAGGAATTTTATTGATTAAGCTATTTATCAATAAAAACCTTGATAATAATTTGATTTACATCATTGGCATTGATCAAGATATCTCCATCCATTTGCCTGACTAAGGCGGTGATTAGTTCCATGCCAAATGAATCTTTATTTTTAATATTATCTATTAACGAATCAATTCCTTTTCCACTATCAGCAATGCTAATTTTAATTTGATTTTCAGTTAGTTTTTGGATATGTATTTTAATATAATTTTCTCGTGAACTTATTATTCCGTGTTTGAACGAATTTGTCAATAACTCGTTCACAATCAGGCCAAGAGTATTAGCATTATCGATCTTAATGTCAAAATCATCCACATCTTTTATTATTTCAACAGGATTGCTTTTATCATCAAAAATATCAATAAGATGTGAGATCAGGTCGTCAATATATACCTTAAAAGAAACCTTAGTCAGGTTTTGAGAGATATATAGTTTTTGGTGGAGCAGGGCAATAGAAGCGATCCTGTTTTTTCCTTCCTGAAGGGCTGTTTTTGCTTCCGAGTCTTTCAGTTTATTAGCCTGTATATTAAGCATACTGGAAACCAACTGCAGATTGTTTTTTGTACGATGACTCAGTTCCTTTAAAAGGTTTTTTACCTCTTCACTTTTTTGGGTTGCTTCAATAACTGCTTTTTCATGCTGTGCGGTTCTTTTAATTACGCGTTGTTCAAGATCTTTGTTTAATAATAGAATTTCATCTTCAGCTTGTTTCCTTTCACTAATATCTCTTGTAACACCGTGTATCCCCATCAATTTACTGTCAGAACTATAATAGGGTGTTACGATCAACTCCCCCCATTTTGTTTGGTTATTCTTGCAAACATACTCAAGTTGTATGGTCTTGCTGTAATTATCAAGTAGTTTTGGCGGAGTTGAGAATAGTTTTATTTCATCCGCAAAGAATTCTAATCCTGATAAAGCTGAGTCACTTGTAAATCGTTCTTCAATAGTTTGTGCTAAGTATTCTTCTTCAGTAAAACCTGTAAAATTTATTATTGAAGGAGAAACAAAAATACTTTTGCCTGTCAGATCCATAAGCCAAACAACATCGGTCATTTTTTCGGCAAGAAGTTTATATAGTTCTCTGCTTTCAACCAAGGTTTTATAGTTTTTTTCTTCAAGTTCTTTTCGTTTTTTTTCATATTCAGTGATAAACTGATTTAAAAATACATAACTCGAAATAAATGCGAAGATCACATTGGCATAAAAGAAATAGATGGTTTTTTGAGATTCTATTTTGGGAATTTGAACAGATGTTTCAAAGAATTTGGCCAGCCCAAAAAGAATAGTCATGTATAATGCTAAAAATATCAGACTTTTATGCCTTCTTAAAATATAAAATAATAGAACAAAAAATGAAAAATAATAATACTCTGAGCCTACTTTTCCAAATACAATATTTAATGAAAACATTAACCCTGGTATCAGAATAAAAAAAAAGATCGCACCGATTTTATAATCGAATTTTCTGACCAGCAAAAATATTATGGTACAAACAGATATAAGGACAATTAAAAATTCAGTGTCGAAAATAAGACCAGCGTCGATCTTAAGTTTGATCAAGTCAGAAAAAGTAAGACAAATAAGAATTATGAAATAAGTTACAGATATAAAAATACCCATAAAACTGGCTTGGTTAACAATTTTGATACGTTTTATCTCATCAAAATCATGATTTGGACCGACACCATTATTGGATAATGAGGTCCATAATTTGAGAAAGGCTTTACGTATCAGAGCAAGTCGTTTTATCATGCAGTAAATTTAATCACTTTTATAATATTTCAAACAAGACAATACACTTTTAATTATTTTTTCATGATCAAATGCCAGATCAGGTAAACAATTTATTGGAAACCATTTTGCTTCAATAGCATCATCTCCAGCTTTTATAATCATTGTTTCGGCATCATAATAACCGTAATAAATTATGCTGATAGTTCTATAACGAGGATCGCGGCCGAGAGTTCCAACTGTAAATAATTGCTTTAATTCATCGTGCTTTATTCCTGTTTCCTCAAAAAGCTCGCGCTTAGCAGCGTCATCAAGTTCTTCATCAATTTCAACAAAACCACCGGGCAGAGCCCAGTAATTTTTAAAAGGCTCTTTTAATCTTTTAATTAATAAGATATCAATAACAGTTCTTGATTTCTTATTAAATATAGCACAATCAGTTGTAACAGCAGGCATCGGATAATCGTATGTGTAGGCCATAATTTTAAATCAATATTTGAACTTAAGTTTATTTATATTGAAACTCTTTCCGTGAGAAACATGGAGTGTTATTCCTCCAAGGTCTTTTATTTTCTCCCATGATTTAGGAATAAGTGAGCTATTTTCTGCAACCAGTGGGCGATTGTGCAAGCCTAAAATACTTAATGTATTCATTGCAGCATCTCCAATTAAAGCGTTTCCATCATCAAAAATTATAGAGATCGAGTCTGAAGTATGCCCGGGCAAACAGACTATATTAGCATGTATACCAAGATTGCGGAACAATTCAAAATCGTCATTGGTAATCAGAAATCATTGATTGTGACATTAAAAGGAAGATTTTTTTTTGGAGGACCCCCAAATTTATTTAGCTGCATAAAAAAGGATACAACTTTATTTGTGGGTTTCATTGCAGGATTGTTGATACCCAATTTTAGCCATGGAACAGCATCTTTATGAGCTATCAGTTTTGCACCACTTTCGTTCATAATTTCATTCAGAAAACCTGTGTGATTTGTATGGTGATGAGTGAGGAAAACATATTTGATCTGAGCGGGCGAAATTTTGTGCTTTTTAAGCGCGCTGACGAACTTTCTATACTCAGAAGGGTATGAGGTGTCGACAAGGCAATAATCCTTTCCAATAGAGATAAGGAAGATTCTGGTAATACCAAACTTGAGTATCAAAAACGAATCAGCCATAATATCATCAATAAACTGATCTCAATAAATATAGCTCTAAATCGAAAAGCTATTTGGCAAAGCTTATAGCACGTGTTTCCCGTATTACAGTGATCTTTATCTGTCCGGGATATGTCATTTCATTTTGAATTTTAGTCGAAATTTCAGATGCTAATGAGTTGGCTTCATTATCGGTAACTTTGTCGGCTCCGACAATAACCCGTAATTCTCTGCCGGCTTGTATTGCATATGTTTTAACAACACCCGGGTAGGAGAGTGCAAGTTCTTCCAGATCTTTCAAGCGGTTGATATATGATTCTACTATTTCGCGACGTGCACCGGGACGGGCACCAGAGATAGCATCACATATCTGAACGATCGGGGCGATCAAAGTAGTCATTTCAACTTCTTCGTGATGAGCACCTATGGCATTGCAGACCTCAGGTTTTTCTTTGAATTTCTCAGCCAGATTCATACCAAGAATTGCATGTGGCAGGTCGGGTTCGTTGTCAGGCACTTTACCAATATCATGTAAAAGCCCTGCTCTTTTTGCCAGTTTAGAGTTCAGCCCCAGTTCGGAAGCCATGGTTGCACATAAATTGGCTACTTCACGTGAGTGCTGTAAAAGGTTTTGTCCGTATGAAGAACGATATTTCATTTTGCCGATCAAACGGATAAGTTCGTGGTGCATTCCGTGAACGCCCATGTCTATCGTAGTACGTTTACCAACTTCTACAATTTCTTGTTCAATTTGTTTCTTTGTCTTTGCAACAACTTCTTCAATACGTGCAGGATGAATTCTTCCATCAGTAACTAATTGGTGCAGAGAAAGGCGGGCAATTTCCCTTCGTACCGGATCAAAACCTGAAATAATTATTGCGTCAGGAGTATCATCAATAATGATTTCAACACCGATTGCCGCTTCTAAAGCTCTAATATTTCTTCCTTCACGTCCAATAATCCTTCCTTTTATTTCATCATTTTCGATATTAAAGACGGAAACAGAGTTTTCGATAGCATGTTCTGCAGCAGTACGTTGGAGTGTTTTAATGACAATTTTTTTTGCTTCCAGGTTGGCGGAATCGCGGGCTTCTTCAATAATTTCACGAATATTATTAGCAGCTTCTGATTGTGCTTTTGATTTAAGCATATCAATAAGTTGTGCTTTTGCTTCTAAGGAAGATAGACCTGAAATAACTTCCAGTTTTTCTGCTTGTTGCGATTGAAGCTGTTCGAGATCAGCTTGTTTTCTATTTAATAAATCGAGTTGATTATTTAAATTTTCCCGAACAGTTGACAATTCTTTTTCTTTGCGACTGAGTTCTTCAATTTTTTGTGAAACCAAAGATTCTTTTTGTTTTATTCGGTTTTCATTTTTTAAGATGTTGTTATTCTTCTCGTTTATTATCTTCTCGTGTTCAGTTTTTAGCTGTAAAAATTTTTCTTTAGCTTGCAGTATTTTATCCTTACGAGTTACTTCTGCTTCATTTTCGGCATCACGTAAGATTCTTTCAGCCTTTTTTTCAAACGATTTACGTATGAGAGTGGAAGCAACAAGTACTCCAATCAACAAACCGCCAACCGCTGCAATTACAATAAATAAAATGTTCATGGTGTGTGTTATATATGGTTAATAAATAAGATAAAAAAAACCCGCATTAAATTCAAAAGAGTTTAGAATAAACCCCAAAAAACATGGTTAGAGCCGCCTGTCTTAATTGAACTTCTACTGTCCCAATGTGGAATTCCGTCAGAGACGGATTGAAGCCTGTTCTTTTAATGCAGAGCTAACTCTAATTTGACAACTGTTGAGTTTATCAAACGATGTATTTGAATTAATGCGGGCAATTTTTTGATTTAGTCAAAGAACGATTAATTATTTTTAAGATGTTCACTCAATATGGTATCAAGTTCAAGTAATTTTTCTTTTAAAAGTGTATTGTTATATGTTTTTGAATTTTCATAGTTCAATGCACTTGAAGTATATTGTAACGCAATCATTGCTAACAGATCTTGTTTGTCTTTGAATGCATAGTTAGAAGCAAATTCTTTTATTTTCTCATTTATCAGTTTTGCCGCTTTTCTTACAATTTCTTCTTCCTGTTTGTCAATGGTAAGTTTATAACTCCTGTCTCCAATATTTACCGTTATCGAAAAATCTTCCATTTCATCAGGTATTTTGATCAATTACTTGTTTAATAATGCCAAACATCTTTCAACTTCCCGCAAAAGTTCATTAATTTTTAATTTTGCTTTTGATTTATTTTCTTCTCCTTCTATAGAGTTTGTAATTTTTAAAATTGTATTTTTTTCTGCTAAATATTTAATTTTTAAATTATTATCTGTATTTGTTTGATTTAATTCTTCTAGTTTTGTCTTTATTTCAATGTTTTCTTCTTTTAATTCTTTAATTATTTTAATCAACTGAAGTGTTTTGTACTCAACACCAGATAGTAATACCGACAAATCCTCCATGTTGCATAAAATATTTTAACTTACAAAAGTACGATTATTAATACGCAAAAACCAAATTTTTAAACTTAATTTTATAATTTTATACTGTTTTAAGAAAATTGACCTAACAATATCAATCAAATGACTGAAGATTTACTCCATTATATTTGGAAGTTCCAGCGTTTTAACCTTGATCTGAAAACAGTTGAGGGTTCTACGTTTGAAGTTATTAGTCCCGGCACGCATAATTTTAATTCAGGCCCTGATTTTTTAAATGCAAAAATAAAGATCAATGATACTCTCTGGGCAGGAAATGTCGAGATCCATTTAAAATCATCCGATTGGTTTAAGCACCAACATAATATTGATATGGCATATGATACTGTTATCATGCATGTTGTATGGGAGAATGATGATCAGGTTTGTGATAAGAAAGGAAACCTCATACCCACTATTGTGCTGGAAAACAATATTGAAGATGGTTTAATAGAAAGATATAAATATTTTATCGAAAATAAAAGTTGGATACCTTGCGAAAATTTATTGCATATAGTAAATCCTTTTATTATTTTTTCCTGGCTTGAATCTTTATCCATTGAGCGTTTGCAAAATAAGACAGATGCTATTTTTAAGAAACTTCTGTTATCGACAAATAATTGGGAAAAGGTCTTTTATGAAATGCTTGCCAGAAATTTTGGGTTTAATTTAAATTCCGATACCTTTGAATTGCTTGCAAAATCATTGTATATTAAATATTTGGCAAAACATAAAAACAATTTGCTACAAATTGAGGCCTTATTTTTTGGTCAGGCAGGATTATTGAATGATGATTTTATTGATGAATATCCTAATACATTAAAAAAGGAGTACTTATTTCTTCAAAACAAATTCTTTCTTAAACCTATTGAATCTCATTTGTGGAAATTTCTTAGAATTCGTCCCGGGAATTTTCCTACCATCCGTATTGCTCAGTTTTCTAGTTTGATATACAAATCATCCGGCCTTTTTTCTAAAATAATTGAAGCAAAATCTTTACCTGAGCTGCTAAAATTTTTCATGGTTGATTGTTCAGAATATTGGGAAACCCATTATGTTTTTGATGTGGAATCAGAAAGGAAAAGAAAGAATCTCGGAAGTTCATCAATTAATTTATTGCTTATTAATACCATAATTCCCTTTATATTTGCATTTGGAAGTTTTAAAAAAGAGCAAAAATATAAAGACAAAGCAATAGATTTTTTAGATGCAATTAATGCGGAACAAAACCATATAATCAAGCATTTTTCGAAATCTGGTATTGTACCTGAGAATGCACTTCAATCCCAAGCATTAATTCAACTGTATCATCATTATTGCCTTAAAAAAGAGTGTTTAAATTGTAGTATTGGAGACGCATTATTAAAAACAATTAATTAAAACATGATTCGTCAGAGAAACTTTATATTAAAGATTATTTATGCCCTGCTGTTAATATTAATAATTATAACAATAGGTACAACGGGTTATATATTAATTGAAAATGCAAGTTTCATTGATGCGCTTTATATGACTGTTATAACAGTCGGAACTGTGGGTTATCGGGAGGTTGTTGAATTATCATTTTATGGTAAAATCTTTACAATAATTCTGATAATTTTGTCGTTGGGAGTGTTAGCGTATTCATTATCGCTTATTACAAGCTATTTTGTTGAAGGCGAATTGAGCAATTTATATAGAAATTATAAAACAAAATCAGGAGTAAAAAAAATGAAAAATCATGTTATAATTTGTGGATATGGCCGAAATGGAAAGCAAGCAGCATTGCGTTTAACAGCCCATAAAGAAACATTTGTTGTTATTGATAACAATCATGAAATTGTTGTCAAATACGGACTTAGGAATATTATCTTTGTTGAAGGTGATGCAACCCTTGATGAGATATTAATAAGTGCTGGTATTCAGCATGCCAAGGCATTAATTACAACATTACCTATTGATGCTGATAATATGTATGTCGTTCTTTCAGCACGTTCATTAAATCCTAATATTACAATAATTAGCCGGGCATCAAATGAAAGTGCTCAACAAAAGCTAATTATTGCAGGAGCCAACAGTGTTGTTATTCCTGAAAGCGTTGGAGGTGCTCATATGGCATCTTTGGTTATCAACCCTGATATTTTGCATTTTTTCAATATGATATTTATACCGGGGGAAGAATCTCCTAATTTAGTTGAATTCACATGCAGTAATATGAATCCCGAATTTCAAAACAGAACAATTGAAGAACTTAAAATTCGCATTAAAACCGGTGCTAATATCATTGGATTGAAAACTTCTGATAATAAATTCATTATTAATCCTCCCCCAAATACGAGATTATCAAATGATACCAAATTATTTGTTCTTGGAACACAAGAGCAAATAGAGTACATGAAACTTATTTTAGCAAGTTGACAGGAGCTTGAGTATTAAAATACAATTATTTAGTATTTTCTTTTGATTTCTGTTTTCTTTCGGTTTTATTTTTCTTTCTGAATAGATCTTTCCGGTTATAAAATTCTTTACGGTAAGTTATACCAATACCCTGGGTATACGGTGACGTAAATTGGAGAACATCATATTGATTGGTTCGGTTAAATACTTTGAATTTCAATGCTTTATTAATAGTAATCTCAATATTCACATCTCCGATGATCTGGTTCGAATTCTTACTATTAGTATTTTGACCGGTATTTACACCCAAGTTACTTTCTATGTTAACTCTATCTTTAAAAAGTTGCGTGGAAAGAGCCACTTCAACTTCTTCTTGCGAAATATTGTCTCCAGGACGATAATTCACGCCAATATCAATATTCTTACTGATTTGTGATAGCCAGTTAGTTAATTGGTTTGAAAGCACTTCACTAGCACTTTTCCCGAGAAAAGTTGCATTACTCAAAGTTGATTGTCCAATTCCACTACCTGAATTTACAAAGCTGTTGATGATTAATAAGGAAATAAAATTGTTGTTGAGGTTTTGGTTAATTGAAGAGATATACGGTTCTTTTTCAAAATCCGTAAGTGTGGGTAGATCAACTTCGAAATCATAGCTGGGATGAGATAAAATATCTTTAATTTTTATGATACATTCAACAGCAACAGATCTGTTACTATCGCTGCTTGAAATTCCAAGGCTTCCAAGATTTGCTTTGAGTTTGTAGCGTGCAGTAATATCAAGTTCAGCATTATAGGGGTCGCCATTCCATTTAATTGTACCTCCGTTATCTATAATAAACCTTTTATTAATAATATTCTGAAATGTAAATAAATAATCTCCTGAGGAAATGGTGTAATTACCATACATTTTTAAATTCCCATCAGCATTAATGGTCATGTGTATATTTCCATTCCCTTTTCCTTTAATTCTATCTCCTGCTTTAGGGTCGAACATAATCTGAATTTCTGCATCGTCAGTAACATTCACTAACATATCAAGGTCAACACCAGTGAGTTCTTTCCCCTTTTCATCTGTTTCTACAGTTTTTGAATTTTTATCTACAAAAATGATGTACTCATTTTTAGTCAATGAAGAAGTTCCTCCAACCGGGATAAATAATTGTGTTCCTTTATCTGAGGTTGCATTGATATCAATTTTTACTTTTGCCGGTGTTCCATAAATGTGAGTTATCCCTGAAGCAAATGCTCTACCATAAAACATATTATTCATCGATGGATTGGTATTCAGGCAGAAAAGTTTTTTAGGAGTAATCTGTATATCGAATCCGATATTTTTGAAATTGTTATGGAAAACTCTTCCATTTACCATTGCAGTATCGTTGTACGGTTGGTCAATTATTACCAGGTTTTTAAAGCTAAAATCGGTATTTGAAATTTTGACACTATCATAAGTAAATGAATATGTAGTGTTTAGGTAGTTAATGTGTAGAAAAGTACGCATAAGTTTCATATTACCTGCAAGCAACGGATTTTTGTTTGTACCGGTAAGTTTAACCTTGCCTGTTGCAGTACCGCTGTATATTGCTCCAAAACTTGCGATATATCTGGACAAGGTTTTTAGACGAAGATTATCTACACTAATATCCAAATCAAAATTTTGTTTTTCATTGGTAGGATAATAATATCCGGTCACTAGCAATGGCTTACTGATTCCAATTGTCCCAATATAATCAACCTCTGCATTAATGCCAATTCCTTTCTTTTCAGAATCCCATCTGCTCAAAACGGATGCATCCCCTAATTTGTCACCATTAAAACCAAGATCTTTTATTTTAAGATCCGAATAATAGGATGGCTTTCCATACAGATCCGAAGCGAATACACTCCCGTTTATTATTCCATCTAAATCAAAGTTTTGAGAGTTTGTCAAATAATCAAGATTTGAGATATCAAAATTTGAGAACTTAACGGAAACTATTTCCAGCGGATTTCTAGAGATACTTCCGTTAATTGCAATGTTTTGTAAATTTCTGAATAACATAACATTATTGAATGTTATCCTCGAAGTATCGAATAGGATATTTCCGTTGGTATTAAACAACCAAACAGAGTCATTAATAGTAAGTGTGGATGGTTTAAACCCAATGATCAACTGACTATTAGGATAAAAATAAGTATAGAAGTTTATATTGCTGGCATTTTTATGTACAATTTTTTTATTATCCCAGCTAACATTAGTTAAAAGACTATCATTTAGCTCATTGGTTTCAATATTGAAATTTGAAAGCCAGGAGCTATCGGAAAGTTTTAATGAATCAGAATTCAATTCAAAATTGAAAGTTGTTGGAGTAGCATTCAATTCTATTTTGCAGTAAGCTAGTCTTTTACCATAAAAGTTTAATTCAGATGAACTAGCATTTATTTTTGCAGTATTATTCAATGAGGTGAAATTACCAGCGATACTTGTGTTTCCGGATATCTTTGCTTCGGGAATAAAAAATCGAATTACAGGGGTTGCGTTGTAAAGTTTTATTACAAAATCAAATTCCTGACGGGGGGCAACTTCAGAATTTGAATCAAGTTTAAAATTAATATTTGGCAAATAGGATAGAACAAATCGCTTAAATGAGTTGGGTAATTCCTTAAAAACAAAAAATCCCCGGAAATTTGCATCAACATAATCTGATTTCAAGTCAAATGTTCGGTAACCTGTTTTATTTATATGGGTTTCAAGCATTAAAGAAGCTAGAGAAAACAGCTTATTGTTCTGAATAAAGTGCGCTTTTTCGATAAAAACAGTGCCTTCAAGGTTATCAATATTATTTCCTTTGGAGTTTAATTTTAATTCACCGTTGAATTCCGAAATGGAGTCTTTCGGCAAGAGATTTAAATTTTTAAGATTGGCATAATTAACTTTAGAAGTAAAATCAAATACAGGTAAAGTATCGTTTATATTCATAGATCCGTTAAAATGCAGATTAAGATTTTTGTCTGCAACATCAATAAGACCAGTGTATACCATTTTGTCAAGGCCTCCATTAATTTCTATATTTGAGTATTGATATTTTTTAAATTCGAAAAGATCCGATTTGCCATTGACTTTGAATGAGGCTGTTTTTGAAGTAAAGCCCGAACCAATGATTTGGGCATCTATGCTGACTTTGCCAAACAGATCAGAAGTTCCTGTAAATAACCCTAGATCAAAGTTTTCTGTTTTTATTCTCCCATTATACGTTAATACTTTATTCGAATTTCCAAGAATAATATCTGTAGAGGCACTTCCCACGTCGGTTTGAAGAGTGGCATATGCAACAAAGTCAGAGTAAAACCCCGTAAATACCCCTTTAAGGTTCACTCTTCCAAGACGTTTTAATATTGCTGGTAATTCTAAACGTGTTGTTTTTCTGTCGGGTAACGGTATTATTATATTGTTCAGGTCTTGTATTGATGAGGTTGATTTTCTGATTTTTAAATTAATATACGTCTCTTTAATGTTGGGTAAACCATTCATCGAAACATCTGCATCCAGAGTAGTGTTATTTCCGTATTTTAAATTAAAATTCTTGACTTTCAGGTTATTAATCTTGCCCTTAACCAGAGAAGCAAATAGTATTTTATTGTTCATTCCGGTCAGTTCTTTCGCGTAATGCGCTATATCGATAGTATTCAATGCAGTAGGACGGATGGTGGACTGTATATCGACCATATTTACAAAATCGTTGAAGGAATCAAAGTCAGAATAAGAGAATTTTAGGTCAAGATCAAGGTTCGAATTGGGTGTTTTTATCAGTAAATTATTGACAATAATATTTTTTTTGGAAACTATCGCTTTACCTGAAAAACTACTTAATATAAAACCACTTTTCTCACTGAGAGCTATGTTTTTAATGTCAGCAACTACTGAGTCACCTAATACACCTACATTAAGCATATTGATGTTGATCTTTTTTATGCTTATGTCATCAAAATCCATTGTTTCGTTATTGTTATGGTCTTTATTGTCGTCAACATACGAAAAACCGGAATTGTAAAAAGTAAGTTTGCCGATTTTAATTTTCAGAGGATACTCTGTCTTCTTTTTTGATGTGTCGGAACTTTTGCCAAAGAGCGCTATAAAATTATCAATATTGGTTTTTCTGTCATTTTTATATCTGTGCAGGTTAAAATATGTATTTTCAAATGCCATTTTGTTTATGGCAAAATAATTTGTTGATAAAGTATAATCGTCTAGGTCGAATTGTATCCTGCCCGATTTTAATAAGGTTTTTTGATGATTGTCAGCGATATAAACATTAGTTAATACCACATCCACGAAAAAACGTATATCTACTTTTTCTACTGATATCTCGGTATGGTATCTTTCAGAAAGAAAGGAGGATATTTTATGCCCGAGGTAGGTCTGTACGATATTGCTTTGCAACAAAATAAAGAAACTTGCAGGCATCACAAAAGTGACGGCATAAACAATGATCAGTATTTTGAAGATTTTTTTAATATCTTTGAATTTTATTTTTATTGATGAACTTATTCATTCTTGGTATAGAATCATCATGCGATGATACTTCGGCTGCCGTTGTCAATAATAACGTATTATTATCGAATGTTATTGCCAACCAGGACATTCACAAAAACTATGGCGGTGTGGTACCGGAATATGCTTCAAGGGCACACCAAATTAGCATCGTTCCTGTGATTGACGAAGCTCTTCAAAAAGCAAATGTACAAAAAAATCAATTATCCGCAATTGCCTTTACCCGTGGTCCGGGTTTATTGGGCTCTTTGCTGGTAGGAACCTCTTTTGCCAAAGCTATGTCACTGGCATTGGCGACAACACTCGTGGAAGTTGATCATCTTCAGGCACATATCCTTTCTCATTTTATTGTGGAACAAGGCGAAGAAAAGCTTTTACCTCAGTTTCCGTATTTATGTTTGATCGTTTCGGGTGGACATACCCGTATTATATTGGTGAAAAGTTATTATTCTTTTGAAGTGATCGGAAATACCATTGATGATGCTGCTGGTGAGGCGTTTGACAAAGCAGCAAAGATACTGGGTCTCCCATATCCGGGCGGCCAAATGATCGATATGAATGCCAAAAGTGGTGATCCTTTAAAGTATTCGTTCCCCGAACCAAAGATAGGTGATCTGGATTTCAGTTTCAGTGGATTAAAAACTTCGTTCTTATATTTTGTCCGCGACAATTTGAGAAAGAATCCTGACTTTATACAGCAAAACCTTGCCGATCTGAGTGCTTCTATTCAGCAAACTATTGTTTCGGTTCTTGTTAAAAAACTAAAACAGGCATCTTTGCAAACCGGAATCCGGCAAATAGCTATTTCAGGAGGAGTTTCGGCAAATTCTGCATTGCGAAATGCTTTGTTGAATGAAAAAGATACAATGAATTGGTCGCTGTTTTTACCCAAAGCTGTTTTTAGCACAGACAATGCTGCTATGGTGGCTGTAGCAGGTTATTATAAGTTTTTAAATAATGAATTTGCCGACCAGCATAGTACTCCCTATACACGAAGTAATATGCCATGAGATGTACAAAAATACATGTTGACAGAACTCACATTATGAATAAAATAACGCGTATTTTCGGAATGGTTATGGCTATCCTTTTCCTGTTTGCCATTTGCAGTTGCAGCCAACATAAAGCTAAGTCTGAGCCCGGAACCATTAGCTTTTCGAACGATATGGAAAATGCAAGCTGGATAAATCAATTTACTTTAGTTAAAGACGTTGCACACTCAGGTCTGTTATCCAGCAAAACAGATTCTGCCCACAGATATAGTTTTGGATATAGCGATGTGTTTCGCAATATTTCCGATACCTTGCCGAAGAAGGTCAATGTTGATGTGTGGGTTTATTTCACCCAGTTTAATATAAAAGGAAGTTTGGTTTGCAGTATCGATTCGAAAGGCAAAAATGTGTACTGGAAAGGGATAACTTTATCCGATTCGGTAAAAAATGCTAATCTGTGGAAAGAGATAAAGGCCGATTTTGAATTGCCCGACAACCTGTTGCCCAACGATAAGATCAGCATTTATGCCTGGAATGACGATATTCCCGCGTTCTATATGGATGATCTGAAAGTTACCTTCAGGACGAAATAGTTTAGTGCGATTTGTATTCCGTATCTTTATATTTTTCGGGAATCTTATTACTGTTGTACTTTGAAGGGCATTTTAACAGCATTTTGGTGGCGTAGAATGCATTTTCTTTCACCGAGCCTGTTACGACCACTTGTTGCAGCTTTTCGAAATCTTGAGGCTTCAGATCGTTAAACATCACTTTCATCTCGGTGCCCTGTTCGTCGCGCATAAAAAAAGTAAAATAAACTTTAGCAGCAATGGTATCATATTTAACCGGTTTACTCTTATTCAGAGTGCCGATGATCTGTTGTTCCTTTTCGCTGTGTTTTTTGGCTTCCGCAAAGTTTGAGTAGGTGTTCATATTCACCATGAAACTGATAACAACGCCAATACTAACGATGATGGAAATTATTATGATTATTTTACCGATCTTCATAAGGCTAAATTACGATAACAAAGTAATAGGACTCTATTTTTCGATAATAAACTAATTTTCAGATTTTTTACTTCGTTTTCTCATGGTTTCGTCGAGGATTATCTTCCGCAAACGTATCGATTTTGGAGTAACTTCAACGTATTCATCATCTTTTATGTATTCCATGGCTTCTTCCAGCGAGAATTTTATAGCAGGTATAATAGTAGCTTTGTCGTCGGTGCCCGAAGCACGAACGTTTGTAAGTTTCTTGGTCTTAATAAGATTCACCACAATATCATCACCGCGGGTGTTTTCGCCAACGATCTGTCCTCCATAAATATTCTCGTTGGGGAGGATGAAAAAGCTGCCCCTGTCCTGAAGTTTATCGAGTGAATATGTTATGGCTATTCCGGTTTCCATCGAAATAAGCGAACCGTTCCGGCGGCTGGGAATTTCGCCTTTCCAGGGTTCGAAACCCTTAAAGGTGTGAGCAATAACAGCCTCACCTTCGGTGGCAGTTAAAACAGCATTGGTCAATCCTATCAATCCGCGTGCAGGAATATCAAATTTTAGTTCGATACGGTCGTTGCGACTTTCGATGGTGGCAATATCGCCTTTGCGTTTGGTAACTATTTCAATAACTTTGCCTGAAAAAGGCTCGGGAACATGGATAGTAAGATTCTCAATGGGTTCGTTCTTCTCTCCGTTTATTTCTTTTATAATTACCTGAGGTTGACCCAGCTGAAATTCGTATCCTTCGCGGCGCATCGTTTCCACCAGGACAGACAAATGTAAAATGCCGCGGCCAAACACCAGCAGTTTATCGGGCGAATCGGTTTCTTCAACTCTCAGAGCCAGGTTGCGTTCGGTTTCTTTGAACAAGCGTTCGCGCAAATGGCGCGAGGTAACATAAACGCCTTCCTTACCGAAAAAAGGCGAGTTGTTGATGGTGAAAAGCATGCTCATGGTAGGTTCGTCAACGCTGATACGATCCATACCTTCAGGGTTTTCCAGATCGGCGATAGTATCGCCTATATCAAAATTCTCGGGTCCTAAAATAGCGCATATCTCTCCGGCTTTTACCTCGGTTTTTATCTTTTCTTTTCCCAGTCCTTCAAACAGATACAATTCTTTAATCACCGATTTGGTGAGTGTGCCGTCGTTTTTCACAATAGAAACGTGCATGCCTGCTTTCACACTTCCGCGCGAAATTCTGCCCACTGCAATGCGGCCCACATAAGATGAATAATCAAGCGAGCTGATCTGCAACTGCAAGGTTCCGGGCAACTGTTGCGGCGCGGGTATGTGTTTGATGATCATATCCAGCAGGTAGGTAACATCAGTGGTTACATTGCGCCAGTCGTCCGACATCCAGCCTTGTTTTGATGAGCCATAAACAGTAGGAAAACTCAGTTGGTCTTCCGTAGCATCGAGGCTATACATCAGATCGAACACTTTTTCGTGCACTTCGTCGGGCGAACAATTGGGTTTATCCACTTTGTTGATCACCACTATAGGTTTCAGTCCGAGTTCCAAAGCCTTTTGCAACACAAAACGTGTCTGAGGCATAGGACCTTCGAAAGCATCCACCAGCAAAAGAACTCCGTCCGACATGTTGAGCACACGCTCCACTTCACCGCCGAAATCGGAGTGACCGGGAGTGTCGATGATGTTTATTTTCACGCCTTTATAGCGCACCGAAACGTTTTTCGATAATATGGTGATGCCGCGTTCGCGTTCCAGATCGTTCGAATCGAGGATAAGATCTTTTACTTCCTGATTGTCGCGGAAAAGTTTAACTTGATAAAGAATTCGGTCCACCATGGTTGTTTTTCCGTGATCGACGTGGGCAATGATAGCTACATTTCTGATTTCTGGCATTCTGCAGAGTTAAATGATGTGTTTTTCAAAAGAGTTTGCAAAAGTAGTCTTTTTTATCGAGAGTCAGTGTGGTATTCAGATAATTGATTTTTCGAATCACACATCATGGGTGTATCAAATGCTGTGCATATAATGGGGGAGTAGTTCTTTTCGCAAGATGACACAACGTTTTAATAAAGATTTGGATTTAAAAATGCATCCTCATGCCATTTTGCAGGATTGTATTTCATTTTTTATTGCATGTTTTTATTTGTATCCTTCAAAAGACGGATTCAGGCAAGGGAACCTTTACCATACTGGGTCGTTTTTTAATTCAGATATTTCCCCAAATCAGCAGTATTGACACCGTTGGCCTGCATTGCCAATAATTCGTCGCGCAGATTAGCCATCCTGGCTTCGCCTTCAATGGCAAAAAGGCGGGTTTTTTCCATTATTCTTTTTCGTTTTTGTTCTGACTTTTTTAATATTTTGATTTCCTCGATAAGAGTCGGTATTTCATTATGCATTTCGGGAAAAAGTTTTTTGTAGACTACATTCTTAAACATTTCTTTTAAATTTTTTATTTCCGACTCAAAATGTTTTGTTTGATCGTCATGATTGTTAGGCATATCGTTCATAAACTCATTGCTGCAAAAGCTACATTTTATATTGTCGCATAAAAAACCTGTGTTAGGATGCCTGCCTTCACCAACTATTATAACTTCACGTAAAATATTACATATTGGACAACGAACATGAGTGCGGTCATACATAAGACTTGCATCCCGTTCTTCTAACTTCTGAGCCAGTAATTTTCGTCCTGAAGTTCTTTTGTTGATGATCTTTCTGAGCATACCGAATGTAGTGATCATTTCAGTATATTGCGGTTCCTGCATCCCTGCTTGTATTTTATCAGTTATGCATTTCTCATGAAAATCCATCAATTGAAATATTTCAAGCTCCACCCGGGTGTAATATTTTAATAAATCATGGTGCATACTTCATTCTGTTTTTTAATTCAGGTCTTACTTTTTAGCCACATCCTTTACTCAACTATGCTGTGCGATTTCAAAGATAATACTTTTATTCTTTTTATTGCATGTTTTTATTTGTATGTTTCGGAAGATGAGTGCGAGATGAGCATTTGAATGCAATCCCCCGCTCGCGGAGAAATTATAATTTCTTTACTAGTCCAACTATTTTTTTATACAATAACTTTTCATCGAGTGGTTTTGAGATATAATCATTTATGCCAACAACTTTGCATTTTTCTAAATCAACGGTAGTTACATCCGCAGTTAAAGCGATGATTGGAATATTAGATTTCATTTTATTGCGAATGTAATCAGTAGCTTCAAACCCATTCATTACGGGCATTTGTAAATCCATCAAAATAATATCGTAAGACTTAGCTTGTAGTTTCTCAATGGCTATTTTTCCATTATCTGCAATATCAAGTTCAAACCCAAAATCATACAATATTGTTTTCATTAATAATTGGTTGAGTGCAACATCTTCAACCACTAATACTTTTATGTTTTTAATATCAGCATTTAATTCCAATTTTTCTGTTTCTATTCCGACATTAAGATTTGTTTTTTTAAAATCTATTATAAAACTAAATGTAGAACCCTCATCTATTTTACTTTTTACATTAAGACTACCTCCCTGTCGTTCTACTAATTGTTTAACAATAGCAAGTCCTAATCCCGTACCACCATATAACCTGGCAGTACTACTGCTTGCTTGTTGAAAGTTATCAAAAATATTTTCTATTTCGTTTTCCGGAATTCCAATTCCTGTATCTGTAATTGAAAATTTAATAGTAGCATTTTCTGCATCTTCATTTAACAAACGAATACTTACTGAAATTTTTCCTTTTGTTGTAAACTTTACTGCATTACTCATTAGGTTTAAAATAATCTGGTGCAAACGAGCTGGATCGCCAATCAATACTCCAGGTATATTATTATCATAATCTTTTACCAGCTCTAAATTCTTTTCTTGAATTTTAAGTTCAAACAAATGAAGCATCGCAGATATTGATAATGACATATTGAATGGTGTTTGCTCAAATGTTAATTTCCCTGCATCTACTTTGGCCAAATCGAGTATATCGTTAATGAGTACAATTAATGCATCACCACTTAATTTTATTGCTGTCAAATATTCTTTCTGACTTGACGATAAATCTGTTTTTAACACAACTTTAGTAAACCCTATTATTGCATTCATTGGGGTACGAATTTCATGACTCATGTTTGCTAAAAATTGTTGTTTAGCATTCATTGCATCTTCTGCTATTCGCATTGCATTTTTAGCACTATCTGATGCTATGTCGGCATTCAGTTTGGCTTCTGTTAACTTTTTCCTATATTTATAATCAGTTCGATTAGAGTATTTAGCTGTAAGCCATATCAAAAATAAAAAACAAATAACATACGTAATTGCTACGAGCAAAACACCTAATTTAGATTCAAAAAGATTTGACTCTTCTCCATAAATTCTGAACCATCCAATGATAACAGGAAGAGTTATAAGTATTGGTAAAAGTTTACGTGCCATTATTCCGCCCGCATTTTCGCTTATAAATACTTTCATAAGCCACGTATCTGATCGATTGAATAAAACGGCTAAACTGAGTGTTAAAAAGGCAATGCCTGAATTTAATGCAACACCTATATTCTGAATACTATGTATTGAATGAACTTTAAGAATATAGCTGGCTACAACAATGTAGCTTACAATTAAAACTGGTAATATAAAAGCATGAGCTATGTTTGCATTGATAATTTTATCGCTGGAAAGGAGAAATAATACTATGCCAATAACAAAGAATAATGAAGCTGTTATTAAAGCCATTCTGGTAGCCGGTGCTAAGAAAAGATTAAAAAACGGAAAATTAACAAAAGGAAAATCTATCCCGGTTCTAAGAACATTGATATAAACAGCGATAGTAAGCAAGCCTACTATACCTATTATTATCGCTATTGTTTTCGAAAGAAATTTCTGCAATCCGGTTTTTGAACTAATTTGAAAAAATAGTATTGCTATACTTGATAAAATAAAACATGACGCAGTAATAACTTTCATCGGCGTACCTTCCGAATTAAAGCCTTTAAGAAATGTAACATTAAATATCCAACCTATTAGGTCAAGAATGCTTATTACAATGACTAATAGAATTGTGAATTTTGCAATTAGGCGTGTTGAATTAGGAATTGAGAAGTATTGTTTTTTCATTTGTCAATTACAATATTATAAATGTCTTTTTTTGTCATTATGATAACATTTTGTTATCAAATCCATCATTGTATGAAAGCCCGAACCAACTTAACGCTAACTTCATCTTGCTTCACCTTTTATTAACCATCTCCCCCGAAAACCTCCCTCCAAAGTTAAAATTTTATTTGATTGATGCTCAAATTTATTACTAAAATCTAAAACTATTCTTTTTTTTCTCAAAAAAATGATTTTTTCGAGGCCATTTTTCCTCATTTTTTCATTTTTCATTGGTATCTTTTAATTTCCCCATACCGTTTATTGTAATTTTGTTTCATCATATTTCAACACGACAATATTCACCAAAATGACCGCAATAAACACTAAATACTTCTCCCTTAACAAACCTACTTTGCTGGTCATTTATTTCAATCACTAAACGAATTCAATTTTCAAAAAATAGTTACTCATTTTTTCAAAGTGTTAACTCATATTTTGACTGTGTCACGAATTATTTTGAAAGTGTCACGAATTATTTTGCCACCGTCACGAGTTTTTTTGACTGTGACACTAAATAATTTGACTGTGACACAAAATAATTTGACTGTGACACTAAAAAATATGACTGTGACACAAGTTTTTCTTCATCTGTTCTCTTTTTTTGTTCAAATTAATAATTCAAAATTTATAATATCAACAATATAACCATTCATCCATTTATCGATACCAAGATATGGTTTACGGTTCGTGCCCTCACCAAAGACGGTTTGGAACCTATGCAAACACCGATCTTGTTTACTGTTCGTTAAAAAAAGCTGAAAGGATGTCAAAAAAAAAAACAGGAGCCAAGAAGGTTCCTGTTTTTTTTGTCATTCCCGTCACTATCGTTTTCCTGTGTTTGCAGAGTTTAGTTAGGACGAACCCTGATATAATTGGGGATGGTCAGACTGCTTGAACCAGCTTCATTCGAAACTGTCAGCGTAACCGTGTAATAAACATCGCTATAAGAAGACCCATAAAAGGTATGAACCGGATTTTGATCTGTTGATGTACCGCCATCTCCAAATACCCAATACCACGATGTTGGTGAGTTTTTTGAGTTGTCGGTAAAAGTTATAGCTCCTGAAGGGAAGGGAATAGTGGAGCTGCTACAAGAGAAAGCGGCATCGGGTCTGATTGTAGCTTTTTTGCAGCCAAAACTAAAAAGTAACATAAAACCCATAATAATTAACGGGTAGAGACAGGCTCTGTTTTTCTTTTTCATAATTTTTGTTTTTTTAATTTAACTAATTTTAATTTATCGATTCATTACCATTACGTAAGTAATTTATAAAGCACCTATTCGCAGCTTGCGCAGAGTTGTATTTCCCCCGCCCGGGCTCGTCAACCAACGCGTTTTACTTTTCTCTGACACTCTTATACATCTCCCCCTCAAATCTCCCCGAAAACTGCCCACCAAAGTTATAAATTTATTTGATTGATGTTAAAAATTATTAAAAAAATTACAAAATTTTTTTAATCTATATGCCGGCACATTCTATTTCCCTCTTATTATGCCGATTTCCTGGCGGGGCGTTTACGTTTTCGACCTTTAGCATATTAAATCTCTGTTTGGAAAATACGACTATGAGATTCCTCACTCAGCTCCGCTTCGTTCGGAATGACCGCGGCGATAGGGGGTAGCGTTCGGTGCGGCTTCGGCGCACCGAACGCTAACCCTCTAAAAAGCAAACTGTCATTCCGAGCGAAGCGAGGAATCTCCTATATTAAGCCACAACCCTTCCGTCTTCGGACTTCCGACTTTTAAATAAAAAACAATCAAAACACCAATTTTGTAAAAAATTACGTTACTTTTAAAGTAATTTACAAACTCATTCGTCTACCTTAATATGGACGAATTAATTGCAATACCGATGTCGCAGCAGCAAAGCATAAAGCAAGCCGTGCAGAACTATGGGAAACGTTTGTTCAGGTTTATCCGCAATCGTGTTGAGAACGATGAAGATGCCAAAGATATACTGCAGGATGTTTGGTATCAGCTGAGTTCTATCGTCGATACCGAACGTATCGATATGCTGAGCGCCTGGCTTTTTAAGGTGAGCCGCAACAGAATTGCCGATAAGAACCGCAAACAAACTACGCTGTCGCTCGATGAAATGGCCTACGAAGACGATGAAGGCGAAATGATATTTCCGGAGGCTTTATTTTCGGATACCGCCGAACCTGATTCGGAACTCGACAGGGCGTTTTTTATGGATGCTTTGTTCGAAGCATTGAACGAACTACCCGAAAAGCAGCGCGAAGTAATAGTTTTGAACGAACTGGAAGATATGACATTGCAGCAAATTGCCGACCGAAACGGCGAAAGCATTAAAACGATCATATCGCGGAAGCGTTACGCGGTGATATTTCTGCGCGAAAGGCTCCGAAACGTGTATAATATTTAGTAACAATTAAAAAACTTAGAAATCATGAGATGTTGTGAAGAAAAAAGAGGAAGAGGATATTGGGCTAAAAGAGCCGTATTTATCCCCATTGCCATTGCAGCCGGAATATTTTTGTTCGGTTTTGTAGTGATGAGTTTGTGGAATTGTATACTCCCGGCCGTGATAGGCGTTGGCACAATAACATTTTGGCAGGCCCTGGGAATTTTGGTGTTGTCGAAAATATTATTCGGCGGATTTCATCCGAAGCACGGACATTCGAAAAGTGCGATGCATCACCACGACTGGCATCATAAATGGATGCAAATGACTCCCGAAGAACGAGCTAAAATGAAAGCCGAATGGAGAGGAAGATGCCAGCCTTGCGAACCTGAAGAAAAAAAGGATTGATTTTGGAACGAACTCATCCGGTGTTATTTTACCCTTGAAGGTATCGCCGCCGGATGCGTTTTTTTTAGATCAGGAGTATTTGTTTTGTTCACGTGTTGAAAAGCTGAAGATGTTATGGGGAGAAATGCCTGTATCGTTTTCAGTTTTTTTTATTTCAATAAGCTTATTAAATAATACGTAATAAAAAAACAAAAATTTACTGCTAATTTCTTTTTAAATAGTAAATTTGAACTGAAATTCCTGTTTAAATTTAATAGTATGAACAAAGTAAAACTTCTTAGTATCGTTTTGGCAATAATGGTATTGTGCGTAGCTGCAGTTAAAAGTCCTGTTGATAAATCAAAAGAAGCAGTGTTGGATGAAAAGACCATCGAAAACTCTGTTACACCGATCACCGACACGCTATATGCCGGGAAATATGAAGTTTCGAACTTGCTTTGGCTTATGTTCGAAAAGGATCTGAAACTTAATAAAAGAACTGAAGATCTGAAAACTGCTATAGTCGATAGTTTGAACTGGCGCGACAAGCTGGCGTATAATGAGCCTTATGTTGCTTATTATTACCGCCATCCTGCTTACAATAATTATCCCGTGGTCAACATTTCATATGATGGCGCCGTGTTGTTTTGCAAATGGCTGACCGAAAAATACAATGCCTTTGCGAAGCGTAAATTCAAAAAAGTGATGTTCCGTTTGCCCTCTTCAAAAGAATGGGTAAAAGCTGCCAGGGGTAATGCCGTGGTTTCTATTTATCCCTGGGGAGATCGATTGATACAGAACAATAAATACATGTGTAATTTCAAGGGTATAGGAGATGAGAATATTACCTACAACAAGGAGCAAAATAAATACGAAGTGGTGAAAGACCGGAATTCAACCGGTTTTGGTATTGCCGATAATGCCGACATTACGGCTCCCGTTGATTCTTATTTTTCAAACAGTTATGGCTTGTATAATGTATGCGGCAATGTGGCCGAAATGAGTTCAGAGAAAGGCAAAACGCACGGGGGAAGTTGGAGAAGCTCAGGCGCAGATGTGCGAATTGATGCAACAGATACTTACACGAAGTCCGCTAATGATATTGGATTCCGTTATTTTATGGAGATCGTTGAAAAATAATGGTTTTCGGGCTATTTATTCTTATCGTAACACCTGCGCTTGCCTAACAGCAGATAATTCTTTTCCTGAACTGCTTTCAGGGCAAGGCTCCTGTTCCTATACATCGACAAACGGTAGTAATTATTGACGGTAAGAGCCGAACTCGTTACTATGCCCGCGATGAGCATGGCTGCCATCATGATGATGAACCATTTGCGGTGAAACAACATCTGCCAGCAATAGAACGAATACATCATTGAAAGCGGAAACAGCAGGTAATAGGTATGAGGCGAAGGTCCCTTTATGCTGAAAAAGAAACTTATATAGGTAATAATCACGCCGCCCAGAGCAATATATTTGATCCATTTGAAATCGGCAGCAGTGTTTTTCAGGAAAAAGGCAATAATAAGGTAGGCCACCTGTATCAGTCCCAAAACGGTGACATAGGCAATAAAAGGCGCTGCAAAGGGATAATCGGTAAGAAAGGTATAAAAGGGCTGTCCTGCCGTATCGACAAAATGGGGGAGTTCGTAAGAAGAGAACGAAAGAAATCGCGTAAGTACCGAAAATATCTCCTTCATATTATCCACATTGAAAATGATGTTGGACGAAACACTGCTGCTGCCAGCATGAAATCCGTAAACCCAGTAAGCAGGAATCAGCAGCGAAGCAGTTATCATACTTCCTGCTATAAACATTGGTATCATCCATTTAGCATTTCGTATATTCAAAGCAAAGGCAAATGCAATAAAAGGAAGCAGCAGTATCCACGACATGTGCAACTGATAGATCCAAAACAGCGCGAATCCCATCAGTAAAAACCCGGTACGCGGTTTCATAAAACCGATGCTTAATTTCGGAACCGCTTCAAAAAACCCTATAAAGAACACTATAGCGCCAAATAATACATAAGACGGATTGATGACGTAAGTAGAATAGTTTAATGCCCAGGGACATGTAAGCAGCCATATCCATGTAAACCACCGGGGCACCGAGGAAAATTTCTTTTGAAAATAGAAAGCCAGCAAACAAAGTGCACTCATCGAAAGCAGGTTTAACAGAATATAGGGAGCTTCAGGAATGTGTAAAATGAAAAAAGGCAATCCTATCAATAAGCCTTGCAAAGCACCGGGAATCTGAGTACTGGTGTATACGATATCGGGTCCGTAATATGGAAAATGTCCGGTACAGTAGAACTTAAGTCCGATAAGATAGACCTGCAATTCATCTTCTAACCAAAACTGGCAGCAAAGTCCGAAGATCAGTCGAAATGCAAAAAGTAAAATCAGGATACTAATTATCAGTATCCTTTTATGTTTCAACATAATTTAAAAGCAAATAATTCGGGATAAATTTACATAAAATAGGAGAAACAGCTTTAAAATCTTGCTAAATTTTGAACGGTAACAATTGAACAAAATAATAATTAAGCAAAAGAGTACTTAAATTTGCAAAGTGAAGTTTTTTATATTATCTTTGTTGAAACTTTAAAAAAATAGTTATGAAAAAAATAAAATTTTTGGCGATGCTGCTCATAATTACAGCAATTGCAACGTCCTGCAAAAAAGAAGGGCCTGCTGGTCCTGCGGGTACTAACGGAACAAATGGCACAAACGGAAATGCCAATATTACCTATTCAGCATGGTTACCATTTAATGCTGCAAATTGGAGTGATGTAATTAATGAATATGGAAAAAATACGCGTCAATATTATGAAACTGTTCCAGAAATAACACAAAGTATAGTTGATGGAGGAGTTGTTATGGTGTATTTTAAAGCTGTGGGGCTTCCAAATCCTCAACCATTACCAATGATTGTTTATCATTTGACCTCGGCTATAAATTATTCTCTTACTTTCCGGATTTCAAATGGTTTGTTGACATTGGTCCTTAGTGATTTGGATGATACGAATGACCCGGGTGTTTTCACAGGTGATACAAGCATAGTGGCATATCGTTATATCATCATTCCGGGAGGAGTACTGGCAACCATGGGTGCAAAAAATCCGAAAACAATGACTTATAAAGAAGTTTGTACAAAATTTAATATTGCGAAATAGATATAAAGAAGCTTATAAGCATAATTTTTTTACTGTGGTCTTTGGAAATTAAATAACCTGAAGTAGGCGGTACCAAAGATTTACTTTTTTACTTGATTTGACTAAACCAACTTATTTTGAGAGATCGATTTAAGTTGGTTTTTTTATGGATAGGTATATGAAGTTGCTTTTGTGAGTTTTTCATAAAACAGATTTTTCATAATCGGATACGGTAATTTATCTATTTTTGAAAAAATAAATATTTTGATCCGGCACATTGTAAAAAAGTTCCCTTTTTGGATAAATCCTTTTAAGTACTTCCTGAAAATGTATTTATTAGGGATTTTATTTTATACAGTTCTTCGTTTATTGTTCTTCATTGCGAATTATAGTCAATTTGCCCAAATTCATAGTCACAAAGGAAGTTTGTTATGCTATGCGTTTTTCATGGGATGGCGTTTTGATACCGTTGTGTCGATGTATATTCTGGCTTTTCCGGCAGTTGTTTTATTTGTCTTTTATTATTTGAGGAAAACAAGGAAATTTAGTATCAGTTTTTTCTTTATGTTTTGCTCTGTCATTTATCCATTAAGTTATTTAATATCATTTGCAGATATTCCGTATTATTCTCAATTTGGGAATCGTTTAAACATAATGGCATTCACCTGGTTCGATCACCCTACGTTTGTCTTTAAAATGATATTCGGGGAGGTTCGATACTGGATCTTTATTATTCCATTAATTGGGGTTATATGGTTGTGGATTAGAATTCTATTAAAAAATAAAAGATATGGTTTATTGGCCGAAATAGAAAGTATGTCTCATCGTATTTCAAAAATACAAATTTCAGCATATTGGCTTTCAGCAGTACTTGTTTTCGGATTAATGTTTGTTGGATTACGGGGAAGAATGGAGAAAAAAACTCCGATACTTATCGGAACTGCATTTTTTAGTAATTATAATATAATAAATCAATTAGGTTTAAATCCTTCTTTCACTTTGTTGCGTAGCTGGCTTGATGATATAGGGACTGATAATAAACAGCTTAAATTAACAGATGATACCCTTGCAGTTGCTGATCTGCAAAAAAGTTTGGGCATACAGCAAACATTAATTGGAGAGTCACCGATTGCCCGAATGCAGAACGATTCACTTCATGCTGACACGCCAAATATCGTCTTGGTCATTATGGAAAGTATGTCTACCGATAAGATGCACCGATACGGAAACAGTTTGAACCTAACACCCAATTTAGAACATTTGGCATCTCATGCTATTTTCTTTAATAGAATCTATACTGCAGGTATTCATACATTTAATGGCATTTTCTCGACTCTGTATTCTTTTCCTGCACTATTGAAAAAACATAGTATGAACGAATTTCCGATTCCGGAATATTTTGGTCTACCCGGAGTCTTAAAACAATATGGATATCAAAACACATTCTATCTTACTCATGATGATCAATTTGATAATGTAGGTGGCTTTTTGAAATCAAATTTTTTCGATAAAATTGTTAGCCAAAGTGATTACACATCTGAACAAGTAATTGGTCCTCTTGGTGTTCCTGACCATGTTATGTTTGAACACGCAGTTAAAGAGATTACGAGGACACAATCATCGGGGATCCCTTTTTTTGCAGCTTTTATGACAGGGAGTGATCATGGTCCTTATATTATTCCAAAAGATATTCCGTTTAAGCCTAAAACTTCTGATATAAAAACTGCAATTGTGGAGTATGCCGATTGGGCAATAGGGCATTTTATTGAACTTGCAAAAAATGAAAAGTGGTTCAGCAATACTATTTTTGTTTTTGTAGCTGATCATGGCTATTGGGGTAGATCAGCGTATGAAGTTTCATTGGATTATCATCATACCCCTTTCATTGTCTATGCTCCTGAATTCATTCAAAAAGAGGTGAATAACAATAAAATAGGTTTGCAGATCGATGTAGCACCCACAATACTTGGATTCCTTCATTTAAATTATATTAATAATACTCCGGGTATCAACCTTTTGGCCACGGAAAGAAAATATGCCATATTCAGCAGCGATGAAAAGATAGGGTGTATTAATGATTCTCTTTTTTTGATAATTCGCGACGATGGCACTCGGTTGATGTTCAATTATAAAATTAATTCGATAGAAAATATCATTAATAAGCATAAAGCTATAGCCGATAGTATGGAAAGAGCTTCATACTCTTTGATTCAAGCTTCACAATGGTTAAAGATCAATAAATTAACAGGAAAACCAAAGGGGGGTTCTTTTCAAAAATAATAAGATAAAATTACTATTTCACCACTTTAGCCTGTAGTTTCATGAAAAAGTCTTTGTCAAGCGGAAATCCCATTTTACCGGCAGTATTGATATCAGCCCAGGCTTGCTTATAATTTCCTTTATCATTATAAGCAATAGCTCTGTTAACAAAAGCTGCGGCATCTTTCGGATCCATGCTAATAGCCTGACAGTAGTCGGCAATAGCATCATCAATCATTTTTAATTTATAACGGGTAAGGCCTCTCCACGAATATACTTCGCCTTTGGCAGGTTTTAAACTGATTGATTTATCAAAATAGTCAAGAGCGGTTTTGAAGTCGTCTTTTTTATAGTAGACTAATCCTTTCCAGAAATAAACCTCATAATCGTTAGGTGTCATTTGCTGGCATTTATCGAAATCAATCATAGCTTCATCAACTTTTCCTGTGTTATACAGAGCGGTCCCTCTCCATAAATATGCTTTAGCATCATCGGGTTTCAATTGCAAATATTTATTATAATCGGGGAGGGCATCGGCAAATTTGTTAACAGCGCTTAATGAATTTGCTCTTCCTATAAATCCGTCAATATTATCGGGCTTATATTTTAAACTTTTTGTAAAATCGTGAATGGCTAATTCGTATTTGCCGATATTGTTGTATACTACTCCGCGATTACTCCATGTTTCGTAGTTTGTTGTATCAATTTTCATAGAAGCATTATATTCATCAAGAGCTTTATCATAGTTTTTAAACCAATGATAATAATAGTATCCCAGATTATTTAATGCAAAAGTTGAAGTTGGATAAACTTTTAATACATCAAGCATCAATGTCTCACCATTTTTCCATTTACCGATACGCTGCCAGGTAAGTACCGAAAAGAAAAGTACAAAGCCCGCAAAAATAATATAAAATAGTGGCTTGAGCTTTCGAACAGTATTATTGAGGGAGCTACTCGCTTTGTTGAATAATACACCAAGGACAAAAAACAAACCGATATAAGGAACGTAGGTATAACGCTCGGCAAGTGCAGCGCCTCCAACCGGTATAATTTGAATAACCAGCGCAATATTTACGAAGAAAAATAATACTCCGAAAATGAAATGTCTTCCCCGTTTTCTTGAGAATATTAATAAGCCAATAATTAATAGAACAATAAATGGAGCAATGTAATAGAAAATTGGAAACATCCCATTGATTTTGGGAGGATAAGGATACATTGTCGACAGGTTTATCGGAACAAATAGTTTCCAAAAATAGGTTATGGTAGAATTTGAAACGATAAGGATTCTGTCAAGAATAGAAAACAATGGTGTCAGATCGTGAATTGCTCCTCTTTCGTTCTGGGAAAAAACTGCCACAATGCCAAATGCAAGCGAAAGAGCAAAAAACGGGATCTTCTCGATGAATAATTTGGCATTCAATTTACGTTTCATAAAATAATCTACTGCAAACAAGGCTATAGGAATCGCAACAGCAGCCGATTTTGATAATAATGATAAAAAGAAAAATGCAAATGCCAATAAATAATGTTTTCGCTTGGATTCATTTTTAGTGAAATAAAAGTAATATTGGATCAATGAAAGCAGAAAAAAGAAGGTATACAATACATCTTTACGCTCAGATATCCAAGCAACAGATTCTACATGCATTGGATGGATTCCGAAAAGTAAGGCAACAAATCCTGCAATCTCTACACGTTTGGTTATTAAACGGATAAACCAGAAAACCAACAGAACATTTAGTAAATGAAATATAAGATTGTTGATGTGATACAATAAAGCATGCTCCCCAACCAGAGAATATTCAATAGCATAGAAAAACGTTGTAAGGGGATGATAGTTCCCTTTATAAAATGTTGTTGGATTGAAGATTGTGATAAAATTATGCCAGCTCAAAGAATGGACAAGTACATGTTCTTGAATGTAACCTCCATCATCCCAATTCACAATAAAATCGTTCCCAAGTGAAGGAATATATACAATAAACGTTAAAATAACTGCTATTGCAGCCCACAATAAGTTTTTATTCTTGTTTTCTGTCTTCTTTAGCAGAGGCAGAACCGTTTGTTTTGTCGGTGTTGAATATGATTTAACCTTCTTTTGATCTTTTTTCTTTGTTTTTTTTTGTGCACTCATTCATTGATTTTTTTCAAAAATATAAAAAAATCGGGTGTGGAAATTCCTTAATTAAAGATTTATTCTGTTTAGGAAAAAATTATGATAATACTATAAATGTTAATATGCTTAAATCCAATTGAATAATCGCATGATATAATTTGAGTTTTTAATTCATAAATTTTAACAGATTATTTTAAAAATAAGTAAAAACAATTTCATATTTTTGTCTTAAATTAAGTAATAGTTCACTTTATGAAAAAATGGTTTGTTCTTTTATTAATATCATTTACATTTTTAAATTTTAATTCTTTTGGTCAAAGAGGAAAGAATGGTGCTAAAACAATATCAACTAATAATACAATTGTAAATGAATATACTGCATTAACTGCAAATGCAACAACTGGAGCTACTTCTATTACAGTAACTTCCAATACATTGAATGCCAACGGTCGTTTTTCTTCTTCTCTTGCTCAGGGCGACCTGATTTTTATTATTCAAATACAGGGGGCATCACTAATAACTGGTTGGAGTGCATGGAATGGATGGATTAACAGTATTGGCAATGCCGGATTATATGAATTTGCCGAAGTATTATCTGTAAGTGGTTCTACAACTATTAATCTGGAATGTGGTCTTACTAATAATTATACTGCAGCGGGAAAAGTTGAAGTGGTTCGTGTTCCAAGATATTCTAGCCTTACAATTAATGTTTCGGATACTCTGACCTGTGATATATGGAGTGGAACCATTGGTGGTGTTTTAGCTGTAGAAACAAATAGCGCCATGGTAAATAACGGCTGCATAAATGCCACAGGTAAAGGTTCAAGAGGTGGAACCTATTCAGCAGATTGTGATTCTATTTTTGCTGCTCTGGATTATGCTTCGACTAATACAAAATATGGTGGACATAAAGGTGAAGGCATAGCCGGATACGGTTCTACAGACGGACAGTATTGCAGGGCCTGTGCTGGCAATGGTGGTGGTGGTGGTAATGCACATAATTGTGGTGGTGGCGGAGGATCAAATACATGCAATAGCTGGGGTTATAATGGATGCGGTTTTCCTGATACAACAACAAGTTTAACATACATTCAGGCTTGGGACCTAGAATTAGCTACTGATATTCCATTAGGATTTGTTGGAGGTACAGTTTTTCATAAAAATGCATCAAATGGTGGTGGCAGAGGTGGATATAGTTTTTCTGCCAACAATTCAGATGCACTAACAGTTGCTCCGGGAAACACAGCATGGGGCGGTGACAATAGAAGAGACTATGGTGGTTTTGGTGGTTTCCCATTAAATGCAAACGAAGGTGGACTGCCAAGATTGTTTATGGGTGGTGGCGGTGGTGGCGGTAGCCAGAATGATGGTTTTGGAGGTGTAGGTGGTACTGGTGGTGGTATTATTTATTTAATGACTTATGGTTCTGTTTCCGGCACCGGTACTATTAATTCGAATGGTAACCCCGGTGGAAATTCTGCAGGAACAGCGCCTGTTTCAGCACATGCAGGTGTTGATGGTTGTGGCGGCGGCGGCGGTGGCGGAGCAATTGTTTTAAATACTACCGGAACCAATACAGGAAATGCATCTCAGGCAAAAGGTGGTAGTGGTGGAAATCAGTTAAAATCAAAAGGTGCTTTGGCAGCAACAAACTTTGAAGCTGAAGGTCCCGGAGGAGGAGGAGGTGGTGGTTATATTGCTGTTTCTTCAGGAGCTATTACACGAATTGCAACCGGAGGCAATAATGGAACTTCGACATCTTCAAGTGGAACAACAGATTTGGGAGTTTCTGAATTTCCTCCTAACGGTGCAACAAAAGGAGGTCCTGGAGTTGATAATGCTACCGTTACAAATTTTACTATTACTGCACCTGATGTTAGCACCTGCATTGGAATATCTGCTACTTTAACTGCCACTTTATCAGGAACTATTCCTTCAGGGATTACCTATGGTTGGTATGACGCTCAGTTTGGAGGAACTCTATTATCCAATGGTTTAACTTTAACAATATCAAATCCAACTACAACAACAACTTATTATTTCAGAGCATGTCCAGGGACTTATGCTGTTCCTGTGGTTCTAAATGTAAATCCATCCTTACCGATAACACTTACAGCAACTCCTTCAAGTATTTGTAACGGGCAATCTTCAGTAATAACAGCTTCAGGAGCTACAACATATTCATGGATGCCCGGTTCATTATCCGGGACCTCTAATACAGTTACGCCCGTAACAACAACAGTATACACTGTTACCGGGACATCTCCAGGTTGTACTGGTTCGAATACAGTAACAGTTACAGTGAATCAGAATCCGGTTTTAACGCCAACAGCAAATCCGACAACAATATGTAACGGAGCTTCATCTTCGTTAAGCGTTACGAGTACAGTAGGAGGTACGACATATTCATGGATGCCCGGTTCCTTATCCGGGAGTCCAGTATCAGTTACACCCGGAACAACGACGACATATACAATTACAGGAACAGCTTCCAGTTGTACCGGCTCGAATACAGTAACTATTACTGTGAATCCAAACCCAGTGTTAACGCCAACAGCAACCGTGGCAACGATATGTAACGGAGCTTCATCTTCGTTAAGCGTGACGAGTACGGTAGGAGGTACGACATATTCATGGATGCCCGGTTCCTTATCCGGGAGTCCGGTATCAGTTACACCCGGAACAACGACGACATATACAGTTACAGGAACAGCTTCCAGTTGTACCGGCTCGAATACAGTAACTGTTACAGTAAATCCAAACCCAGTGTTAAGTCCTACAGCAACCCTGGCAACGATATGTAACGGAGCTTCATCATCGTTAAGCGTGATGAGTACAGTGACAGGTACAACTTATTCATGGATGCCCGGTTCCTTATCCGGCAGTCCGGTATCAGTTACACCCGGAACAACGACGACATATACAGTTACAGGAACAGCTTCCAGTTGTACAGGCTCGAATACGGTAAATGTGACAGTAAATCCAAACCCTGTTCTAACACCAACAGCAACCCTGGCGACGATATGTAACGGAGCTACATCTTCGTTAAGCGTGACGAGTACAGTAGTGGGTTCGACATATTCATGGATGCCCGGTTCCTTATCGGGCAGTCCGGTATCTGTGACACCAGGAACAACGACGACCTATACAGTAACAGGAACAGCATCCAGTTGTACAGGTTCGAATACGGTAACTGTGATAGTGAATCCGATTCCGACTGTATCTGTACCAGCCAATATTATAGTGTGTAATAATGGATTAGTATCAGGAACGAATTTTATAAGTTCCCCGGTTGGAGGTACTTTTGCATGGACTAACTCAAACACAACAATAGGACTTGGATCAAATGGCCTTGGGAATATACCGGGATTTACTGCAATTAATACTACTGCTATACCTGTAACAGCAACAATAACAGTCACACCAACTGTGAATGGATGTTCTGGGACTGCTTCTACGTATACCATCACAGTAAATCCGACAGATAATCCAAACTTTAATTATTCTCCATCAACATTTTGTCAGTCAGGAACTGACCCTTCTGCAAATATTACGGGTGGAGCGACAGGTACATTTACAGCCAGTCCTGCAGGTCTTGTATTTCTTAATACTTCAACAGGTTCTATTGATGTTAGTGCTAGTACAATCAATACATATACAGTAACATTTACCACAAATGGTGTTTGTCCGTCAAGTAGTACTACAACCATAAATATTAGTACATCACCATCGGCAACATTTTCATATTCGGGACCTTTTTGTCAGGGAGGTGCAAATCCTTTGCCAACTTATCCAAGCGGATCAAGTGCAGGAGTTTATAGTGCCTCTCCATCCGGATTAGTTTTTGTGAATACAAATACCGGACAGGTAAATTTGACTACAAGTACACCGGGAACTTATACCGTTACTAATAATATTGCCGCTTCTGGAGGCTGTGCTGCTGCCTCAGCAACGAATACTATCACGATAAATCCCACACCAACAGTTATTGTTCCTGCAAATATTGTCGTATGTGCAGGAGGAATAGTACCTGCTACAAACTTTGTTAGTACACCTGCAGGTGGCTCATTTACCTGGAGCAATTCGAATACTTCAATTGGTTTAGGTGCAAGTGGATCAGGAAATATTCTATCATTCACAGCTACTAATACCGGATCAAGCCCGATAGTTGCTACAATTACTGTTATTCCAACTGCAAATACTTGTACTGGGACACCATCTACATACACGATAACTGTAAATCCAAATGCCAACGCAACAATAACGCCTCATAATCCATTATGTGCAAATGCAGGTCCAATAACATTTACTGCTGCTCAATCAGGTGGAGTTTGGTCTGGCTCTGGAATTACCAATCCTAGTACTGGTGCTTTCAATCCATCATTAGCAGGTACAGGTAGTATACAGATTATTTATACTATATCAGGCTTATGCGGTGATGCTGATACTACTCATATCCAGATCAATCCTTTGCCTGTAATTGTATTAGGAAATGATACTACGATTTGTAACGGCCAGACTTTATTGCTTAATGCCGGAAATCCGGGTTCAACTTATTCATGGACTCCTGGTGGTTCCTCTTCTCAAACACTTATGGTAAGTTCTGCAGGTTTGTATATTGTTCAGGTAACTAACACTAACACTTGTACAAATGTGGATTCAATTCAGGTTGCATACAGTGCTCTTGCCAATGCGACTATTACTCCTGTTAATCCTATGTGCAGTAATCAACCTGCATTTGATCTGACTGCTGCTCAATCTGGTGGTGTTTGGAGTGGTACTGGTATTACCAATGTAACGTCAGGAACTTTCTCCCCGCAAGTTGCCGGAGGAGGAGTTGCTCAAATTATTTATACTATATCAGGTGCTTGTGGTAATGCAGACACTATTACTATTAACGTTTTCCCAACTGAAACGATTAGTATTGATACAGTTGCTCCTGCTTGCCCGGATTTTAATAAAGGTTCGATTACACTGCATATAAATGGAGGTACATTGCCTTATCTATACAATTGGAGTTCCGGTGAAACAACAACAACTCTCACTGATCTGCAAGTTGGCACTTATTCCGTTACAGTTACTGATTCTAATCAATGTGTTGCAACAAGGTCAGTAGTTTTCGAAATGCCAATAGTTGATTGTTTCACACCTGTTCTTTATATCCCCAATATTTTTTCACCGAATGGTGATGGTCATAATGATGTACTTTATGTTCACGGACGTGATATAAAAATATTGTTATTCAGGGTATTTGACCGTTGGGGCGAAAAGGTCTTTGAGACTACTGATCAGACCTTGGGTTGGGATGGTACCTATAAAGGGAAAAATGCTCCCGAGGATGTTTATGCATATGAGGCTAAAGTAACCATGGACGATGGTACTGAAATAAATAGAAAAGGGAATATTTCGTTGGTTAGATAGTATTATCTCAAAATTTATTTTCAATCCTTCAATTGAGCGAAGCTAAACAAATCCAGTTTGATCTTTTATTGTTTAACTAACATGAGTTTAAATATTACAAAATAACTGGAATTCTAAGGGATACTGTATCTACAAATTCTATGAATTGCTGGAAGTCTTTATTCTACGTTACCTGATAAAATTGGTTCGTTCATTAATTTCTTTTTCGGGAGGTTCAATGGTATTGGCAGTTGCTTCTTTCATCTTGAGCAACCATGCCATATTTTTTCCCAGCACCCGCATAAGCTGCACTCCTTCTGCATCCTGGATAGCTTCTCCTGCTTCGCGGCCATGTATCACATTCCAGTAAACCGAAGAGGCTATGATCATTTCATTGTAGGTGAGATAATGATTTAAACTGTCGAAGGTAACCGACCCTCCCGTGCGGCGAACTGCAACAACAGAAGCTGCAACTTTGTGACGCATCAGGTTGCCGTTGGCTCCCGACACATAGAACAAACGGTCTAAAAAGCTTTTCATGGTGCCTGCAATACCGGAACAATATACTGGCGAACCCAGAACGATACCGTCCGCTTTCTTTATCTTTTGTATCCACAGGTTCATATCGTCGGTTTTGATATTGCATTTCTCATCTTTATTCTTGGCGCACTTTCCACAAGCCAAACATCCGTGTATCATTTTATGCCCTATGTGTAGAATTTCGAAATCAATATCCTGCGATTTTAGTTCGCTGGCTACCATGCTAAGGGCAAGAAAAGTATTCCCTTGTTTGCGCGGGCTACCGTTAATTCCTATTACTTTCATCTGTGGTTGGTTTTAGGTGTTTTTTACTTTTGATAGGTTTTAATCCTCAAACTTCAAAGTTAGGTTTTTTTATGAAACTGACAGTTGAAGAAAAAAACTTTTACAGATGAGTATTTTTGAGATCTTTTTCTGGGAATATTAAATATTATATGGTATTGCAAAAAAATAACATAATGTGTTTTCTGAATTAAAATTTTTATCTTTGATTTATTGATTGTTGTGAGATATTTTTGCCAAACGTAATCTGTTTTTAATGAATTATATATTGATCACGATTCAGAAAGGCTTATTTATTTAATCTTGAAATGATGAAAAGGTTTTTTACTGAATGGGCATTGTATCCGTTTTTGATTCCGCTGATCTTTATTTTAAATGAACTTCGCTCGGTTTATTACGAATATTTCTCTACCGGATCTATTGATAAACTGATATTTATACTTATTATCTTTTTTACTAATGCAGCGATATATTTTATTGCCTATTTCGTAATTAAAAATAAAATCAAAACAGGAATCTTGGTTCTGATACCATTATTGTTTCTCGATTTTTATTTTGATGTTTTCAATTATCTTATCCAATTCTCTTTTATTAAGTCATTGACCGATTTTGTAGGTTTTAAAATTCATTGGATATCAGTATTGGTTCTGGGAGTTTTTACGTTGCTTTTAGTTGTTTTTTTAAAGAGAACCAAATACCATTTTCTAAGACTTAACCTGTACTTAAATATTGTTTTCGGTTTGTTTTTAGGTGTTGAAATTGTGAAATACACTTTCACAGTGATTGATAAGCATGATATTAAACTCGAAAATACAATTGAAGGGCAGCTAAAATTTACGAGAAACACAAAATCTCTGCCTGATATTTATGTTATCATTTTTGACTCTTATACTGCTAATTCAAGTCTGAAGGAATATTGGAATTATGAAAATGTCGAAATTCAAACATTTTTGAAGGATCGGGGTTTCAGAATTCCATCAAATTCACACAGTTGTTATAATGAAACCGAATTTAGCATTTCATCTATTTTGAACGCGTCTTACCTTAATGTTCAGAATATTTCTGAGGTAAAAAGATCCCGATTCTCTGATTTAGTAGAGTGTTACAGAAATAATAAGATAATTTGCGGATTGCATAAATACGGTTATAAATTTAGCGAACACTCAATTTTTAACCAACAAAAGATACCAAACTTATTAGATTTTGTTTTTGAAAACCTTTACTACCGCACATATTTTTATTTAATTCAGGAAAAAATATTCGGTCTTAAGAACCCTGAATACAAAGCCGTTAATGAAAAAATATACAACGAGGTAATGAGTACCGAAAAACAATCTGTTCCAAAGTTTAATTATATTCATTTAGCATTGCCACATTGCCCTTATATATTTGATTCTACAGGCAAAGAGATCACAGATAAAAGTATTTGTTCAAATTGCAGTAATAAAGAAACGTATGAACAACAATTGATATTTTCAAACAAACTGATGAAAGAAATCGTTGATCATATTTTGAAAACCGATCCTAACTCTATTATTGATATTCAGGGCGATCACGGGTTCAGATTCTTGTATCAGGAAAGCAAAAAAGATATGACAGAGGAAGGTTTTACTATTTTTCAGGCAATATATTTGCCCGATAAAAATTATACCATGATACCCGACACGATATACGCCGTTAATACTTTTCGCTATTTATTCAATGCTTATTTCGGAACAAAAATGCAAATACTGCCAAACCGAACAACGAATGTTATCGATTTGGACGAGATCAGAGAAATAAAATGATTGGTTGTCTGTAATAAAGAATATTCATTTTATTGAAAGTATCATCGGATAATATGAATGCTTTATTGCGAAACTCCGTATATCATTCCGCTTATCATCGGTATTAGCCAGATGATCCAAACTATCAAACTGAATTTGTGAAATCGCTCTATCCTTCTTTCATCTTTTTTTATCAAAACCACCGAAGCCCATGTGGAATGAAATAACATCAGCACAATTGCTATCATACCTGTTATTCCGTGAAAGCTCAGTTGGATTACGTCGCCGGCCATAATACCCATGGCTCCTGTGCCAACAGTATCGCAACAAAACCCCAACCAAAAAAGCACCAGATGCCATAGTTTTAATTTCCGCTGTATCTTTTCGCTCCATACTGCTATGGTATACAAGATACACGCGCCGAAAATAAAGTTCATTCCGATTAATAACATAGGTGTCGGTTAATTAGTATAAGTAAAAAGCCTGAAAAAGTTTAGCACCTATTTTTGCATCTTGCTTTCCAACTCGTCCAAACGGTCGTTGGCACTATGAACCATCATAATAATGCGCACGAATGGCATAGCCAACAGTAATAATGCTATCGAAGTGATCAGCCCTGGCAGGTTGAAGTTGATGCTGTTCAAAACAATACCTGTAACTCCGATAAGTGCTGAAATGATTCCTGCGGGAATTCCGATCGGACATCTGAGTTTTTTCTTTTTTTCCATTTGTTTTTGTTTTTAAGATGTATAACTGCTTAATTTTTTTATCAATTCTTCTTTTGTTGGCACATTCCTGTACACTACTTTATGGTCGATCAGCAATGCAGGAACGGCATGTATGCCCAGTTTTAAAGTTCGTATCATACCGATGGGCGAACTGGCATGACTTTTTTTCAATTCAAAGGTGTCGCCAAACTGCGGCAGCACTTCATCAAGCATGCGTTTCAATATCTTGCAATTCGGACAATAATTCGTGTAGAACATTTCGATTATGATGGGCTTTTTTTCTTCCATGTGTAAAATTAATTAAAAAACACTAACCCCGATGCAACATCATCCCACATAACCAATGATGTTTATCCGAGTATTTTCGAGATCAGATCGGAGTGCAGGCTTATCTTCATAAAAGCTGTCAGGCCCAACACTATTCCGATCAAACTAACGCCGCTCGAAAACCAGAGCAGCCATTTTTTTTGAGTAAGAGCCGTTATCCCCAACATGGCAATTGAAATAGTAAGCAGGGCCTCGGTCATATCAAACTGATCGTCGAAAAGATTAATGTCGTTATATTCTTTTTCGTAGCCTTCTGCCTGTGCTTTTATTTCGGCTTTTTCTTTTTTATAGGTTTCAATCTTTTCTTCAAACTTTTTAATAACCTTGTCGTCGGCAGGGGTGTTTTGCAGTTTCAGCAGTTCAAGGGTATTTTCGGCTATCGATTGTTTTGTACTTTTTGCCTGAAAATACGACCACGAATCCAAACTTTTGGCTTGTGCCTGCTGCATTGCCTGCACTATATTGCCGTCTTTCACATTGCAAAGTGCCATAAAGGTTGCCGTTATGGCAACAAACAAAGCAACCATTGAGTTTATCTTGCTTTTTCCCACTTGTTCAACTGCTTCTTGTATGTTGTCTGCTATATCCATAAAATAAATTTGAATTAGAAATTAGTAAATTAAATCCCATAACACCGATCAGCCTGATCGCTGACAGCATATTTGGTAGCCAAAGATAATAATTTTTATATTGTTGGTTTGAAAATGCTTACTTATTTAGCAGGAAGAAAATAGAAATTACAACAACCGCAATGTTTACCGATATTTTTTCGCTTTTAAGCGATACACGGGCTTAAGGAGTATAATTTTTTTTGATTAACGTTGGGCAGCCCTGCCTGCGTCAGGCAGGCTTGCTGCGTGCATTCAAAGATAATATTTTTATTTTATTGCCCCTTTTAAACTTTATTACTTTAGTAACGTAAATTACCTGAATGATCTTTTACTTTATTACCTTATTCCTTATTGTTTATTCTGCATCAAAATAAAGTAATAAAGTTGAGTTTAAGCGATGGTTTATTGGTTACTAAAGTAATAAAGTTTGTGCTTAACGTTTCGGCGCTTCCTTTCGTTGGCATATCACAATATTATCAACTTTGCCGTATCTTTCTGCCAATGAAAGGAAGCGCTTGTTATGGGCAGTAATGGTTTTACTCCTTAATAAATTTTCCAATTCTTATCTTATTATTACTTGTTGCTTTGATAGTATATATTCCATTAGCCAAACCAGAAATATCAAGTTCATTTTCGGGTTGTCGTGTCAGATAAGAAAATAATAATTGACCCTGTAAGTTGTAGAAGGAAAGAAGTACATCTCCTTTCCAATCATTATTCAGTATTCTAATTCTGTTTCCAGCAGGATTTGGATAAACATCAAGATTTGAACGAACATTAATAAATTCTTGTATACCCTCATAATTACCAAATTCAATATTATCTATCATCCATCCTTCTTTATTATTCTGAATACTGTCGCTATGAAAAGCAAATCTAAAAAGGATTGTGTCTTTGTAAGTAATAGTTGATAGTATATTAGCCCCAGCTGACCAAAAACTAAATTCATACCAACCTGCTGATGTCCCGGTTAAAGGCAAGTTAAGAGTACCCGGACACAAAACAGGACCGTTAGAAATACACCAGTGCAAGTTCGCAGGTAATGTATCGTTAGTGATGTCAACCCAGGTTAAACCATGGTTAGATGATGCGTAAATCTTGCCATAATCAAACAAAGAATCGGTATTAATTTTATATTGGAAATTTAGAAAAAGATTATAAGAGCCAAAATATATTGCTTGTACCACAAAATCTGAATTATTATTTATTGGGTAGGGAAGTACCGTATCCGTAATAATTACATTAGGTACGGAATAAGCGCTATTAAATAATGTTTTGTCAGGTTTTCCAATCTGCCAAATATTATTATGGTTTGTTGTATCAATTGTTAAATATTCAAATGTTGTCGTATTTTCAAAATCAATCACACCTTGTGCTACTATTGATAAAGTTGAAAAAATGAAGACGGTCGATAATAATAATTTAATTTTCATGGTTTATTGTTTTATTGCCCATAACGTCTCGGCGCTTCCTTTCGTTGGCAAATCACAATATTATCAAGTTTGCCGTTTCTTTCTGCCAATGAAAGGAAGCGCTAGTTATGGGCTGGTTTCTATTTTTTTACTAATTCATCATATTTTTTGGAATACTCATCGTAAGTTTTGGAATTGTAAATTGCCTCATAGAGTTTCTCATAAAATTTCTTTTTCTCTTTTAACATGTGATAATAATTTCGAGCTGATGTGTAAGTACCATCAGGCATAAAAAAGAAAACACTACGAATCGCTAAATTAACCCCGTATTCTTTCAACATTGCTTCCCTTATATTAATATACGGGTGTACAGGCAAATTTTGCCTAGTAATCTTATAATCAGATTCCGATAATTTTGGTGGTCGTGGAAAATCGTAAGAAACAACTGTTCTTCTAATTGTAACACTCATGTGTTTGAATTTATAAATTGTTCTACTTCTATTTCAAGTTTAAGAAGTTCATTATAGTCTCTTTTTGCGCAAACAATTCTTTGAGATAACAATGTTGCAACTTCTCTTTTATCTTCTGGAAATTTATCTTGTGGGAAATTATCTGGATAAACTTGAGAAATTAACCTTTTGTAAAGTTGTTTTCCTTTAGTTATTCCAAATACGATATTTCGAGCAGTTTTGCTATTATCAATTCTTTCTGCTAAAATTCTTTTTCTGAGTTCTTTTTTTCCTTTTCTTTTCTTAATTGTTGATAGATAATAAATCAAAAAACTTAAAATTAGAATGCCAACGACAATTGAAATGATAATTAGTCTGAGATTCATATTTCTTAACTTCTTTCAGGTAAAGAAAAACCTCTAAGATTAGCAATCTCTTTTAACGAAACTTGATGCCCAAAATGATGATTTTTCCCAATAATAATAAGAGTATCATATCCTAAAGCCATTAACTGTCTCACGAATGGTATACTATCAGTTACGTATTTTGAAATTTCTATAAAATCAGATTCCTTTAATTGGTCGTCATTTTCAATGGTAATTTTAAAGCCACTTCGTAAATAAAATGTGCTCATTTCATGTCTAAATTGTGGATTGCCTGGTGAAGTTGAGACTCGACAATGACGGTCTAAAGAGCCTTCCAAGTAAGCTTCATGAAAAACCAAATTAAATTCATGAATTAAGCGAACTCTTTGAAGATTCCCCTGTGAAATAATATCGACTATTCGATTAAAGATTTTTGCAAATTCTGAAAAAATATTTGAAGCCATAAAATTTTTATCTTAAACTGTGTGAAAATCCATTTAAAATTCCATTCATAATTGTTCCTACAACACTTACTATGGCAACTGCACTTAAAATTAAGCCAATAATACCCAAAGTCTTTCCTTTTTTTATCATTGAAATATCAACAGTCGCATACTTATCAGGAGAGACGCTGTATAATTTCTTGGCCTTACCAGCTCTTGAAACAGCAATAATACTTAAAATCAATCCAGCAATTGCAGCAAAAATTAAAAAGAATGCAGCATAACACCAAATTCCTAAAAATCCAAGAATTAATGAAATTAGACCGAAAGTAAAGATTTGATTTGCCTGAGGCAATTTTTCATAATTGTATTCCATAAGAGTTTTTGTTTTAATTAATACGTAGTAAGATTAAGCACTAAAATTTTGTTGATATTATTGAATATTAATTCATGCTTTATTAAAAAGTTAAAAACAATCCAGCCCCAAGAGAACTATGACTCAAACCAAATGATACTTTTACATTGTTTTTTAAATTTAAAGAAGTAGCAGAATTATTATAATCATCAATTGCTTTGTTTGCCAGTTTCTTACCATGAGTTTTACAATGTATACCATATGAAGTTAAAAAAATACCTGCTGAGCCTCCAATAACGCATAAATAAAATAACGGATTACCCTCTAATTCAAAATCTAAAATATCATATCCAAGTAAAATGCCAGAAGTTATTGCACCTGCTACAAGAGGCACACCAACCGCAATAAGTGGTGTACTTGTTGCTTTCTGGCTGTTCCCTTTTCTCCAATTTTCAGATATTTCAATATTATTTGATTCGCCTAATATTTTAGTAACTGCTGGGTATGAAAGAGGTCTAGAATTTTGATAATATGAAGAACCGACTCGCACTATTTTACTATCATGCTTATTATTATTTTTATTGCTGCCCTCTTGTTCTTCATTAATAATCTCTGTAGTGCCATTTGGATATTTTATTTCTAGTACATCTGATTTCTTTATTACATGTAATGGCCCGTCCTGGTTGCTAAAAATCTTGTACTTTATTTCTTCATCATTTATTTCTAAGACTTTAGCTAAAATTTCATTTCCGTCCATTTTAACAATTACATCCTGTGAAATAGCTAATAATGGTACAATTAGAGTAATTAGGGTTAAAATTATTTTTTTCATATCGTTTATTTTATTGTTTATTTCTCAACTGGTATTATACTTAGGTAGAACCTAGATGGATAAAATCGACTGATGTAGAACCTCAACCCAACTGAGCTTAGCCTGCTAACGAATGGGTTAGAAAATAAATGAGTCAGTAAAATTACAAATAAGATTTTTTTCATTATGGTTAATTCTATAATTTACCTTTTTCTATTACTAACTCTAATTACAATAAAAGCTATTACAATAATCGAAACAATAATTATTGGAATAATAATTGGAAACTCATGACTATGATATTTTCCAGTTGAATGATTCCAGTGACCTCCATTGCCATCCGTTCTCCCTGAATGAGAAAAACATAATAAATACTGAAACAAAAAAACAAAAATGACTAATATTCTTTTCAAGATTTTCATTTTAATTGATTTTCATTCCTTAATTAATGATTATAATTTTAGCCTTATCCATAATTTTGTTAAGAGAATCTTCATATTTATCTTGTGCCTTTTCAAGATCATGTATTGCTGACTTTAAAGTTGAAACTTCACTTGAACCAAATTCATACTTCGATTTACATGAAGAACATTTTGCTTCCCTACGAGAAATCATATCGGAAATTTTAATCTTAATCACTTTATTTCTGCATTTTGGACATGGTATTTCTTGAATTTCATTTTCTAATTCTGACATAACAATTGGTTTTATTTCTCTTACTCATCTGGCTTTTCAGTTCCGCCCCGTTTTTTTTAACCCGTAGGATATTATCCAACGTGGTTTCAGTGGTCTCCGGTCTCCACCTTTATTTTTACTCAGGACAATATTGTTTTTTTAGTTTATTCATTTTTACATCATCAAGTGCATTAGCAATGGATTTCCACCAAAAGTTAGCCCAGCCCATGCCTCCGGCCATGCCTGAAAGATTTAATGACAGCAAAATAGTATGATCTGAATTCTTAAAAAATACAAGCTTATACGTACCAAAGGATTTATCACTTCCTGATTTTACCTTATTAAACTGCTCAGCAATTAATATGATCCCCAAATCGGATTTTACATTATCGGTGGGATAAAAAGATAGTAAATTATTGATCGATTCTGTTCTGAGTGAAACTGTATTATCTACCATTAGAATATTGATATCGATATTTTTGTTTCTCGAATTGGCAGTCTCTAATGATAATACCACTTCCTTTTTAAAGCAATCATTCAGACTATACTTATCAACTCCCGGAGTAAAATAAGTGTTTAGAGTGTAGAAATATGAATCACGAATCTTAACCAAATCATTAAATCCTGTGGCTCCATCATTCCTGAATTTTACGAGCGAAAAATCAATCCCATAAAATAAAGCCTTAGGTGAGTTGAACAGGAAACAATAATTAGAATTTTGAGCTGTCAGATTAACAGCAAATAGACAAATAATAATTAAGAATAATTGTTTTTTCATTTTTTAAGTTTTTATTTATTTTTTCAATTGACTTGTCAATTTTGCCCCGTTTTTTAGTGTGGTTTCTGAACTCCACATTTTTTTTATTGTCAGTTGTCACCAAAAGTGTCATCTCGAATTGTCCACACTCTTGTCTGTCGATGCTGCTGTCTATTTCTAAACTTGCCCATAACGGTTGAGGCTATATGCAGTAAGGGATTGCGGGCTACTTTCCTGTCCAACTACACCGAAGTTTGAGCGGGGTAGAATGCTTGAATTACCACTGAAACCCTTATTGCATATAGCCTTTGTTAGCGTTTCGTTGTTTTGTTTTTCCGTCCAGTAGTTCATAGTTGTCAATGTCGTGGTGCGGTGGAGAAGGCAAGCTCTTTGGCAGGTTTTGGCTGTGTGAGAGCCTGTGTGACCTGCCAATGTGCTTGACTTTGCGGTGGCAATTAGATTGATATCCCTTTTATCAT
>CAIWKO010000057.1 GCA_903913285.1 uncultured Bacteroidales bacterium | reverse complement strand
CATCCCACCCAGGAACGCTGCTATCCGGAAACCTATCTCTCACAAAGCCGCTGGGAAAATGAATTTAAGTAGAGTTTCTTATTATTGCATACCCGGACTACCATTCGGGATTCGCCCGGAGATACTCGAGATCGAGGAGAAAGTATGCAATCATCTGCAGTTGGAAAAAAACAAAGTTCGCAGTCCTACGACCAAACGTGAGTATGTCGAAGCCCGGCAAATAGTAATCTACCTGGCTAAAACAAAACTTAAATGGACATTCGAACAAGCAGGAGCCATCTACGGCAAAGATCATGCAACAGCCATGTATGCCGTGCGAACCATTAAAGGTTTGCTCGAAACAAATAAAAGTTTCCGGGATAAAGTTTCCGGATTAATTGAAAATTAATATTTTTACAAACAAAACAAACAAAACCGTCGATTATGAAAAAAATTACCCTTATCACCTTAATGGCTATTATATTGATAGCCGGTTGTAAAAACAAATATGAAAAACTTCACGACAAAATTCTCAAAAATCTAACTGAATTTGTAAAAAGTGAAGCTCCAAAAGATGTTACTGTCGATAAAATAATTATCAATAAAATTGATACAATTGGACCGAGACGTGTCATTCTTATTAGAAATTTTTTTAATTCAAAAAGATTGGAAAGATATCAAAAATTAGTTGAATGTAATATTAATCTTTATAAAGCAAATTTCGGAATGTATCAAATGGAAAGCCAACATTCAAATAATGACGCTCTTTTAGATGAGGCAAATGATGCATGGAAAGCAGCTAAATTATATGTCGATAGTTCAAGAATGACATTAAAATTAGACTCCCTATTAAAAATAGAATACATTAATTGCAAAGATTCAACCACATTAAAATATTATGAGGTGATTTTTTCAATAAAAGCACATAAAACAAACAACGAATCCAGTGATAGAGATAGTTGTTCTGTATTCTTCAATACAGATTTAAGAGTAATGCAGGAGAGAAATATAAAATAATTCTTGACTTTCGTATAATACTTTTTGTATCTTTGCCTTGCGATACATTCAAATCATGGGCAATTTCCAAAAAAGAGTTAGAAAAGAAAAGACCGGCATAAGGGTGAAAGTCCCCAGCTCATCTATTGCTCATGGCAATGAATGTGTCGCAGTGACCGGTCTATTTTTATTAATAAAAAATAATTTATGCGACACAATGAGCAAAAAGGTAGTAATCTACCCGTTGAGTTTACCTTCAGCGAAACAAACAAGGTAAGAATTGTCAATAATAACCAGCCCTGGTTTGCAGCAATTGACGTGTGTAATTCGTTAGGATTAAAAAATCCCACAGATGTAGTTAAAAAACTTGACGACGATGAACGGGCTAAGTTTAACTTAGGTCGTCAGGGAAGAACCTGGTTCGTTAACGAATCCGGTCTCTACAATTTAATTTTCCGCAGTAACAAAACCGAGGCCAAATTGTTTCGCAAATGGGTAACGAATGAGGTATTGCCCGCATTGCGCAAAACAGGCAGTTATCAGGCTCCTGTTGTTAAAGAAGTGAAGGCGCTTCCGGTAGTGCCCGAAATCTTCGAACAAAAGCGTCAGGAGTTCAGGAAAAACGTAAGTATCATAATTATTAATGGTACTGTTTATTACAAGTCGTTTGACTTGAGTAAAATTATTCATAAAGGAAGCAAAGGAGGATTGCTAAAGCAATCATACCTTGCTTTAACAATTACAAAGGCATTGAAAGAAGGCGATGCTATAACGATAAGAAATGGTCAGAACCATGATGTATATTGGATAAATTATTTTGCGGTAAAAGAGATACTGGAAAATTCAAAAACGCGGGAAGGCATGT
>CAIWKO010000056.1 GCA_903913285.1 uncultured Bacteroidales bacterium | reverse complement strand
TCATTTCATTTCGCCTACGCAGGAACAGGCAGCGCAAATGATGAGATGCTGTTCTTACTCGTAATTTGTGCATTTTTGTTACTGATCCTCGCGCTTATTACCTCGGTTGAATTTATCACCAGGATGATAAAACATCACAAGGAAAAGAAAATTACGGATACTGCCCTTGATACTAATACCGGGAATATTGGTTAAAGCGTGTTTAGGATAACGCTCCCCATCGGGCACCAGGCTCCTGCCTGAGCAGAAACGAGGAAAATGCAAGATCGGTTTCTATTTTTCGGTTTCGGCTAAAAGCATAGCACAGCCCAGTAATCTTTCGAGGTATTCCTCATCGACAAAGTAAAAGCTTAGTTTACCTGCCCGGGTCCGTTTCAACACGCTTTGGTCTTTCAAGAGAATCAAATGGTGAGAGGCTTCGGACTGAAATATTTTAAGTTTATTTTGTATCTCTGTTACCGTCAATTTCTTGTGTTCGAGTAATAACTCAATTATTTTTGCACGCATGGGATGCGTGATAATGTTGAGTTTTTTTATTGCTCTTTCGTTTTTGTCGAAATTAATTTTATCGCTTAACAACATAAAAAAAAGTTTAGGTTACTATTCTGCAAAAATAAACATAATTTCAAAAAATTGCAAATTTATACACCCATTGGGTACAAGGCTATGCATGCAACGATTTTATCGTTACAGGCTTTGCCTTTTCAAAATTCAGTCTATAACGTTCATACAAAAATAACAGTACAATTGAGTAGCGCGAATTGCAGTCGTTGTAACAACGCTACCGGAAAATGTTTACTTTTGAAAAAATAATCAGTATTAACCAACAGCAAGCAATAGTATGTGTGAAAATAAAAAACTATCAGAAAAATTCGTAGAAGTATTACAACACGAAGGAGTTGTAACTATAGTATCATGGGGTGTAGAAACCCATGTAGCCAATACCTGGAATTCATACCTTGTCATTACAGAAGATGAGCGCATACTCATACCTGCCTATGGTTTCAGAAAAACTGAGAAAAATATTGATGTAAACAATCATGTAAAATTAACCCTGGGTAGTAAAGATGTTTTGGGCCATAAAGATTATCCCGGCACCGGATTCGTTATTGACGGCACGGCCCGCTATATCAGTTCGGGTGTGGATTATGATCTTATGAAACAGAAGTATTCGTGGCTCACCAGAGTATTAGAGATAACGGTAGAAACTGCAAAACAAATGTTGTAGGGGGATGCTGTCAACCATATAATATAGTGCTTAACACATAACATTCGCCTTTGGGCGAAGGCTGTGGCCTGCACCTTTTTTTTTATTGTATAAAAAATGGTGCAGGGATGTGAATAAAGAACGAAATGAAATGGAGACAACAAGAAAAGATCGTAACGCATCCTCTGGAAATAAAGAGTAAGGATTCCTCACTACGGTATGGGAACAACAAAAAGGAGATTCCTCACTACGCTACGCTTCGTTCGGAATGACAGCGGTGAGTGGGGGGGGGTTAGGGCGAGGTGCGGCGAAGCCGCACCTCGCCCTAAAACTCTAAAATTCAAATTGTCATTCCGAGCGAAGCGAGGAATCGCTGTTAGGCGCATGGCTCCCGCCTGCACTAAAAAGCGTAAAATACCATCAGGAAAGTTTATACATGCCTTTTATAACAAAATTAGATAAGGAGGAGCGCGACAATATACCCAGATAATTTACCAACGTCATTAATTCGTAGGCTAAAAAGAAAGCTGTGTTGATACAAAGTAAGATATACAGGATCTTTTTTATTTTCAAACCGGCAATTGACCAGAATATTTTGTTCATAACGGCATCGATTTTTGTGAGCATTAATAATACAACAAATATACGCTCTTCTTTATAACGATGCTGCAAAAATTTAATAAATCTCATGATGCGACTGTGTTTCAGTTGGGCCAGGCTCGCGACCTGCCTTAAGCAAATAATTACCTATCTATATCAACAATCAAAAAATAATTATCTTTACAAAAATTAATTTCCTTATGAAAAAGATAACTTTTTTGGTGCTGTTGATCGGTATTTCAATACTTTCCGTAAAGGCTCAGCCCTGGATGGATTCCATTTATCTCGGTAAAAGTAAGTCGAAGGCCAACTTTTATGATATTCAGAAAGCCTTTTACAAATATTGGGGCAACAAGCCGGTTAAGAACCTGAAAAATGAAGATAACGAAGGTAAAGAAAGCGAACTGGGAGGCTACTTTCAGTTTAAACGCTGGGAATACCAGACAGCTCCGAAAGCCTATCCTGATGGGGTGTTGCCATCGCCGCTGAAATACTGGAACGAATACCTGAAGTTCAGCGCCACCGAGAAAAAGCCGGAACAGGCCAAACTTACCAACACCTGGACCCCGCTGGGCCTGCTGAACTGGACCTGTGGAAACAGCGGTTACAGCCCCGGCAACGGAAGAATAAACGCTATTACGGTTGACCCGAACAACGCCAACGTGATATACATCGGAGCACCTGCGGGCGGAGTGTGGAAATCGGTTGACGGCGGAACCACATGGAACACCACCAGCGACTATATGCCCCACCTGGGAGTTTCGACCATAGCGGTGGATCATAACAATTCGAACATAGTGTACATTGGAACAGGCGACAGGGATGCCGGCGACTGCCCCGGGATCGGCATACTGAAATCGACAGATGCAGGCGCAACATGGCATATGACCGGGATGGACAATTCGACGAGTGGGGTGGCTGTGTGCAGGATGCTTATCAATCCGCAAAACTCGAACAGTATTATAGCTGCATGCGGCGACGGGATGTGGAAATCGACGAATGCAGGTACAAGCTGGACAAAATGGTCGGGCAGCAATGTGCAGTTTTATGATGTGGAATATAAACCCGGCGACACCACCATAGTGTATGCAACCACAGGAGGGGCTTTTTATAAATCGACGAATGGCGGCAGCACTTATACCAACATTACCTCGGGGCTTCCAACTTCGTGCGACCGATATGAAATTGCCGTGACGGCTGCCAATTCGGCTTATGTTTATCTGGTGGCTTCGAACTATAGCGACGATACTTTTAAAGGACTTTACAGGTCGATCAACAGCGGAACGAGTTTTTTGACACAATCGACCTCGCCCAATATACTGGGCTATGCTACTGACGGCAGTGACAACAGCGGTCAGGGCTGGTACGACCTGAGCATCGCTGCTTCGCCAACCAATGCGAATGAAATTTACGTGGGATCGATCAATCAATGGAAATCGACAAACGGAGGTGTGAACTGGACAAATCTTACCGACTGGACCTACCCGCCATCGGTTTCGGGACAATATACCCACTGCGATATACACGAACTGATATATCCTGCAGGGGGAACCAAAATATATACCGGCACAGACGGAGGCGCTTTTTATACGACCAACGCCGGCTCGACCTGGACCAACATTTCGTCCGGATTAGGAATTTCACAATGCTATGCCATGGGCGGCACCGAATCGAATGCAAGCCTCATCGTGGCTGGAATGCAGGATAACGGCATCAATAAATATACCGGCAGTTCGACCTGGTCGCAGCTATACGGCGCTGACGGTTTTGTATGTGCTGTGGATTTCTCGAATTCGAATACCTTGTACGCCGAAGTGTATAACGGATCGTTAATGAAATCGACCGACGGCGGAAACAACTGGAATACGGATGTGCAGCCCTCGGGGCAGTATGGAGCATGGTGCACACCGTATATCATCCACCCTACCAATCACAATTTGTTATTCATGGGTTTTGGCGACGTGTATAAATCGACCAACGGAACCACAAGCTGGACCGCCATTTCGAGTGGTTTATGCCCCGACAATATCACTTCTATTGCTTCGGCCCCGTCGAATGCAAATTATATTTATGCAGCCTACAATTCGGACCTTTATGTGACCACCAACGGCGGCACTTCGTGGGCGACAAAAACACCCAACAGCTCGATGTCGATCACCGGTATCACCGTTGACAATAATAATCCCTCGAAATTATGGATATGCGGCACGGGGAGCAGCTCGAGCAATGTGTATGTATCGACCAATGCAGGCAACAGCTGGACCGACATAACAGGTAACCTGACCAACCTGGGTTTTAACTGCATTGTTCATCAGAAAAACGCAGTGGATGATCTGTATCTGGGAACCGAAGTCGGAGTTTTCCACAAAGATTCTACTTCGGCTAACTGGACCTCCTATAATAACAATCTGCCCAATGTTAAAGTATCGGAGCTTGATATTAATTATACGGCAGGTTTGATAAGAGCCGCAACCTTCGGCAGAGGTATATGGGAAACAACACTCTATACGTTGGTAAATGTTAAAGAAAATGAACTGAACAATTCGCTGTCGGTTTTCCCGAATCCTGCCACGAATAATTTTACGGTGAGATTGAGTTTGGAAACAGAAAAGAATATCAGGCTCACATTGTTTGATGTGATAGGTAAGGCAGTGAAGACCGTTAATTTGGGAAGCCAGAAAGACGTTGATTATTTGTTTGATATTTCGAAACTTGTTGAAGGGACTTATTTTATTAAAGTGGAAGCGGGAGATGCTTCTATTGTTAAGAAGGTTACGAAGATCTGATGGGTTGTAGGTTTTAGACATTAGCAGGCGGGAAGTGCCTGGAGTGAACTAGAGTTGGGAGTGCCTGGAGTTGGGAGTTGGGAATTCTGAATTCAGGAGTCAGAAGGGTTGTTTCCGGGAAACAATTAAACGATTTGGCTAAAGGCAGGCAGAGGCGCGTTCCGCTTTCTTTCGAGACGCGGAGTTTATCCTGAATACTAAAAAACAATAGCTTCTGCGCTTAGTTCACTATCATGTAGCTGATCCTTTGGTCTTTTTCGTTGTCCAGAAAAATCAGCATATAAAGTTCGGAGTTTAGGGAATACAATCCGTCGATGTCGCCGGTGTAGGATGAGGGTCCGAACTCGGTGCCGAAGAGGGTGAATTTGGCGGTGCGGTAGTTCACCGTGTCGGGTATCAGTTTTTTATCAGGTGCAAGGGTTTGCCCGTTAATTTTCAACAGGCCGCTGAAAGCTTTGTTTGGCGAGAAAGGCTGTGGTTTGGTGTTGGTAAAACTTCTTTTATTGTTAAAACAGATACAGAGTCTGTCGGGTGTTTTTGATCTGTGGATGCCGTTGGCAGTAAACAGCATAATGCCGATGCGGTCGTAGATGTAATAGTAGTTCACTACGGTGATGGGTGTGGAATAGGGTTTGCTGTGCGCTGTACCAAAACGTTCGTAGGAGGAGCGGAAACTGTCGGTTCTGATACGGTCGGGTTTGCCGAGCATTTTTTCGATCCTTTCAATTTCGTATGCTTTAAATACGCTGTCGTTGATGGTGATGGTGGTATCGGCAGTGTTTAAACCTACACTTAGTTGTGGTTTGGTTTGTGGCTGAGCGCGGAGTGGCATGACCAGAACAGCCAGCAAGATGAAAACCGGAAACGCATACAAAAAGTTTTTCATAGTTGAGGAAGCCCTATTTATTGCGTTTTTAAACTAAACTTTCCGTTGATATAGGCATAGGTGGCCAGGGTAAATTTATGTCCGGTGATATCTTCCTGAGTAACAACCGTTATTTCGGTTCCGTAGCGAGGCAACACATAAATTACCGGGGGGCTTTCGGCAAACTCATCGTTGCCCGCCAAGGAAATATATTTGGATGACAACAGCTTTGCTGCAACAGGCTTAAACACTTCGGAGGTGACATCTTTCCAGCTTTTTTGGTTGAGTTCGAAAAATTTGAGCGTCTGATTGCATTCGGGGCCGCAACTGAGAATGCTCACCGCCATCATATACGTTTTGTCGGGTTTTTTAAAGAGCACAAATTCGCCCCATCCCTCCCACATATCGGATGTGTCTTTGCCGGTAAATTTCAACCATCCGTTTTTTATGTCCTTTTCGTCGATCATAGCGGTTTTTTGCAGGTCGGAGTAATCGTGGCTGTTCAGATCCCATAAGCTAGCAGGCATCATCATAAAATAATCGACCACGTTTTTTGTGGTTGGAGGGTTTTGTGCCTGAAGGCAGCGTGATGCAAGAAAAACCAAAATCACGAATATCATTACTCTTTTCATAGGCTTGTTTATTTTAGTGTAAGCATAAAATTACCAACTGTTTTTTACCTGTTTTGGCAAAAGTTAATTGCTTGTTCAAAGATAGTAATTTATTTGGCTGATAGGGCAATGAGTTACTTAATTATTTGGCTAATGCCCGGACTTTCTCTTCTTTTCGTTATTGAGCTATTAGCCAAATGCTATGAGATAGGTGTATAGCTGTTTAGCGGTTTAGGTGTTTAGAAAGATAGCCATGAACCCCGATTTGTGAGAGGCAGAAAGAAGGCTGCCTGAGTGGGAAATGCGTGTTTTTAGCTTCGAAAAACAGGTATTATAGCCTGTAAAAACGCAACCTTTTTCCTTCGTAAAATCGGGTGTTTTGCATCTTGTATGGAGTATTGCCGGGATGGTAATTTTGCAGAAGATTTTTATGCTCAAATGGGAATATGACCCTGGAGTTGAAGGAAACATGATGATATGAGTAAAAAACCAAAAGCAGCAATATTATACGATGTGTTAGATTATTGCACGATATTTGCTCTAAAAACTATGAACATCGCAGGCCATGCAGGTGCATACCACCCAAAGCCTATGGCAATTTTTGATATTTTAAATACCGGCACTGCAACTGCTGTTGTAGTCCCGCAAAAAAACTGATATGGAAAACGAAGGAACAATAAAAACCATACTTGTTATAGGTGGTTACGGACACGCGGGCACTAAAATAGTGAAAGGCCTGCTCGAAAAGACAGCTTTTAATGTGCTGGCTGTAGGCAAAAGACCCGAAAAATTAGAATCGCTGGTGCGGGAGAATAATTCGAACCGCTTATCGGTAGAAATACTTGATGCCGGCAATACGGATAAGCTTACGTTATATTGCCAGAAAGCTGATATGGTGATCAATGCTTCAGGTCCGTTTTCGCTGGGTGGTGACGAAATTGTTAAAACAGTAGTGCAATGCAAAAAACCATACATCGATATTGCAAATGAACAGCTACATTTGATGAATCTGCGGCAGCTGAAACCCGAAATTGAAGAATCGGGCAGCATGGTTTTTACGTGTACGGGGCAATCGCCGGGGGTGTCAACATTAGTAATAATCCATTTGGCAGAAATGCTTAGGGAGGTTAACAGCATCGAAATGTACGGCGTTGCCGGGCGTATGCCGTCTCCCGATCAGGCTTTGGCAAGCATCATGAGTGGTATAATAGAATCATCTTTATGTTCGACAACGTACATTGACGGTAAGCAAGTGTACGAACCTTTAGGCAAATTTATCAAGAAACAAACATTTCCCGAACCTATAGGAGAAAAGAAATTGATGAGTGTTCCCTTGAATGATTCCATTTTAATTCCTGAAAAAATAAAATGTAATAGTGTAAGAACTTTATTTGCTATAGATAAAGAATTTTCTCCGATACTATTTTCAATTATGAGGTGGCTCAAACCCCATAAAAGAAAATGGGCCTATAAAATGCTTGAAAAAATAGTAAAGAAAAACCTGAAATGTAGTTATGAAGAGGGACTGACAAAAGGATTCTTTCCGGGTGGTTATATAAAAGTGATTATGACCGGAAGTAAAGATATTGAAGCGCTGATAGCAGTGGAGGATAATTCGGTGATGGTTTCGTATATGCCCATTGTTATTGCTATCAATTATTTTGATAATCCCGAAAACTTTAAAGGTTTGCTGACACCTGCCGACAAATACACTTTCGATACGTTTAATAATGAACTGGACAAACTGGGATGGAAGATCCACCTTGAGGTGAACCGAAACAGTAAACAATAATAATAATCAATTATTTCCTCCTGTTTGGCTCAGGCTACTGATCTGTTTATCTATATTAGCAGCGCTTTAGATTCACTGCCGGGTTTATTTAATAAATAATTCCGGTTTTAGTCATAAGCCCAAAACATGAATTACAGCAATGAAAAAAGTGATAATTCGGAATTATTTTTTGATGGGTAATTCGATATAATCGAGATAGCTTATATTAACAAGGGCGGCCAAATCGGCTATGATATCAGCATCAAAATGGTCTTCGTAGATTTTTGAGGTATGAATTTTATAGTCGATAGTAGTAATAAATCCTATTTCATGTTTCAGATACTCATCGAAAAATGTGATGACCGTAGCAACATTTTGCTGTTGTTCATTTCGGAGTAAAAACCTTTTTCGTGCTGTCATAAAATTTAACTAGATCATAAAATTAAACGAAATTTTTGGAATATTATTTTGGAGGAATAATTTTATTAAAAAAGTCGGAACTCAGATGGGGAAAGATGGAAAAGTATAAGGCTGCTTGAAAAGCGGCCCTTTTACCTTATACCTCATCTAACAAAAATTGTTGATTTTAGCAGATAATATTACTACATTTATAGACAATAAATCAGCTTGCTAAAAACCCGTTAAGCAGGAGTTTGAAAAAGCATCCATGCCGAAAAATTACTATGGATACTTATCTCTAAGTATCGATAATGATATAGTGTTGTTTATTTTTTTTTGCCAGACGATGTTTGGTTATTTGGTTTTTGTTGTGTCGGTGTTTGTTTTACGGGTTGCTGCTGCTGTTGCGGTTGTTGTTTTTGCTGCTGTTGTTGTTGCTGCTGTGGTTGTTGTTTTTGCTGTTGCTGCTGCTGCTGTTGCTGCTGTTGCGGTTGTTGCTTTTGCTGCTGCTGCTGTTGCCCCGACGGTTGAGTTTGTTCCCAGGTTTGCTTATGATATTCCTGAGCATTATTTATTTTATTGAAATCATAAGTTGGTTCCGTATTATTTTGCTTCGGGGTGACAATGGTTTTTTGAACTGTATTTGTAATTTTAACAGGCGGCTGTTTAGTGATCGTCTGAAGATTTTCAGGTGTGTTTTGCAGTTTCACCTCACCCCAGGTCTTGGTTTGTTGCGTTGAGTTCAAAGCAGGATATTTGGTTGTATTATTCTGAAAATATTGATCTTTAATAGTTGTCGTGATCTTTTTGCCATTGAGTGTTTTTTGAACATCTTCATTCAACTGACCAATCTGTTTTATAACTTCAACTCGGTTTGATTTATTTGTAAGAAAATCTTTAGGTAAATAGTTTTGGTTATCTCTAACCCAATTATGAACAATAACAGAATTAGCATCAGCCTGCCTGTGATGTCCGCCATAATAATGATTTATGTACGAATCACACAGGTGAGGATAATGGTGCATGTGTTCGGGATAATAAAAATACCAGTTGGTAAAATAATAGGAAGGGTAACCAATAATTATCAGGTTGCCGAAAGCATCATAATAAAACCCGCAATCGAACCAGAAAGGATAGGGATACCAATAGCTGTATGGGTACCAGGTAGGATAACCAAACCAATAAGAATACGGATTACAATAGTAGTTGGATACATAATAAGAACTGGGAACAGTGTTTATTTCATCTTGTGTGTATCCGTTATCGGTAGCAAAATCAGTGGAAGCATTTTTTAGATCGCTTGCTTCGTCAGGGTTTTGCTCAATATTTTGTTTCCAGGCTGCAGCGTCTTCTGCATTCTGCCTGACTGCTGCCAGATTTAAAGAGTCCATCCGGTGGATAACACCTTTCGGATCGCGTTTGTAATGATCGCCAATCCGCACCGACAGGCTAAGATGATCATTCAGCAGGATTATTATTTCAGGAAACTGAGTGAGTTCTTTCAATGCATCCTGTGTAACGGAAGGATAATCAGAGAGAATTTGTGCAAACTGGTTGTTTATTTGAGTTTGAAGATCATCAATTTTCTTAAGCGTTTCATAATATTGAGTACCAAACTTAATGGCGGTTTCATGGATATCTTCAGGATAGTTTATCAGAATTCTATCAATTTCTTCTTTCGATTTTTTACCTCCCTGAACCAGAACAGTAATCAGATCGGAATATCGGCTAAGGTTCCAAAAATCCTCCTTTTCGTCTTTTGAATAATTGCTAATAGCATCAGAAAAACCAGAGCTGGATTTGGTTTGCAGACTTGCCATATTCACAATAGCTGCGGGATATTGACAGACCTCGAAAATATCGAGGCGGATCGTATCGGGATATAACACCAATGCATTGAAAGCAGCAGAATCTTCACTCGAAATATGTTTTGTTTGCTGAGCAAAACTTTTGATATTGACCGAAAAAACAGCCATCATAACCAACATACTTACTACAATGTTCTTTTTCATAATTTTTTTTATAAGAAACCACTATTACTGCTAAGGTTTTATTCACCGATACCTGCATGTCTCCCAACGCATGACAACCTAACCCAAGCAATTTATTTCCACAAATTTAATTAAAATTTTTCAATTCAGCAAAATATATAAACTTTATTTCAATCGGTTGGGTGAATAGAGTTTCCTAATGGAAAGTGGGAAGAAAAGAGAATGGAAGAATGCCCGCCTGAACTATTCATTCGGGCAAAGAAGAATGGAAGAACAGAGGAAATAATATAAGTGTAAGCCTGATGTGTATATAAACCGATACGCAAAATTATGTTAGCCACTTTTCCGAAACATATTTAATGTAATTTTGTGTCGCGAAACCGAAGCCCGCGGTGGCCGAAACCTAAAACCCGTACTATGAAAAAGAGCCTGATAGCATTTGTTTTTCTCCTGATGTGCATACGTGTCTGGTCGCAAAACATCTCTGCTTCGGAATATGAGGATATTGCCTTTTATTATAACAGAGCCGACTATTATGAGGCGATAAAGAAAATGGATGTATTTCTGACCAGACATCCGGACAATGGCGAAATGTATTATAACCGCGGCCTGTGTTATATGCTGCTGAACGATCCTCCTGCAGCCGAAGCAGATTTTGTTCTGGCCAGAAAATATAACTTCAAAGAGAACAAACAATTTTTGGATTGGTGGTGCTCAAAAGCCTACCGTGTGAATATGTTAAGCCAGTCGTATCTGGACCACTGCACGCTGAAAGAAGAGAACGGGTTTAAACCCGTGTTCGGGCTGAAAGATTCGCTGCGCGGAGCCCTGCGCCCCGAACGCAACTGCTACGATGTGTATTTTTACAACCTGATGGCTAAGATATTACCCGAAAAGAAAAGCATAGCCGGAAGCAACGACATATATTTCACCACTAACCGCGCCACGAAAGAGATACAGATAGACCTTGCCGAAAATCTGAAAATAGTTTCGATAAGCCACAAAGGAAAGAAGCTGAAATTTAAGCGGAAATACGATGCTGTGTTCGTTTATTTCGACTTGGAGCTGCCCGCCAACGAGAAGGATATGATACACGTGGTGTATAAGGGCGTGCCGCGTGAAGCACCCAACCCACCCTGGAACGCGGGTTTTGTTTGGAAAAAGAATAACGGAGACTGGTTGATAGGCGTGTCGTGCGAACAGCTGGGAGCCAGCGCATGGTGGCCGTGTAAAGACCATTTGTCGGACAAACCCGATTCGATGGAGATCAACATACAAGTGCCCACTGGCTATCAGGCCGTGGCCAACGGCAACCTGCGTTCGACCAAAGAGGTTGGAAATAATTATAACAATTATGAATGGTTTGTGAGCTACCCGATAAACAACTACGGGGTTACGTGCTATATGGGCAAATTTACCGACATCACCGAGGTATACACCAATGACAATGGCTCGTATAATATGGATTTTTACGTGCTGCCGCAAAACCTGCAAACAGCGAAAAGTTATTATAAGCAAACGAAAGACATCGTGGCGGTGTATGAGAAACTGTACGGTGAATATCCCTACAAACGAGACGGAGTGGGAATGGTGGAAGCACCATACTCTGGCATGGAAAACCAATCGGCGGTCGCTATCGGAAGTATTTACACACGGCCACAACATCCTATTGAAAAGATAAAAGACTACGACTACCTGCTGGTGCACGAAACGGCGCATGAATGGTGGGGAAACACAGTTACCATGGGCGACATGGCCGATGTGTGGATGAGCGAGGGTTTTGCCACCTACTCGGAACATCTGTTCACCGAAGCAAAATACGGCTACGATGAGTATATCCGTATCGTTTCAAAGAACATGACAGAAATAGAAAACCTTTGGCCGATGGTGGGTGCCCGCGACGTGAACGACAACACATTTCTCGGAGGCGACGTATATTATAAAGGAGCCGCCATGTTGCACAACCTGCGCTGCGAGGTGAACAACGATTCACTGTTTTTTTCAATACTGAAAGGATTCTTTACCACGTATAAATTCAAAATAGTGAAGTCGCAGGATTTTGTAGATTATGTGAATGCAACCACGGGGAAAGATCATACGGATTTCTTCAATAAATTCATGTATGATAAGGAACCGCCCGTATTGCAATATTCGTTCAATATTGAGAACAACAAGCTGAAGTTTACTTATCAATGGATAAACGTAGGCAAAAATTTCAGCATGCCATTCGGAATTATACTGAACAAACGCACAAGTGTTCGGCTTGAAGGTACAACAGAACCTCAAACGTTTACGGCCCCTCTGGTTTTTTCGATGTATATCCCCAACGATAACCGCTTTGAGGAGAATAAATTCGAAAGGAACTCGTATACGTATTTTTGGACGAAATGGATGAGAAACTAGTTCTGGGTTAGGAGTTCTGAGTTCCAAGTTACCCGATGGCAGCTAATTTATATTCAAGTTTTGTATTATATTTGCAGTGAGAAAATAAAATCCTTATTATGAAAATCCGTATACTTTTTCTATTGTTGTTCGGTGTGAATGTTACCGCAGGAGCGCAAACCCAGATACTGTACCAGAGCGATCAAAATAAATCGTATTTATTGACCTACGCGAATAGTAGTGATGAAAGTCAGAAGGTGATCAACGAAATACTGCAGGATATCGCCAAATCGATACCCAAGCCGGTTTATCAGACCAAAATAACGATGAACATTGACGAAAGCGTGAAGATCACACGCGATAAGAATCTGGTGAGCATCTACGTGGATTATCAGAAAATAAAGATGGAAGGCGATGTGTTTTATAAAGGATTTATGATGCACGATGCACTTGCACCTTCGAAATATGAATTTACGGGCGTATTAAGCCGCAAGAATGGAGCCAAGATCGCCCTTTTCTCGCAACCTAAAACCGATCTCGACCCGAAATTCAATGAAGTTATACTGAAATATGTGGATACGGTGCCCAACACGAATTATACTTTTGCCGTGAATACATTGCAGTTCACATACGACCATGAAGCACGCAAAAATTTCCACGAACGGGCGAGTCTGGTAGATCAATATTATAATGCCGATATGGATCTGGGTAATATCAACGGACAACTATCGACCATCAACCCGAACGGAATTGATGATATGGACAAATCGCAGACCATGATGAATTCTATGAAATCATCACTCGACAACATTTCGTCGGCCGCTTTCTGGCAGGTGCTGCATATTGAGAATCATGATCCCGAGAAACTTTCGGTCAAATTGTATGACGTTAAGAAGAGCTTTGCGGATGTCCAGAATCAACTGAGCTATACACAATCGATCATACATCAGCTCTATTTTGAAAGAGGACTGGGCCTATATAACAACAAGAAACCATTGGAAGCAAAAGCCGCTTTTGAAAAGTCGTTGTTTTATAACCCCTATTATGCCCCTTCGCAATATTATCTGGCAGAAATAGCTTTTGAAAGCAACTATATTGATGAAGCCAAACAACAAATAAAGAAGTTCTTTACCTTAAAAAACATTGACAATAATACGTTAAGTGCTGCAAAATATCTTACGAACGCACTGGAATGGACCGACATGAACGTAGCCTCCGACCTGCTGAATCAGGGAAAATATGCGGAAGCACTGACGGCACTTGGTAAAGCTGAAAACTTTTGTCAAAGTTTATCTTATTCAATGTGTAACGATACGATCGAACTGATTAAACGCGACTGCTATCAGGGAATTTATTCGAACATGGTGAAAACGGGAGAAAATTTGCTGACACAGAAACAATATGATGATGCAAATAATCAGATCGATAATGCGCTTAGCTATCAGAAAAAATATTCGAAATATATATCCGATAATCAGGATGCTCTGGATGTTAAACAAAAGATACAGATAGAAGCCTATTATGCGGCCATGAAACGTGGAAAAGATGATATGGCTGCCAAGGATTACCGCAGTGCTTTCGCGGAATTTGATAAGGCTAAGACACTGGAGAATCAATATCCCGTTAATAAAGACCTTAAACTGCCCGAGCTATTGAAGAAATCGAAAACGGAAGTTTTGATGATGGATCTGGATGATGCAAGTAGTGCCGTGGCTGCCAATAATCTGCCACAGGCCCGCAACATTATGAAACAAGTGACGGACGACCAGAGATCGTATAATTTGTATGACAACACCAAGCTGACAGCCAAGATAGATGGTTTGAGAAAATCGATCTTCAGTCAGGAATGCGAGAATGCGCAAAAAGCCTACGACGCAAAAATCAGTTCCGCTTCGTCTGATGAAACCAACAAAAACTATCTTTCGTCGGAAACCAAATACAAAGAAGCCTTACAAGTTGCAGGTAGTAATGCCGATTGCGATATAAACACGAACCAGGCTACAAGCGGTATACAAAATGTGGCAAAACCGGCAGAATATCAGCGGCAGTTGAATCAATGCAACGACCTGGCCAAAAGCTTCAGCTACGACAAGGCTATTTCAGCTTATAATATACTGACGGATTATTTCAACAACAATAACATTGGCAGCTATGGCTTCAGTCATCAACCGTTGTATCTATATATAGCCACATTTGAGTCGGGTTTTGTGCTGAATGGCGTAAGCTGGTTCACCAATGCAGGAAATCTTGACAACGCCATGTTTCTGATGAAACTGCTGAGACAACGTAATGTGCCGAAAGCAACTACCAAACTTCAACAAATGTCGCTGGCACGTGCCTATGCCATTGAAGACTTTAAAACCGACAATGCCACGGATCCAAAACTCAAGGTGAGCGAGTATACGCTTGGCGATAAATGGTATGGCTATTTCAGCAGCGAATATCTGAAACAGATAAAAAGAATGAAGTAGCTTTTATTCTGCAAATTAACCGCAGAGAAAAATAATATTGCTTCGGAATTCAATTTAGCTCCCTTTTTAAGCCTACTTTTGCAAAAAAATCATTTTTATGAAAAAAGATACTATGCGGTTTAGTTCTAAACTGATACACGCAGGAGAGCACAAAGATCAATACGGAAGTGCCATTGTGCCAATTTACCAGACTTCAACTTTTGCATTTGACAATGCCGAACAAGGTGCCAGACGTTTTGCAGGCGAAGAAAGCGGTTATATATATACCCGAATCGGAAATCCAACCATCAAAGCCCTTGAAAAGACTGTTGCATCGCTCGAAAACGGATATGACGGCATTGCTACTTCTTCGGGCATGGGTGCTGTGAGCACAGTTTATATGGCACTGCTATCGAACGGAGCACATATCGTGAGCCACGATGCAATTTACGGCCCAGCACGCGGTATTATTGAAACCATTTTCCCGAAATTCGGTGTTGAAGCCACTTATATTGATGCATCGAAGATCGAAAATATAGAAAAATCGATAAGACCAAATACCAAAATGATCTATATCGAAACTCCGGCTAATCCCACGATGGATATCATCGATATTAGAGCAACTGCCGAAATAGCTCATAAACATGGTTTACCCTTGGTTGTGGATAATACTTTTTGCAGTCCTTATCTGCAACGTCCGTTGGATCTGGGAGCAGATATCGTGCTGCATTCGATGACCAAATTCATCAACGGTCATGCCGATGTGGTTGGCGGAATCATTGTTGCAAAAGAAAAATCGTATTATGATACTTTGCGCAGCGTAATGGTGAACTTAGGTTTTAATATCGATCCACATCAGGCATTTTTGGCCCACCGTGGTTTGAAAACCTTAGCTGTGAGAATAGACCGGGCACAGGAAAATGCGATAAAAGTGGCTGATTTTCTGGAAAAACATCCAAAAGTTGCCTGGGTAAAGTTCCCCGGATTAAAATCGCATCAGCATTACGAACTCGGCAAGAAACAAATGGACGGCCCCGGTTGCATGATCAGCTTTGAACTGAAAGGCGGACTGACCGCTGGCAAAGTACTGATGGACAATGTTGAATTTGCCCTGCTGGCTGTTTCATTAGGCGGTGTGGAAACACTGATACAACATCCTGCTTCAATGACGCATTCAAAAATGTCGAAAGAAAACCGATTCAAAGCCGGAATCACAGATGGATTGGTTCGTTACTCAGTAGGCATTGAAAATATTGAAGATATTATCGAAGATTTGGAGCAGGCCTTAAATAAAATTTAAAATATCTGAATACTATCAGTTTTTCTGCGTAATTTTACGTCGTATTGAACTGTCATGTATCGCTTTTTTAAAATATGCATCCTTTGTGCTTTTTGCATTTATGCAGTTCAAACTGTTGAAGCGCAAAAAGTAGCAGTTGTTTTGAGTGGTGGCGGCGCTAAAGGCTCAGCGCATGTAGGCATGCTGAAAGCGCTCGAAGAAAACTGCATCCCTATTGATTATATTGCCGGCACATCGATGGGAGCTATTGTCGGAAGTATGTATGCCGCGGGTTATTCGCCCGACGAAATTGAAAAAATAATTACTTCGAAAGAATTTTTGAGCTGGGCCAACGGCAAGATCGATGACAAATACGTATATTACTTCAAAAAAGATAATCCTGATGCTTCATGGTTTAATTTAAAATTCAATTACGATTCTACTTTAAGTTATAAACTGCCTACGAATATCATTTCACCGTATCAGATCGATTTTGGTTTTATGTATTTTCTGGCATCGGCAGGGGTTGCAGCCAATAATAATTTCGACAGTCTGTATATTCCTTTTCGCTGTGTTGCTTCGGATATAGCAGCAAAAAAAGCCATTACATTCTCGCATGGCTATTTACCTGAAGCCGTGAGAGCATCCATGACCTATCCGTTCTATTTCAGACCTATAAAAATTGATAACCGTTTGCTTTTCGACGGAGGTATGTATAATAATTTCCCGTCGGATATCGCCATACAGGATTTTAATCCCGATATCATAATCGGTTGTAATGTGTCTTCCAATTCAGGGACCCCCGATGAAAACGACATCAGGTCGCAGATAGAAAGTATGTTGATGTCGAACACCAACTACAGCGTTATCTGCGATAATAGTGTTATGATAACACCAACTCTGCCAAGAGTGACGGAATTTGAATTTGAAAAAGCCAAAGAACTTATAGATTCGGGATATTCAGCCACAATAAAAAAAATGCCTGAAATACGGTTATTTGTTCATGATTCTGTTTGTGCCGAAAAGCGCAGAGTGCAACGGCATAAATTTGTGTCATCCAAACCACCATTGTTGTTCGATTCTATAAATATTGAGGGTGTTAATCAATCTCAGGCAGTGTATATCCGTAAATCGATCATGCACCGCGATTCGACCTTTGATATTGAACAACTGAAGCAAGAGTATTTTAAACTGTTAGCGGATGATAAAATCGAATCAATATATCCCAAGGCTATATATAACAAGAATACGGGCCTATTCACGTTAAATATCAATGTTAAAAGGGATAAAAATTTCGTCACTCAATTCGGAGGATTGATCTCGTCGGGCAATGTAAACGGAGCATACATCGGTTTGCAATATAAATATCTGGGGTTGATGGGAATTAAATTAGGTGTGAATTTCTCGATCGGAAAATTCTACAGTGCAGCTCAAGGCAAAGCACGTTTTGATTTTCCGTCACGAAAACCTTTTTATTTAGAGACATCGGTAGGCTATAACCAATGGGATTATTTTAAAACCACGATACGTTTTTTTGAAGATAAACTACCCTCCTATCTTTTGGAAAATGAGATTAATTTTATTGGCGAATTCGGATTCCCTGCCTATAACAAAGGCAAATTCATTATTGGTCCTGCTATAGCACGCACACGTGAGCAGTATTATCAGACGAACAACTTCTCAAAAACAGATACAGCCGACCAGACGTCATTCAATCTGATGACGATACATTCGCAGTATAGCAGATATTCGCTAAATCAGAAACAATACGCTACTGCCGGCACTTCATTGCTGTTCGATGTCAGGTATGTATATGGTGAAGAGGAAAACGTACCCGGCTCCACTTCCATCCTGAAAGATAAATACATAAAATCGCACAACTGGGCACAAATCAAAATTCAGTATGACCGCTACTTCAAAATTAAAAAGATCTACTCATTGGGGATCTATGCAGAGGCAATGATCTCAAATAAACCCCTATTCAACAATTATACTTCCAGCTTGCTTTCTGCACCGGCATTTCAGCCTACTCCCGAAAGCAAGGCATTTTTTCTACCCAATTACAGAGCCAATACGTATGCTGTTGTCGGTATAAAAAATATCATCAACATCTATAAAAAAATCCATTTCCGTTTAGAAGGATATTTATTTCAACCGTATCAGGAAATATTAAGCGACCCAAACCTCAAAGGATTTTATGGAAAACCTTTTGAAGAACGGTCGATACTGGGATATGCTGCACTGGTATATAACAGCCCGATTTGCCCTATCAGTATAAGTTTAAGCTATTATCAGGGCAAGGAAAATCCTTTTTCAGTTATGTTCAATATCGGATATCTGATCTTTAATAAAAGAGCAATGGATTAAATTATTCGGTATGAAGCAATTCTTTAATTTCACTTATTAAAAGCAGGTTTTTTCAGAAAGTGTAATATCGTGGCAAAATATTTTTATTTTTGCAGACTTATTTTTTGTAACCTTCTTTACCGATTCCTTTAAAAGTCTTGGTATTGTCAATTAATTATAATTTTTATGAACGATCTACTCAATCAGAATCCTTTAGAAAATGAAGAAAAAATAAAGGATGAGAATTCTGTAACTGAAGAAACAGCAGCAATTGAACCTGAAAACGATGTTGTCGCAGTTGATATCCCTGAAACTAAATCTCCTGAAGAAAGCCCTGTTGCAGAAGAAATAGCGACAACGGATGCGGAACATACAGAAAAAGACGATGTTAAACTCAATGAAACCGAGCCTGTATCTGAAGATATTCCGGCAGAAGAACCAAGCACAGGTATTGAATCAGAATCATCAGAAACAATAGCTGTTCCTGAAACTGAGAACGAAACAGCCGTTGAAGCCAAAGCGGAACCTCTGAAACGCAAGAGAACAGTAAAAAAAGTTTCTGCTGATAAAAAAGATGATGAAGTACTTACTACCGCTGATTTTATTCATGAAGAAGACGAACATGAAGCGGAAATTGAACATGAGATCGATTTTTCGGTTCTGATGAAAGAAGAACTGATAGAAAAGCTCGAAGAGATCGTCAAATCAGATCAGATCAGTAAGATAAAATTTCAGGTTTCGGGTATTAAAGTAGCATACCTTGCAATCATTAAAGATGAAAAACAAAAGCATCTTGACAAATATCTGGCCGAAGGCGGAACCAAAGAAGAATATGTACAGATAATAGACCCGCTGGAGGAACGCTTTAAGAATGCTTTCGATATATACAAAGAAAAAAAGATCAGAGATGATCACGAACAGGAAAAAATAAAAGTTCAAAACCTCAACTTAAAAAAAGAAATCCTCAATGAAATAAAAGTACTGGTCAGTTCGGAAGAGTCGTTGAAAAAAACATACGACGATTTCAAACTCCTTCAGGAAAAATGGAAACAGGTAGGAATGGTACCACGCAATGAAATAGAAGGCTTGTGGAACAATTACCATTTTCTGGTAGAAGAATTTTTCAAAAAAGTAAAGATCAATAAAGAACTTAAAGACCTCGATCTGAAAAAGAATCTGGAGCTTAAAGTTCAACTGTGCGAAAAAGCCGAAGAACTGCTTTTAGAAAAATCTATAACCAAATCGTTCAAACTGCTTCAGAAATATCACGACGAGTGGAAAGAGATCGGCCCGGTTATACTGGATAAAAAAGATGAAATATGGGAACGTTTTAAGAACGTTTCGGATAAGATCAATTCACAACGAAAAGATTATTACGAAAATCTGACCGGTGAACAGGAAAATAATCTTTTGGCCAAAACAGCCTTATGCGAAAAAATGGAAGAACTGAATTCGGTTGAGATCATTAATTCAAACGACTGGAAAGAAAAAACCGATCAGGTTTTGGAAATGCAGAAACTTTGGGATACTATCGGCCGCGCTCCCATTAAATTCAATGATGAGATATGGGATCGGTTCAGGTCGGCTGTTAATGCTTTTTACAATACTAAAAAAGAGTTTTTCGGAGAGTTAAAAGATCAGCAAACCAATAACTATAACCTAAAAATTGATATCTGTGTACAGGTCGAAGGCTTGGCTAACAGCACTAATTGGAGACAATCCACTGCCGACATCCTGAAAATGCAGCAAGACTGGAAGAATATAGGCCCTGTTCCGAAACGCTATTCGGATAAAGTATGGAGACGTTTCAGAACTGCCTGCGATGTGTTCTTTAAAAACAAATCTTCTTATTTTTCAAACATACAGGGAATAGAACAGGAAAACGCCAAAAAGAAAGAAGAACTGATCGAACGAATCAACTCATACGAGGTAAGTGAAAACAAAAGCGACAACCTGAATTCGTTGAAAGGTTTTCAGCGCGAATGGATGGAGATCGGGCATGTGCCTATGGATGCCAAAGATAAACTTCAAAATACCTACCGCAAAGCGATCAACGATCTGATGGACAAACTCAAAATATCGTCTACCGAGATCAGCACCATGAATTATAAGAACCGTATCGAAAGCATTCAAAACTCGCCCGATGCAGGAAGATTTTTGTCGAAAGAACGATCACAGATCGAAGGCCGTATCATGATGCTGCGCAATGATATCAAATTGTGGGAAAACAATATCGGATTTTTGGCTTCTTCCAAAAAAGCCAGCCTTCTGAAAGAAGAATTCGAGAAAAAGATCAATGATACCAAGCAGGAATTAGCCCTGCTCGAAGCAAAGCTAAAATTGCTTGTTAGGCAATAAAACAACATGAAAAACCGCTGATCACTCGGCGGTTTTTTTTACGATATTTTTTTATTTTTATTTAGTTTAAATAAGCTACTAATTATTTTTGTAATTTTGTGGTTGAAATGATAAATAATACATTTGCGACACGTAAAGTTCAACATCCAAAAAAATAGATTATGCCACTTCTCGAGATCAAAGATCTAAAAGTATCCATCAACAATAAAAAAATTATCAAGGGGCTTGATTTAATCGTAAATCCGGGCGAGATACATGCTATTATGGGACCAAACGGAACCGGGAAAAGCACTCTGGCTTCCGTGATAGCCGGCCGCGATGTTTTCACCGTTACAGACGGTTCTGTTACCTATAAAGGAAAAGACCTGTTGAGTATGCCCGCCGAAGATCGTTCGCGCGAAGGTATCTTTTTAGGGTTTCAATATCCTGTTGAAATACCGGGAGTAAGCATGACGAACTTTATGAAGACTGCCGTTGACGAACACCGCAAATATAAAGGTTTGCCCTCACTATCAGCGGTTGAGTTCCTAAAACTTATGGACGAAAAAATGAAAATGGTTGAAATTCATTCCAACCTTACCAATCGTTCGGTGAACGAAGGCTTTTCAGGTGGCGAAAAAAAGCGCAACGAAATATTTCAGATGGCCATGCTTGAGCCAACTCTTGCCATACTCGACGAAACCGATTCCGGGCTGGATATTGATGCATTGAAAATTGTTGCCAATGGAGTTAATAAACTTCGCCGGCCCGACAATGCATTCATGGTGATTACTCACTATCAGCGTTTGCTCGATTATATCGTTCCCGATTTTGTGCATGTGTTGTTCGAAGGGCGCATTGTGAAATCGGGGGGTAAAGAACTGGCTATTGAACTCGAATCAAGGGGATACGATTGGATAAAACAAGAACTCGAAAACTAGAAGTGTATGAAGACTATCACAATTGTTCCTGAGAAAGAAAAAATTATCAGCTTGTTCGAAGAGAACCGTGCTGAAATTTGCAGGAACGATACGCCGCATCTGACCGAACTTCGCGACAGTGCCATCAGATCATTTGCTGAAACAGGCTATCCCACACAAAACATTGAAGAGTGGCGCAGCACCAATCTGGCCGATGCACTTTCGAACGAATATAATTTTTATTTCTCGGCTTTCGAAGAACATGTTGATATTGATAAGATCTTCCGCTGCGAGATACACAATTTCGAAACCTATCTGTTCACACAGCTCAACGGATGGTATCTCTACAAACATGCTCCTGTTACCGAATTACCCAACGGAGTTATCGTGGGAAGCCTTGCCGAAGTGTTTAAAACTCATCCCGATCTTGTTTTAAAACATTACGGCAAATATGCCGATACGCATAACAACGGGTTCATCGCTTTAAACACTGCCTTTGCTCAGGATGGCATTTTTATTTATGTGCCCGACAACGTCACGGTCGAGAAGCCCATACAGATGGTGAATATCATCAACATCGATGAAAATATATTTGTGCAGCCGCGCAATTTGATCGTGTTGGGCAAAAACGCCAGATTAACTTTGGTACATTGCGACGATTCGATAAAACATAAAACAAGCTTCATCAATTCAATCACCGAGTTCTTCGTCGACGAAAATGCAGTGCTTGATTTTTATAAACTTCAAAATAAAGACGAACAATCGACGGTGATCACCAACACCTTTTTTCATCAGGAAGCAAACAGCAAGATCAATACCAACACACTTACGTTCAACGGGGGATTGATACGAAATGAAACCCGCGTGAGTTTGAACGGAAGCGGAGCCGATGCAAAAGTTTTTGGTTTATATCTGGTGGATAAGGAGCAGCATATCGAAAATCAGGTTTATGTAGATCATATCGCGCCCCATACGACGAGTTTCGAACAATTTAAAGGTATCATCGACGATAACGCGAGCGCGGTGTTCAACGGGCACATACACGTTTTCAGAGATGCTCAGAAAACAGAAGCTTTTCAAAGCAATAAAAATATTTTGCTGACCGACACAGCCCGCGTGAGCACCAAACCTTTTCTGGAAATTTATGCCGACGATGTTAAATGCAGCCACGGCGCCACCGTGGGGCAGCTCGATCCCGAAGCTTTGTTCTATCTGAAATCGCGGGGCATCTGCGACCGCAACGCCAAAACGCTTCTCATGTATGCCTTTGGCGCCGAAGTGGTGAACAAGATCAACATTGAAGTGCTGCGCGAACGTATCGACGGCATGGTGGTGAAACGCCTGAAAGGCGAACTCTCTATCTGCGACCAGTGCGTGCTGCATTGCAAAGAAAACGAAAGCATCAACTTCGAAATCGACTTGAGTAAAATTCCCTAGTATGTTCGACAAAAATTTCATAAACAAACTCAGGGAACAATTTCCCATACTGCATCAGCAGGTTTACAATCAGCCGCTGGTTTATTTCGATAATGCCGCCACCAACCAAAAGCCCCTGCGTGTTATCAACGTGCTCAGCAATTATTATTGCACCATCAACAGCAACATTCACCGCGGGGTTCATTATCTGAGCCAGCAGGCTACATCCGCTTTTGAAGAGAGCCGCAAAAGCGTTCAGCAATTTATAAACGCCAGGCATGCTCATGAAATAATTTTTACACGGGGCACCACCGAATCTATCAATCTGGTGGCTTCGTCGTTCTCAAAAAAATATCTTTCGAAAGGCGACAGTATTGTTATTTCGGCTATGGAGCACCATTCCAACATCGTTCCCTGGCAAATGGCCTGCGAAGCAACAGAAGCGCAGTTGAAGGTGATTCCCATCGACCAAAGCGGAACACTGATGATGGATGCTTACGAGAAACTTCTGGATGCAAACTGCAAACTGGTGGCCGTTACGCATGTTTCCAACACGCTCGGAACCATCAACGATATCAAAACCATCATCGAAATTGCACACAGGCATAATATTCCAGTTTTGATCGACGGCGCTCAGGCGGTTTCACACATTAAAGTAGATGTGCAGCAACTGGATTGCGATTTCTATTGTTTTTCGGCTCACAAAATGTATGCGCCCATGGGCATCGGGGTGATGTATGGCAAGGAAAAAATTCTGGAAGAACTTCCTCCCTATCAGGGCGGAGGCGAAATGATTAAAAACGTTACCTTCGAAAAAACCACTTATAACGAACTTCCCTTTAAATTCGAAGCCGGAACTCCCAACGTGGGCGATGCGCTGGCGCTTAAAGAAGCCATCGCGTTTATGAACGAACTCGGCCTCGGCCAAATAAATGCCTGGGAACACGAATTGCTGGACTATGCCACCCAAAAACTTCTGGAAATTGAAGGCGTGAAAATATACGGAACCGCTCAGCAAAAAACTTCGGTCATCTCGTTCCTGTTGGGCAACATACATCCCTACGACGCGGGTATTATACTCGACAAGCTCGGCATTGCCGTGCGCACCGGCCATCATTGCACCCAGCCGCTGATGGATTTTTTCAGGATACCGGGCACCATACGCGTTTCGCTGGCAGTATACAACACCCGGGAAGAAATTGATGCGCTCATCAAAGCGCTCCTCACCGTTAAAACCATGTTCGGATAATGGAAACCTACACAGAAAGAACACTAACCATCATCAACGAGTTCGGACTTTTTACCGACTGGATGGATAAATACAATTTCATCATCGAAATGGGCAAGACGATGCCCCTTATCGACGCAAAATACAAGACCGACACCTACCTTATTTCGGGCTGTCAGAGCCAGGTGTGGCTTTTTGCCGAATATACCGGCGGCAAAGTATGTTTTTCGGCCGACAGCGACGCCATCATCACCAAAGGTATAGTGAACATATTGATACGGGCGCTTTCGGGCCTTACAGCAAGCGAAATTATTGAAGCCGACATGGCTTTTATCGACCGGATAGGTTTGCGCGAACACCTCTCGCCCACCCGCTCCAACGGGTTGAACTCGATGATAAAACAGATGAAACTCTATGCGCTGGTGTTTAAAACCAAATACGAAACCAACAAATGATGCTATGGAAAAAGCTGAATTAGAACAACAGATCATCGAAAAACTAAAACAGGTTTTCGACCCCGAAATCCCCGTGAACGTTTACGACCTGGGATTTATTTACGAGATAAACATAGCCGACGATATGGGCGTTATCATAAAAATGACACTCACCGCTCCCAATTGCCCTGTGGCCGAAACTCTGCCCATTGAAGTGCGCGATGCCGTGCAAAGCATCAGGGGAGTTAGCAGCGTGTATGTTGATCTGGTATTCGAACCCTCCTGGGACCAAAACATGATGACCGACGCGGCTAAGCTTGAATTGGGATTGCTTTAGTTATTAGTTACGAGTTGCATTAATTGCCTAAAGCCAACCTGACCAGTCGGACAGGTGAATTAAAGTGTCTAAAGTTATTAGTTAGAAGTTTCAACTTTCAATACTTTTACATGTTTCTGCGGTATTGTCCGCCGACTTCGTAGAGGGCTTGGGTGATTTGGCCGATGGAGCAGAATTTTGAGATTTCCATGATCTTTTCGAAGATGTTGCCGTTGTGATAGGCGGTGTGTTTGAGATCCTGCAATACATGGGAGAGGTCGTCGCGATGAAGTTTATGGAGCTGGGCGAGCATGGATATCTGGTATTGTTTTTCGGTTTCGGTGGAGCGGATGACTTCGCCGGGAATGATGGTGGGCGAGCCTTCGGACGAGAGAAAGGTGTTGACGCCCATGATGGGGAGTTCGCCGGTGTGTTTGAGGGTTTCGTAGTAGAGGGATTCGTCCTGGATTTTGCTGCGCTGATAGGCGGTTTCCATGGCGCCCAAGACGCCGCCGCGCTCGGAGATGCGTTCGAATTCGGCCATGACGGCTTCTTCGACCAGTTGGGTGAGTTCTTCGATGATGAAGGAGCCCTGGTTTGGGTTTTGGTTTTTGGCGAGGCCGAGTTCGTGGTTGATGATCATCTGAATGGCCATGGCACGGCGCACGGATTCCTCGGTGGGCGTGGTGATGGCTTCGTCGTAGGCGTTAGTGTGGAGCGAATTGCAGTTGTCGTAGATGGCATAGAGGGCCTGGAGGGTGGTGCGGATGTCGTTGAAGCCGATTTCCTGTGCATGGAGCGAGCGGCCGGAGGTTTGGATGTGGTATTTGAGCTGCTGCGAACGGAAGTTGGCCTTGTATTTATTTTTCATGGTTTTTGCCCAAATGGAGCGGGCCACGCGACCGATGACGGAGAATTCGATGTCGATGCCATTGGAGAAAAAGAAGGAGAGGTTGGGTGCAAATTTGTCGATATGCATGCCGCGCGACAGGTAGTATTCGACGTAGGTGAAGCCGTTGGCAAGGGTGAAAGCGAGCTGGGAGATGGGGTTGGCGCCTGCTTCGGCAATGTGATAGCCGGAAATGGAGACGGAATAGAAGTTGCGGACGTTGTTGTTGATGAAATATTCCTGAACATCGCCCATGAGTTTGAGCGAAAAATCGGTTGAAAAGATGCAGGTGTTTTGTCCCTGGTCTTCTTTGAGGATGTCGGCCTGAACGGTTCCGCGCACGGAAGCGAGGGTGCAGGTTTTGATGTTTTGATAGACATCGGCCGGCAGGACCTGGTCGCCGGTGACGCCGAGCAGCATGAGACCAAGGCCGTTGTTGCCATCTGGGAGTTCTTCCTGATATTTGGGGCGGGTGACGCCTTTTTTGCGGAATATTTCCTGAATTTTTTGTTCGACTTCTTTTTCGAGGCCGTTTTCGCGGATATAAATTTCGCATTGCTGATCGATGGCGGCATTCATGAAATATCCGACCATGATGGGCGCGGGGCCGTTGATGGTCATGGAAACGGAAGTGTTGGGGTCGGACAGGTTGAAGCCGGAGTAGAGTTTTTTTGCGTCGTCGAGACAGGAGACGGAAACACCGGAGTTGCCTATTTTGCCATAGATGTCGGGGCGCAGGTCGGGGTCGTTGCCGTAGAGGGTGACGGAATCGAAAGCGGTGGAGAGGCGTTTGGCGGGCAAACCTTTGGAAAGGTAGTGGAAGCGTTTGTTGGTGCGTTCGGGACCGCCTTCGCCTGCGAACATGCGGGTGGGGTCTTCGCCTTCGCGTTTGAAGGGGAAAACTCCGGCCACATAAGGAAATTCGCCCGGGACATTTTCTTTGAGGTTCCATTTGAGGATATCGCCCCAAGCTGTGTATTTGGGCAGGGATATCTTGGGAATCTGCAGATGGGAGAGGGTTTCGGTATGGGTTTTTATTTTGAGTTCTTTGTCGCGGACTTTGAAAAGATAGAAATCGTCTTTATAAGTTTTTATTTTATGCTGCCAGTTTTTGAGGATGGCGTGGTTGTGTTTGTCGAGGGATTCTTCCAACTCGTTGTAGGCAGACTGGAGTTTGTGGATGTGCTCGGCGTTTTTAGTGTCGTTCTCTTTTTTGAGGAGTTCGATGGATTCGTGCAATCCAAAAAGTTTTTGGGCGATGAGTGCTTGTTCGTCGGTCCACTGATTGTAATGGCGGACGGTTTCGGCAATTTCGGCCAAATAGCGGGTGCGCTGGGGCGGAATGATGTATATTTTATCGGGAATTTCGCCAACCAAGGCGGAAGTTGATTTGAAATTTTGGTTGAGTTTGGTGTTGATCTGGGCGATGAGCGCGGTATAAAACTGGTTGACGCCGGCGTCGTTGAATTGGGAGGCAATGGTTCCGTAGACCGGCATTTCGTCGTGTTTTTGATCGAATAACTGATGGTTGCGCTGGTATTGTTTTTTTACATCGCGCAATGCATCCATGCCACCGCGTTTGTCGAATTTGTTGAGGGCAATGATGTCGGCATATTCGAGCATATCGATCTTTTCGAGTTGGGAAGGCGCACCGAATTCGGGTGTCATCACATAGAGGCACAAATTGCTGTGGTCGACGATTTCGGTATCGGACTGACCGATGCCTGAAGTTTCGAGAATGATGAGGTCGAAGTCGGCTGCTTTGAGAATGTTGAGGGTTTCTTTTACATATTTAGACAAGGCCAGGTTGGACTGACGTGTGGCCATGGAACGTACGAAAACCCTGGGACTGTTGATGGAATTCATACGGATGCGGTCGCCCAGGAGGGCGCCACCGGTTTTGCGTTTGGACGGGTCGACACAAACGATGGCAATTTTTTTGTCGGGGAAATCGTGGAGGAAACGGCGAATGAATTCGTCGACGAGAGAAGATTTTCCGGAACCGCCGGTACCGGTTATACCGAGAACAGGAACTTTGGAACTGTTTGCTTTTTCGTCGATTTTGGCAAGGGTATCGGCAATTTTATCGGGAAAGTTTTCGACGGCAGAAATCATTTTGGAAATGGATTTGTAGTCCTGATTTCCGATTCCGGCTAACGTACCGTTGACATCAATGCCTCGAGGAAAATCGGATTTTTCCATAACATCATTAATCATTCCCTGGAGTCCCAATTGGCGACCATCGTCGGGCGAATAGATCCGTGTGATCCCATAAGCTTCGAGTTCGGCAATTTCTTCGGGAAGGATGACGCCGCCGCCGCCGCCAAAAATCTTGATATCGTTGAAGCCTTTTTCTTTCAACTGGTCGTACATGTATTTGAAGAACTCGATGTGACCGCCCTGATAAGAAGTAACGGCAATAGCCTGCACATCTTCCTGAACTGCACATTCGACAATTTCCTGAACGGAGCGGTTGTGACCCAAATGAATTACTTCGGCGCCTGTGGACTGAATGATACGGCGCATGACATTGATGGATGCATCGTGGCCATCGAACAAAGAAGCGGCAGTTACAATACGGATGTGGTTTTTGGGTTTATAGGCCGGTGTTGATTGCATAGATTTGGTTTTATGGAATCAGAATTTGATTGCTGTTTTACTATATTAATGAGGCTGTAAAGATATAAAAACTTTGGAATGGTGATTTGAAATGAATTCTTAAAACATGTTAAGATTGTTGGATTCAAGTAAATTGTGGATAGGCGGGCGAGAGAAAAATAGTTAAAAAATCTTAAAAAGTAGCAAGAATGACTAATTTCATAGTTATTTGCAAAACATTGTATTCAGGGAAACAAATAAATTATTACATTTGTTAGCGAAGCAATTAAAATTATAAGAAAATATCTATGGATAATCTGATTTTAGTAATTAATCCGGGTTCGACATCAACAAAAATTGCGGTATTTGACGGGAGAAATGAATTGTTTTTAGTGAATGTGAAACATCAGCAGGAAATTCTGGCTTCATTTGAACATATCGCCGACCAGTTTGATTATCGTAAAAACATGATTAAAGACGAACTTGAAAAAGCAGGGATCGATCTGAAGAAAATCAAAATAATTGTTGGCAGGGGTGGTTTGCTGAAACCAATTGCAGGCGGGGTTTATAAAGTGAATGAAGCCATGTTGCGTGATATAAAAAATCCGATGGGCGAACATGAATCAAATTTGGGCGGATTGATAGCATACGAATTGGTGAAAGAAATCGGGACACAGATAAACGCGATAATTGTTGACCCAACGTGTGTGGACGAACTGGAGGATATTGCGCGGATTTCGGGAATGCCGGAGTTGCCGAGACGGAGTTTGCTGCATGCCTTAAACCAGAGGGCTGTGGGGAGAAGATATGCCAAAGAAATAGGACGAAAATATGAGGATATAAATGTAATTGTGGTACATATGGGCGGAGGGATTTCGGCAGGGGCGCATTGCAAAGGCCGGATTATAGATGTGAATAACGGTTTGAACGGTGATGGACCTATGTCGCCGGAACGAAGCGGAGGAGTTCCAGTGGGACAACTGGTGGAAATGTGTTTTTCGGGCAAATATACCAAAGCTGAGATCATGAAAAAGTTGAAGGGGAAAGGCGGTTTTATTGCATACCTGGGAACCAGTGATGCTTTGGAAATCGAAAAACGGATAGAAGAAGGTGATGAATATGCCAGACTGGTTTATTCGGCCATGTCATATCAGGTTGCCAAAGAAATAGGGGCTTTGAGTACGGTGCTTAAAGGCGATGTAGACGGGATTTTGCTGACCGGTGGTTTGGCCTACGGTAGTATGATCGTGGATGAAATTACAGAACGGGTGAAACATCTGGGGCCGGTGAAAACGTATCCGGGTGAAGGAGAAATGGAAGCTTTGGCGATGAATGGTTTCATGGCTTTGGCAAAAGAAATTGAAGTTAAAGAGTATGTTTAATCATAAAATCAAGAATTATGAATTATGAAATTTTAAAACTTGAAATTCAGGAAAACATTGCCCTGATCACCATCAGCCGCCCACAGGCAATGAATGCCCTGAATGCCGCATTTTTCAAAGAAATGAATGCGATGATAGGTGAAATTGAGCTAAACGATAACATCAAAGTATTGATAATAACCGGCGACGGAAAGGCATTCGTGGCCGGAGCCGATATTTCTGAAATGTCGGGAATGAATGAAGTGCAAGGAAAACAGTTTTCGGAAATAGGTCAAAGCACCTTCCTGCGAATAGAAAACCTGAAAATACCCGTAATAGCTGCTGTTAATGGATTTGCCTTAGGTGGTGGCTGCGAACTAGCTATGGCTTGTGATATCAGGATTGCGAACAACTTTGCCAAGTTCGGACAGCCGGAAGTGAATTTGGGATTGATTCCCGGATATGCAGGAACACAACGCCTGTCGAGACACATTGGCTTATCAAACGCATTATTGCTTTTGATGACAGCTGATATGGTGAATGCTGAAGAAGCTTTGAGGCTGGGATTGGTTCAAAAGGTTGTTGATGCGGAACAACTGATAGTGGAAGCAAAAGCGCTTGCTGCCAAAATTGCTTCAAAAGGGTCTATTGCAATCAAAAAGGTGAAAGAAGTTACTCGCAAAGGGATGCTTACGGATTTTGATTCGGCATGCAAACTTGAAGCTGCGGAATTCGGGAAACTCTTTGGCAACGGGGAATCGGGAGAAGGCATGAATGCGTTTCTGGAGAAAAGAAAACCGAATTGGTAAGGAAAAAATTTCGTATATTAGCAAATAATCAAAAATAGAAACTGAAAAATAAACATTAATATGAATTACACCGAAAAACTTCAAAATGTCACTGTACTGGGAGCCGCCGGTAAAATGGGAAGCGGAATACTTTTGTTGACAGCTATTGAGATGGCTGATTTAAGCCTGAAACCCGAAAACAAAGGGAAGCTTTTTGTTCTGAATGCAATGGATACCTCAAGCGAGGCATTGAAAGGCCTGATGAAATACCTGAAAACACAGGTTATGAAGGCTGCTGAAAAGAAAGTTATTGCTTTGCGACAGGTTTATCACCACAGGGCAGACCTGATTGATAACAGCGAAATTATTGAGCAGTATGTAGAGGATGTTCTTTTTATTGTAAGACCGACTACAAATATTGAAGCTGCATACGAATCGACTGTTATTTTTGAAGCGATAAAAGAAGATCCGGCGTTGAAAATTAAAATTTTTAGTCAGATTAATGAGCATAATAAAAAGGCACCGTGGTTCTGCACCAATACATCATCGATTCCGATAAATGAATTAGACCGTAAGGCGGATTTAAACGGCAGAGTGCTGGGTGTGCATTTTTACAATCCTCCGGCAGTTCAGAAACTGGTGGAAATAATTAAAACAGATTCGACGGATCCGGAACTTGTTGAATTTGCTCTTACTTTAGCAAAAAATTTACGAAAAACAGTTGTTCCTTCCTATGATTTCGCGGGATTTATTGGTAACGGTCATTTTATGCGTGATGCACTTCACGGAATTAATGAGGCAGTAAAACTAACCGATAATTTTACGTTTTCGGAAGCAGTTTATATGATCAATAAGATTACTCAGGATTTTTTAATACGTCCGATGGGGATTTTTCAGTTGATCGATTATGTGGGAATTGATGTTTGCCAATATATTATGAGTGTTATGAACCCTTACTTACCCAATGAAGATCTGCACAGCGATTTGCTGGATCAAATGCTTGAATTTGGGGTACGTGGAGGACAAAATTCCGACGGCTCGCAAAAAGACGGATTTCTGAAGTATGAAAAAGGAAGACCGGTTGGCATTTACGATATTCATAAAAAAGGATATGTTTCTGTTTCTGAAATTCAACCAAAGTGCGACGAACTATTGGGAATGCTGCCAGCTTCATATCAACCGTGGAAAGCAGTGGTTGGAAATAGAAATAAAGAGGAAGTTTTTAAAACCTACTTTAACGAACTGAAAACTATAAAATCCATGGGGGCTGAAATTGCACGCAATTATGCTAAACGCTCAAAAGAAATAGGATTAAAGCTGGTTTCGGAAAAAGTAGCTTTTAATGAAAATGATGTGAATACCGTTTTGCTTACCGGATTCTTCCATGCATACGGGCCTATTAATGATTATTTATAATATAAGGAGGATTTATTATGATAAAAATGCGTAGAAAAGTATATATGGTTGCCGGATACAACACCATTTCGATGGGAACCGGCCGCAAGGAATTTAATCCCAAAAAAGAACGTCCGGGATTGGAAGAATATATTAAAGAGGCAGGACAGGGTGTATTAAAACAAATCGGCGGAGCACAGAATGTGGATGAAGCCGTAATCGGGAATTTTATCGCTTCACGATTTAACCGTCAGGCGAATTTGGCCGGATTCATTCCTTATATTGACGAAGGCTTGAGATATAAACCTTCAACGCGGGTTGAAGGTGCATGCGGAACCGGGGCTTTGGCTTTGGTTACGGGAATTAAGTCGGTTCTTGCCGAAACTGCCGATGTAGTCCTGGTGCTCGGTGTTGAAGTACAAAATACGGTGAAAGCTATTTACGGTGCAGATATTTTAGCTGCTGCCGGATGGGCCAAAGAACGCAAAGACGGACATGCTTATTTCTTTCCCGGAAAATTTAGTGACCGTTCGAAAGCTTATGCTGAAAAGTTTGATAAAGATAAAACCAGAAGTGCCATGGCAAAATGGTTTGAAAATGCCATAGAAAATGCACGGCTTTGTCCAACCGCCCAAGAATATCATAACACCACAAAAGACCTTATTGCCTGTGGAATGAATGCTCCTAATCCGAAGGGCTTTGTAGATGCATTAAATGTGTTTGATTGTTCAAAGGTTTCTGACGGGGCAAGTGCTATAGCAGTTGTTTCGGAAGAAGGACTGAAACGCTGCGGTATTTCGAAAAAAGATGCTGTGGAAATTGTGGGATTCGGACAGGCAGAAGAAGATATCACCAAACCGCCTGTTGACCCGACAGTGCTTTCCACTACAAAAGTTGCTATTAGCAAAGCAATGGAAGTTGCTGGGATTACAAAAGACCAGATAGGTACTGTTGAATGCCACGACTGTTTTACGATAGCCGGAATAATGGCTACTGAAGCAATCGGTTTTGCCGAACACGGGAAAGGAACGGATTTTGTGCTTGAAGGCAATACAATGCGTAGTGGAAAAGTGCCCTTCAACACAACGGGCGGGCTGATCGGCTGGGGACATCCGACCGGGGCAACCGGAGTTCATCAGGCCGTGACCATTTGGGAGCAACTTACTCACAGAGCAGGAGATTCTCAAATCAAAATAAATCCTGAACGTCCCTATGGTTTATCCATAAACATGGGTGGTGACGATAAAACACTTGTAAGCGTTGTTTACAAAAACGCAGAATAAATAATCGGTAATGAAATTAAGCGCCTGCTCTAAAAAAGTAGGCGTTTTATTATTGTAGAAAAATGAACAGAATCACGAGTCTATTCAATATTAAATATCCCATTATTCAGGCGGGAATGATTTGGTGCAGCGATTGGCGATTGGCTTCAGCCGTGAGTAATGCAGGTGGTTTGGGATTGATCGGCTCGGGGTCAATGACACACGATATCCTTCGGGAACATATTCGTAAATGTAAAAATGCCACAAATAAACCTTTTGGTGTAAATATTCCGTTACTTTTTTCTGAAGCCGATGAATTTATTAAAATTGTTGTAGAAGAAGATGTTCCTGTGGTTTTCACATCAGCAGGAAACCCTGCTAAGTGGACTTCTTATTTGAAGGAGCATGGAATTAAAGTGGTTCATGTTGTTTCGAATGTGAAATTTGCCAAAAAAGCTGAAGATTCGGGGGTAGATGCAATTGTGGCTGAAGGATTCGAAGCAGGAGGGCATAACGGGCGTGAAGAAACTACTACCCTGGTGTTGATACCGATGGTTAAAGAAGTTGTTTCCATTCCAATTATTGCTGCCGGGGGTATAGCAACCGGAAGAGGGATGATGGCGGCTATGGCACTTGGTGCTGAAGGAGTTCAGATTGGGAGCCGTTTTGTTGCTTCAGACGAATCATCGGCACATTTACTATTTAAACAGAGGATAATCGAAGCAAAAGATGGAGATACACAACTTATTTTAAAAAAAATTGTTCCGGTTCGCTTAATAAAAAATAAATTTTTTAAAGAAGTTGAAGAAAAAGAAAATGCAGGCTCTTCTTTGATTGAGTTATCTGAACTGCTTGGAACAGGTAGGGCCAGAAAGGGAATGTTCGAAGGCGATGCCGATGAAGGAGAACTTGAAATCGGTCAAATTTCAGGATTAATTCATGAAATAAAACCGGCAGCAGAAATTATTGATGAAATTGTTTCGGAATATCATAGGATAAAAACAGAACTTGAAGGAATCGATTTTTAATTGCATGAATAAAATACAGGATTTTATAACTGTCAACGGGAAGCAGCTATATTATGAAATGATTAATTTAGACTTTCGTGCGACGGATAAACCTTTTTTGGTTTTTCTACATGAAGGTCTTGGCAGTACTGAGCAATGGAGGGATTTCCCTGTCTTGTTAAGCAATATGATACAATGCCCTGCAATAATTTATGACCGTTACGGATATGGCAAATCGGAAATGTTTGCCGAAGCCAGAACAAAAACATATTCCAATGATGAAGCATTCATTTTCTTGCCCGAATTGATTGAAAAACTTCATATAGCGGAGAAACTCATCCTGATTGGTCACAGCGATGGAGGAACCATTTCTCTTTTGTATGCTTCAAAATTTCCGAAAAAAGTTTTAGCGATTATTACTGAAGCTGACCATCTTTTTTGTGAGGAAATTACTACAAAAGGAATTAAAAATGCTGTAAAGGAATATGAACAAGGAACCCTAAAAGAGATTCTATATAAATTTCATAAAGAAAAAACCGATTCTGTTTTTCATGGATGGAGCGATGTGTGGCTATCGGAAGAAGGCAAGGAATGGAATGTGGAAGAATATCTTCCTATGATAACATCTCCCGTTCTTGCAATTCAGGGGAAAGACGATATTTACGGTTCCGTTGAACAACTTATTTCAAAATTGAAAAATATAAATAGTAGCGTTGAAGTGTTATTTATAGCCAACTGCGGACATATTCCGCATTATCAAGCAAAAAATACCGTAATAAATAAAATGAGTTCGTTTATCAGCAGCGTATTATAAGATACCTATTTAATCTAAATTGTATTGATTACTCATCGAGGATTATAAGGATAGTTAGACCAAAAAAAGTATTGTTTTTTTGAAAATTTTATGTAGGTTTGTATAATTTTTCATCATATTCCGGTATTTATTTATTAATTAAAAACCATAACTATGAATTTTGAATTTACCGAAGAACAAAAAATGATTCAACAAGCTGCTAAAGATTTTGCAGAACGCGAATTATTGCCTGATGTAATTGAAAGAGACGAAAAGTCTGAATTCCCGGCAGAGCATATAAAGAAGTTATCAGAACTGGGATTTTTGGGTATGATGGCCGATCCCAAATATGACGGTGGAGGAATGGATACCATATCATACGTACTGGCAATGGAAGAAATTTCAAAAATTGATTCTTCTGTAGCTGTGGTTATGTCTGTTTGTAATTCTCTTGTAAATTGGGGATTGGAAGCTTTTGGTACTGATGCTCAAAAAGAAAAATACTTGAGACCTTTAGCAAGTGGGCAGAAAATAGGGGCATTTTTATTATCAGAACCTGAAGCAGGTTCGGATGCTACCTCACAACGTACGACTGCGGAAGACAAAGGCGATTATTACCTGTTGAACGGAACCAAAAACTGGATCACAAATGCCAATTCGGCATCTACTTATATTGTTATTGCGCAGACCAATCCTGAAAAGAAACATAAAGGAATTAATGCCCTTATAGTCGATAAAAATTCTCCGGGTATTACACTGGGACCTCACGAAAACAAAATGGGAATGAGAAGTTCCGATACGCATTCGGTGATGTTCAACGATGTTAAAGTTCCAAAAGAAAATCGCATTGGCGACGATGGTTTTGGTTTTTCGTTTGCAATGAAAACCCTCGACGGCGGAAGAATCGGAATTGCTTCACAGGCATTGGGCATAGCATCCGGCGCTTTTGAACGTGCATTGAAATATTCAAAAGAAAGAAAAGCATTCGGAACAGAGATATTCAATCATCAGTCGGTTGCATTCAAGCTGTCGGATATGGCCGTTAAAATTGAAAATGCACGCAATCTGTGCTTAAAATCGGCATGGTTGAAAGACCAGCATTTGCCTTATGGTATTGCCAGTGCGATGGCAAAGCAATATTGCGCAGATATTGCTATGGAAGTTACTACAGAAGCTGTCCAAATTCATGGCGGATACGGTTATGTGAAAGAATATCATGTTGAACGCCTCATGCGTGAAGCTAAACTGACACAAATCTATGAAGGCACTTCTGAAGTACAAAAGATCGTGATTTCACGCTCTTTGTTAAAATAATTTAGTATTCACCAATTTTATTAAATAGAAATTTTAAAACTGTTATGAAAATTCTTATTTGTATAAGCAATGTTCCTGACACTACCACAAAGATCAAATTCGTAAATAATAATACAGCATTTGATATCGCGGGAGTTCAATGGATCATAAACCCATGGGATGAACTGGCCCTCACAAGAGCATTGGAAATTAAAGATGCCCAGCCCGGAATTATTGAAAATATTACTGTTGTTAATGTTGGTTTGATCGATTCTGAACCAACCATACGCAAAGCATTGGCAATTGGTGCAGATGCAGCAATTCGAATTAATGCCGAACCAAAGGATACTTTTTTTGTAGCTAGTCAGATTGCTGAAGTTGTTAGGAAAGAATCGTTTGATATCGTAATATGCGGGATAGAATCCAGCGATTATAATGGTGCTGCCTTAGGCGGTATGCTTTCGGAAATGCTCGACTTGCCTTCTGTTTCTGCAGTTTCTCATCTCGATGTTGTTAACGGTGCTGTTGAATTGAAACGCGAAATTGATGGTGGGCAGGAAACAGTTGCTACTCAACTGCCTTTTATTGCAATAATTCAAAAAGGGATCGCAAAAGATGCACGTATCCCTTCGATGAGAGGTATTATGACGGCAAAATCAAAACCGCTGACTGCGGTTGAACCAATTGCAGCCGATCTGTTAACTGAATTTGTTGGTTTTGATCTGCCAAAGCCTAAAGCAGCCTGCAAGAAAATTGATCCGGATAACGTGAGGGAATTGGTTAATTTGTTGCATAATGAAGCGAAACTAATTTAGTGGCTGTTTTAATCATTTATAAATTTTAAAAAATAATCAAAAAAAATATGAGTGTTTTAGTATACACAGAAAACTGGGACGGAAAATTCAAGAAAGTAACTTTTGAATTGGTATCCTATGCTCAGGAAATCGCAAAAAAACTCGGAACATCAGTTGTTGCCCTATCGATAGGTAATGTAAATGATGAACAGCTTAAAGCTCTTGGAAACTATGGCGCCACGAAAGTGCTGAATGTTCAGGACGACAAGTTGAAATGGCTGAACAACCAGGCCTACACCTCCGTTGTTGCGCAGGCAGTTGCCAAAGAAAATGCAAATGTGATAATTTTTGCGCATAACAATTCGGGGAAAGCCATTGCTTCGCGGCTTTCGGTTCGACTGAAAGCCGGTTTGGCCACCGGTGCCACCGCTGTTCCTTCAAGTTTCGACCCGTTTACGGTTACCAAAAAAGTTTTTACTTCCAAGGCTTTGGGAAATATTGTTATCAAAACTCCGGTCCGTATCATCACTTTGTTGCAAAATGCTTTCGGGCTGATTGAATCAAAGGTGGAAGTGGCTGTTGAAGCCTTTCAGCCGGAAGTTAAAGACAGCGAACTGAAAACCGTGGTGAAAGAAGTAAACAAGATTACAGGAAAAATTTTATTGACCGATGCCGAAATTGTGGTTTCGGGCGGTCGCGGGATGAAAGGCCCCGAAAACTGGGGACCTATTGAAGAACTGGCAGCGCTTTTAGGTGCCGGAACCGCTTGTTCGCGTCCGGTTTCCGACGAAGGCTGGCGGCCTCACGATGAACATACCGGGCAAACCGGAAAAGTGATTGCTCCGAATTTGTATTTTGCCTGCGGAATTTCGGGCGCCATACAGCATTTGGGCGGCATCTCCGGCTCAAAATGCATTGTAGCCATCAATAAAGACCCCGATGCTCCTATATTTGAAGCCGCCGATTACGGAATTGTTGGCGATGTGCTCAAAGTGCTTCCCGAACTGATTGCGGCAGTTAAAGAATTGAAAGCTCAATAACAAAATGTAAATGCTCATAATGGAAAGAGACCGATTCGTCGGTCTCTTTTTTAGGCTCCGCCTACTTAATAAATCAGATTAATCATTACATCAATTTAATCAACGGTTTAGACATTTTTCCTCAAAAAGCAAAATTTATTAATAAAGTCATTTGCCCTTTTGTGCGTGCGGTAGTCCACATTTTTGCAACAAAATTTTTATAGTTTGCTTCTGCATCCAAGGGCAGATTAGCTGTTAATGAAATATCCTGTATCTGCTTTATATTTTTTCTGGCTCGTTTCATTTCATCGTTATTGATATCTGTAGTAATAATTGCTTTCTGAAAATCCATATAATTTGCCCATGGTAAAATTAAGGTTTCATTTAAATGTAATGTATCCTGCATCATGCCTTGTATGAAAAAATAATGGTCATGTTTAACAGTATCAGGTATTTTAAAATAAGCAGTTTTATAACCCAAACAAGAAAAAATAATATTTTTATTTTTATAAGTTTTAAAAGAAAAAAAACCCTTATTATCAGTCAGAGCATTTTGTGATGTACCCTCAATCTTGATATTTACAAAAGGAATAGGTTTGAGACTATCAGCAGTAATAACAATTCCTGTAAATAAAATTTTTATCGAATCGTTACTTTGTGAAAATAATAAAGTTGGGCATAAAAACAGAAAAAAAATCAAACCACTAAGTACTTTTTCAAACTTCATACTAATCAATATTCTGAAAACTAAAACGAAAACACTTGCAATTTTATTTCAAATGAATACTAAAAGATTAAAGATCAATTTTTTTAAATTGCTTGGATATTTTATTTTTCATAAGTCACGGTAGAACTTATACTAATATTATTTTCACTTTTTATCCAATCATCTTGTCCGTTTACTCGATTATATCCAATGCTGCCAAAAAAATTATAACCAAAACAAATTGTACCTTTTCCTTTTATTTTAATAAATTCTAATGTTGCAATAAAATTAGTACTTGTTTCTAATCCGTATTCCTTTAAATCAATAGTTTTATATTCAATATCATTTGTGCTGGTAAAATATACATAAATTGGCCATCTAAGTATATTTTCAATGTTTGAGTTGTCATCAATAGAGTAAATATTCAATCTGAACAATACACTATCGAAACTACATTCTGTGATTTTGATTTTAATGTCATCAATAAAACAAGGAGATTTCGGGATCTTCATTAACGTTCCATATTCGCAACCAATACGTATTCCTGTGCCTGCCGTGTCGTTTAGACATGAAAAAATATTTAAGGTACTTGAACTATTGCCAATGACTTTTTGCTTATATATCTTTGGTCTGATATCTACTTCTTTGAGATTGTAGCTTTTTTTGACTAAATAAATTTTCAAATTTCCTTTTAAAGCATTATGAACAAAATCCTTAACAAGCATTTTTTTACTATCATAACCAATTAAAGAAAATCGAATACTGTCATCTAAAAATTTGTTCTCAATTTTAATATGAAATTGTCCATTCTCATCAGCAATTGTACCATTACTTTTGTTTATTACACCAATACATACATATTCAAGCGGTTTATTAGATTCTTTATCATAAACAAATCCAATATAGTCTTGTGCTGTTGATTTTTGGATATTAACAAATATTAAAAATAAAATAAGTATTCCAATCGTACCAATCTTGTCATTCATACCCAGTTCGGCTGAGGTTCCAACCTCAGTCGCCCTTATGTTTTTAGGTTCCACCTGAGTTGGTTTATTTTTATTCATTTTCACCCCTTTGTCCTTGTAAAAATACTAATTTATTCAATCCCTCAAAAAAAATCCTCCCTATAGCTCAAATGTTAAATTGTTTCGCAGAAACAATCATTCTATTCTATCTTCTGTATTCTTCATTCTTCTTTGCGTCCTCATGTGTTCGTCAAATTCAATTTGGTAGTTGCAAACATACTCTCGGAGTTACGTTCAACAATATGCTTTGCGATAAATACCCGAATCCTGTCAAACAAATTGAAATGCATAATCTCCCGATTGTTCATAATATCAAATATTTTAATTCATAAATAAAACACATCAGCAAAGAGAAGCAATTTTATGCGATCCACTGCATCTCTTTTGAATATTATATCAAAAAAACGAATTAAAGATACAAATTTTATTACAAATGACACAAAAATCAGAACACATATTATTAAATTAATTAGGAAGATAATAACTAAAAAGAGTGTCAATGTCAATAATACGGGTGTCAATATTCAAAATACGGGTGTCAATATCGTAAATACGATAGTCAATATTCAAAATACGAGAGACAATATTCGAAATATAAGAGTCAATATTCAAAATCAAAGTGTTAATATCTGAAATTAAAGTGTCAATACCCAAAATAGAAGTGACAATATTCAAAATACAAGTGTCAATAACTTAAATTACTGTGTTAATATTCAAAATAGAACTGTCAATGTTCAAAATTGGACAAAGACCGTTCAAAACACACCAATCGAAGTTCAAAACGCTCCAAAGATGATGCTTAACAGAATAAATACTTTGCAAAACTAATGATTGCTAACAACAAACACGGTAATGATAATTTATTTTTTCGCTTCTGATTTCTTCACCGCCGTCGCAGTATTCTTTTTCTCTTTGCCAATAATCCATAACATTAGGCGAGATTCGCTTTTCAATACATTCACCTTGAGTTTGCTTATACTGCTTATCAAAAATTTAAGGTACTCTGTTAGTCTATGCTCTTTATGGCATCAATAGTTTTCGGGGTTTATCGCCCGTTCAAAAGTATCCTCCGTCTCCGTCAGATTATCTATGCCCTCACAACCTAAAAGTTCACAACCTACAGCCTAAACCCCTAACCATGTCTTTTGGTATTCAAACCTCTCTGTGTACCTCCGTTTTCCCTCTGTGTTCACCGTGGTTATAGAAATGTTTGAAGTCTATAGCCTGCAAATAGAAGTTAAATCCTGCATCTTCCTAAAGCCTAAAGCCTACAGCCTAAATCCCCAACGCCTTCTCCACCAACTCCGCAATATCCCAGTTAAAAATTTCCTCTTCCTTGTTTTTATATTTCAGTCCGTCGGTGAGCATGGTCATACAAAAAGGGCAGGAGGTAGCAATAATGTCGGCACCGGTTCGCAGCGCTTCTTCGGTGCGTTCAATAAACACTTCCTTATCGCCCGGCTCGGCTTCCTTAAACATCTGTCCGCCTCCGGCTCCGCAACATAAGGCAAAACTTTTGTGGCGTTCCATCTCCACTTTATGTGATGGAATAGCATGCAAAACTGCCCTCGGAGCATGATATTCTTTATTGGCCCGTCCCAAATAACACGGGTCGTGGAACGTGATCTTTTTATCTTTAAACAAGTCGGAATCAATTTTCAAAATGCCCTCGTGTATCAGTTTCTGAAGAAATTGAGTGTAATGCATCACCTCATAATTGCCGCCCAGGTCGCGATAATCGTTTTTAAAAATATTATAGCAATGCGGGCAAATGGTCAATATCTTTTTCACTTCGTAGCGCCCGAAAGTTTCAATATTCATAAGCGCCTGCATCTGATACAGCATTTCGTTACCGGCGCGGCGTGCGGGGTCGCCCGTGCAGGTTTCTTCTTTGCCGAGCACCGCGTAGCTGATGTTGAAATGTTCCAATATTTTTGTGAACGCCCGTGCCACTTTTTTATAACGGTCGTCGAAAGCGCCTGCACAACCTACCCAAAAAAGATATTCGGGACGCTGACCATTCGCAAACACTTTTGCCATCACAGGCACTTCAATTTTTTTTGTTTCTTCCATCCGAATAAAATTTTATTATTTGGTGTATAACTCTTCCGCCCACAACATACGATCTTCGGGCGAAAACTGCCAGGGAGCGCCATTGTTGGTAATATTATTAAAGATAGTGTTCAACCCCGCAGGTCCCGACGATTCTTCCATCACCAGATAGCGGCGCAGATCAACAATAATAGTCGGCTGGTTGATGTTCACAGGGCATTCCTGCGCACAGGCAGTGCAGGTGGTGCACGCCCAAATTTCTTCCAAACTGATATAATCCTTCAGCAAAGCTTTGCTGTCGCTGAAATCTTTTCCCTGTTTCACAAGTTTCGGGCCTTTTTCTTTCATGCGGGCACGCACATCCATCATAATTTTGCGTGGCGAAAGTTTTTTGCCCGTGATATTGGCCGGACAAACCGATGTGCACCGGCCGCATTGAGTGCACGAAAGCGAGTCGAAATAGTTTTTCCATGTGATGTCTTCCACATCTTTCACTCCGAAACGTTCGGGCGGCGCTTCGTTCGGGTCGGGAGCGGCAAACGCGGTTTCGGGATTCATCATCAGTTTCACTTCTTTGGTGATGCTGTCCATGTTTGGAAGTTTACCCAAAGGATCCAAACGCGAGAAAAATACGTTGGGAATGGATAAGAAAACATGAAAATGTTTGGAGTAGGGCAGGATGTTGGCAAACAAAAAGATCAGCAAAATATGCCACCACCAACTTATTTCATACAGAATGTGTGCCGATTCGTAGTTCAAATCTTTAAAATAGCCGGCCAAAAATATCCCGACAGGATAATATCCTTTAAGATTGGTGGGATGCATCGCACAGTAAAACACATTCATTGAAAGCAGCGAAACCATCAATAAAAAAATGATAGAAAGAGCCACATAAGCGTCGGCATGGTTTTTATGCGAGAGCTCGCTTCCCATGAATCTCTTTATTCTAAAGAACAAGCGGCGTACTATGAAGATAAATATCGCGATCAATATAAGCACAGCGAACACATCGCCCGAAGCAAAAATAAATTTATAGATAAATCCTGCCACGTAGAAAGATTTTTCGCCTCCGCTAACGCCGTCGAACACCATTTCGATGCTGCCCAACAATATCACACAAAAACCCCAGAAAACTATTGCATGAAGGAACCCGATAACAGGACGCCGGAATATTTTTGTTTGCCCGAATGCTATTTCGAGCACCAAGCCGATCCGCTTTCCGTAGTTTCGGATGGGGAAGGGTTTGGTGAGTTTGAAAAACGACCACAATCTCATGATCGTATACGCAAACACACCCAAGGTGATAAGCAAAGCGATGATAAAAAGTATTTGTTTTGCCATAGTTTTTTGTTCTGTTAATCCATTGTTTTATAAGAATTCTGCTCAAATCCCAATCACGATGTTCCCTAAAATAAATTTTATTTTTGTTCAGAAATCTTCTTCCCGTTTCTCATTCCATTGATACAACAACAGTATATTAAGCAAACTGTTTTTTATTTCTGTGCAAAAATACTATTTATTCGAAAAGTGAAATTACAAAAAAAATTGATTGACTGCAAAAGATGTTTATAATAAAAACAAAAAACAGTGAAAGAATTAGTTATTCGTGTTGTTTATGTGCAAAAGTTTTTCAAGATAGTGGAATTCGATGCCGTATATCTTTCGTATTTCCGCTACTTCTTGCAACAATTTCTTGTCGGGAGCTTCAATTTCTTTCTTTTTTGTTCCGACTATGAGCAAATTTTTGGGAGTGTGCTCTCCAGAGATAAATTCAAAGACCTTGGTTTTATATCCGTAAGCTTCTAATATCAAGGCACGGATAGCATCGGTGATGAGTTCGGCTTGGCGTTCGGCCAAAATGCCGTGTTTGGTTATTTGCTTCAATACATTCGCAGGATTCAGTTGTTTGCGTATCTGTTTGTGGCAGCAGGGCGCACAGATGATCACGGCGGCCTTCGATTGTATACCTCTGTATATGGCATCGTCGGTGGCGGTGTCGCATGCATGCAAGGCGATGAGCATATCAATTTTATCGACCGTGGTGTTTTGTATGGTGCCCGTTTTGAAACGGAGTTTGTCGAAGCCGGCCTTTTGAGCGATGAAATTGGTTTTATCAACAAGTTCCTGCCGAAACTCAATGCCCGTTATATCAGCATCTAGGTGCAGGGTGTTGACAAAATGATCGTATAGTGCAAAAGTTAAATATCCTTTCCCCGAACCCATATCAACCACCGAAAAACTATGGGGCAACGTTGCCTGACCAACTATCGAATCAACCGTTTCAATGTATTTGTCAATCTGGCGGTATTTATCTTCCATGGCATTCTTAATTTTACCGTCGGGAGTGGTGATACCGAGTTCGCTGAGGTAGATATTGTTTTGCAGGCTTATGTAACGCTTTTTGATATTGTCGTGGCTGAATTCGGGAATATCTGAAACCGTAACAGCCTTTCGATTCACTTTCACTTCGTTTTTGGCATTGATGATCAAAAAACGGTTTTCGGTGGCAGCGAAAATGTCAGCCTGAAAGAAATCCTTGTGCAGCATTTCATTAACGAGATCTTTGGCCGTGGAAAAATCGAAGTTCTTGGTGATGTCCTTGGTGGGATAGCGGTAAACGAAAGAGAGTTTTAGTTCGTTCTTTATTTTCACCACTTTACCGAAAACGGTCTTCAAATCATTAGTTTTATCGCGTTTATGGCTGAGAGTTATCTTAATAAAAAGGTTGTTTTGCAAACTTTCGCTGAAAAAATCGAGAAACTCCTGTAGTTGGTTTGATGGCATTTGTGTTAGATTATTTCTTTTTTCAAAGGTATGTTTTATTTTGTAATCGGTGTCCGATGAAAATAATGTTAGAGAATGCACTTATATGTCCCTGCATAAAAATCCGAGATGCAATATTGAGCAGAACAGAAGTTCTGTAATATGGTATTAACCTTCGGGCGTGGCGAACAAAACTTTAGAATGTCTCAAGCGTTTATCCTGTGAATTGGTTCAGCCTTTCATCTTTTTCAGTTTCTCCGAAATTAATATTCCGCCCTGAGCCATGTTTTCGTAGGGATTTTCTTTAATAAAAATCACGTAAGCATCCAACGGAATGTTCATGATTTCGGCAGCAAGTTGTGTGATTTCTTTAGCAAGTCGTTCTTTTTTATCAACTGAAAGCACCGGGCCTTCAATAGTGATTACGGGCATAATTTATCTCCTGTTAGTAATATTAATGATCTGAAAACTTTGGCTAAATTAAAAAGAAAAAAAGAAATGAGAAAACCGGCATGAATAAATTATCCAGAACATACAGCCTAAATACCTAAAATCATCTTCAAACTCTTCAAATTCTCTGCATTATAAATGTCTTTTCCTTCGGGTGCATACATGTGTTCGATGCGGAGCATATAAGCATCGGTTATTTTGCCGCGCACCATTTTCATCGTGGAGTTTATCATACCATTTTTTTCGGTAAAGGGTTCCGGTATTATTGCAAATGTTGATGGTATCCATCGTTGCGGAAACTTGCCATGATGTTTTCCACCTTCAGTAAATTCGGTTATTTCGTGTTGAATAGCTTTTATAACAGCCTTTAATGAATCGTCGTCATCGGGGTGGATGTTTCTATGCTGAATAAGTGCCCTGATTTTTTCGGTATTCAAAACCACCAAAGCAACGGTATAAGGCTTTTGATTATTATAAAGCATCGCCTGTTCAATAAGGCTTGAAGTCGAAACCAATGCTTCCTCTATAGCTTCGGGACTGTATTTCTCTCCATCACTGCCGATCAGCAAACTTTTAAAGCGTCCGGTAACGTATAAAAAACCGTCCTTATCCAGATAACCCATATCGCCTGTGTATAACCAACCGTCACGAATGGTTTCCGCGGTAGCTTTTTCATTCTTCCAATAACCTGCCATCACATTGTTACCTTTTATAACGATCTCTCCTTTTTCGCCTGTGGGCAATTCGTTGCCGTTTTCGTCGCATATCCGCAATTGCATATTAACAACCGTCTTTCCCGATGAACCTAATTTATGAAAATCCGGTGTGTTCGATGAGATAACGGGCGATGCTTCGCTCAATCCATAACCCTGATACATCGGAATGCCGATGGCATAGAAAAACCGTTGAAACTCCATATCCAGCAAAGCCCCTCCGCCCACAAAGAATTTAAGTTTGCCTCCGAATCCGGCGCGTATCTTTTTAAAGAGTATCATATCGAACAGGGCATTAAAAGGTCGAACAATTGCTCGCATGCCTTTTCCTTTATCAAATCCGTAAGAATTATAAAAGTATGCGGTCGTTAGGGCGGTCTTTAATAAAAACTCCGTAAAGCGGCCTTTATCACGTATCGATTTCTCAATATTGTTCTTAAAACTACGCGCAAGTGCCGGTACACTTAATAAAAATACGGGTTTTATTTCCCTGATGTTTATCGGAATATTTTTCAGTGATTCGAGCGCAGTTTTCCCCAATTGCACCGAGGCGATACTTGCTCCGTTCTTCATCAGCGTGTAAATACCAACAGTATGAGCAAACGAATGATCCCATGGCAAGATCATCAGCGAAACATACCATTCAGGCACCTCGAACAAAGTGCATGATTGTTCTGCATTGGTTGTATAGTTGCGATGCGTGAGCATAATTCCTTTCGGATCGGCAGTAGTTCCCGAAGTATAACAGATATTGGCAACATCATCGGGTTTTATTTGCGTAGTTGCTTCATCCAGTTTGTCAGGATATGCCTGATTGAATTCTATTCCAAGCTTTATGATATCAGTGAGGCTAATAAATTTTGAGTCAGAAAACTCTTTGTTATCAATCACGATAATTTTTTCCAAAAGCGGCAATTCATTGTGTAGTTTATCGATCTTAAAAAGCTGTCGGCCCGAAACAATGATGAATCTCGAATCTGAATGTTCAATGCGAAATTTTAATTCGCCGGGTTCATCAATTTTGATTGAAACAGGAACACAAACCCCTCCGGCAAATAAAACTGCAAGTTCGCTGATGATCCAGTCGTTTCTTCCTTCCGACAGCAGAACGACCTTGTCATTCTTTCGAATTCCTGCTGATAACAAACCTCCTGCAATATCATGAACTCTTTTATAAGTTTCTGCATAAGAAATTGGAGTGTATAAATCGCTTATTTTTTCCCATAATAAAGCGTTATTCGGATAACGTTTAACAGCGGTTTTAAACAACTCGGGCAGTGTCATCGATACAATTTATTATTGAAATCAGCACAAACCTAAACAAAATTATGGAACCTTTTGATGCTATGAAAATAATATTTATGATTTCGAAACCATAAGCATTAAAATGCCGCTTAAGTGGAAAATAATTTTAATAAATCTTTTCGAAAAACGTATTTTTGTTCATTATTATTTGCTGCTTCTTAAAAAGGATTTTATGCGAAAAAAAATTATTGCAGGCAACTGGAAAATGAACAAAACCTTACCTGAAGCCATATTGCTGGTGAATGAAATATGTCAAGAGCTAAAAGCAAGGCCTGAACTTATTAATATAAAGGATCTGGAAATTGTATTAGCGCCTCCTTTTGTCTATTTGAACGAATGTTATAAATTGATTCATGAGTTTCCGAATGTTTTCGTAGCTTCTCAAAATTGTTATCCGGAAGAAAGTGGAGCATTCACGGGTGAAGTTTCGGTCAATATGATAAAGTCGGTTGGTGCAAAATATATTATTATAGGTCACTCCGAACGAAGAAGCTATTTTAAAGAAGATTATCTGTTTTTGGCACGTAAGGTACTGGCTGCACTAAAACACGATATGAAACCGATCTTTTGCATTGGTGAGGTACTGAACGAAAGGGAAGCATCACAGCATTTTGAAGTAATAAGAACACAATTGCAGGAATCACTTTTCCAATTAAATGTTGTAGATTTTGAACAAGTTATTATTGCCTACGAGCCTGTATGGGCCATCGGAACAGGTAGAACAGCAAGTCCTCAGCAGGCTCAGGAAATGCATGCCTATATTCGTAGTCTGATCGCTGAAAAATATGGTGATGAAACATCACAAAACATTTCTCTGCTTTATGGTGGAAGCTGCAATGCTCAAAATGCACGCGAACTATTTTCCATGCCTGATGTGGATGGTGGATTAATCGGAGGCGCATCGCTGAAAGTTCAGGATTTTATAACAATTATCGAATCTGTTATCTGAGATCTTATGAAATACATTGAACTTAATTGCAAAGTTTTTCCTCAGCGTTTTATAGAGATCGTTATGGCTGAATTTTCGGAATTTGGTTTCGAAAGTTTTGTTGAAAACGATAATGGTTTTCAGGGATACATTCCTGAAAAAGATTTTGATGAAACAAAACTCAGACAATTGAGTGCATTTGAAAACAAGGAAATAAAGATAAACTATAACATCCACAAAATTGCTGACCAAAACTGGAATGCTGTTTGGGAAAGCGATTTCGAACCCGTTGAGATCGAAAAGCTTTGTTATATCCGAGCTCCGTTTCACCCACAAAAAATCGGTTATAAATACGAGATAATTATTGAGCCCGAGATGTCCTTCGGAACTGGTCATCACGAAACCACAAATCTGATGGCAAAGCTATTGCTCGAACAAGATGTAGCAGGTAAAAACCTGCTCGATATGGGTTGTGGCACAGCTATACTTGCAATTCTTGCACATAAAATGTGTGCTAAACATATTCTTGCTGTCGATAACGATGAATGGGCCTTTAATAATGCAAAAGCTAATATAATTAAGAATTTTGCTCCCGAAATTGAAGTGCAGTTGGGCGATGCAACTTTGCTTCACAATCAGAGTTTTGATATAGTTTTGGCAAATATCAACCGCAATATTTTATTGAATGATATTCCTGAATATGCTTCCGTAATAAAAAAAGGCGGCAAACTGCTGTTAAGTGGTTTTTATGAATCGGATCTGCCGTTAATAAATGAAAAAACCGCACAATTTGGACTGCAATACGGACGTTATGTAACAATGCATAACTGGTGTGCTTCAGTTTATTTAAAAAGTTAACTTTTCTCTTATGAAAAAAAACTCTCTCATTTTTCTAATATTTTTTCTGCTCATAATATCAAAAGCTTTTTCGCAGCCAGTTAAAACTTTTTCCAAACCAGGCGATGCATTCCTGAAAGAACTGACAGAAATGTTTGATGCAGGCAATTCCAGAGAACTGAAAGATGCAGGGAAAGTTTTAATGACAGAATTTTCCGATCTGTGGCTCACCAATAAATTTACTCAGGATTCAAAAGATTCGATTTATTCGATGTGCAATGTGATGCTCAAAAGAAAAATGAAAACTTATCCGAATTATGAACAATATTTGCGTGCTGAGATCAATTTTTCCAAATCAAAACAAACCGACGAGAACTATGACGCATGGCATGTTTGTTTGCGAAAATTAGCATCCATGACTAACAGTATTCGCTTTATGTCGTTGCTCGAGTCAACCAATCTATTGCTATTGAAAAACTATTTATATGACTCTCAACTCACCAGTTGGAAATCCAGTTCACCTGATTTTAGTTTTAAATACGACTCATTACCCTATTTTGAATTTCCTTCCCTCGATCTTACTTGTGTGAAAAAGAATGATAGTTCTACAATCTACAATACTCAGGGCCGCTATTATCCAACAACAAACTATTGGGTTGGTAAGAATGGTAATATATATTGGGATCGCGCTGGCTTTCCACATGAGGAAGTACATGCCGAAATACATAAAAAATATTTGATTCAGCTTAGCAAATCAGAATTTTCGGTTGATACAGTTACTTTCTATAATACCAATTTTTTTCAACGACCTTTATATGGAAAATTCGAAGAAAAAGTACTGGCAGATGTCGGGGATGACCGTGTTTCGTATCCGAGATTCACTTCTTTTGATAATCACCTTGAGTTGAAAGATATTTTTAAGGATATTGATTATGCCGGGGGATTCGCAATGTTTGGTCCAAAGTTGATGGGTATTGGCAATAAGGATAATAATGCTTTCTTGTATTTCAAGAAAGATAATAAATGTTTTGTAAAACTTGGCTCCAAAGCATTTGTCATTCGAAAAGATATGATTGGTTCTGAATTGGCCTCGGTTGTGATATATGTCGACAAAGATTCCATTTTTCATCCGGGTGTAAAAATGAAATACAGCAACGAAAATCGTGAACTTAGTTTGATTCGCGAAAATAATGGTATTTCTAAAAGCCCATACTATAACACGTATCACAAGGTTGATATGTATATCGAAGCTCTTTATTGGAAACTCGACCAGCCCAAAATTGATTTCACATTCGTGAAAGGTTCTACAAGTGAAAGTGCTGCTATTTTTGAATCCGATAATTATTACAGCGAATATAGATGGGAGAAACTTCGGGGACTGGATGATGTTCATCCATTAGTTGTTTTGAAAAAGATTGCTGATGAAAAAGGTAGTAAAACCATCACTGAAGACGATATTATAAATAAAATGAAAGTTGCCAGAGTTCAGGTTCAGGTGCTTTTACTGACCTTTGCGGAAAAGGGCTTCATTATTTATAATATGGACGATGGAATAGTGGTGCTTAAAGACCGCATCTATAATTACATTAACGCAAAAAGTGGTAAAACAGATTACGATGTAATTCAGTTTAATTCGGTGATTTCAACTCAGAGTAATGCCACTCTCAACCTGATGAACTACGATCTGAAGTTGCGTGGTGTTGCCAGAGTTTTTCTCAGCGATTCGCAATCCGTATACATTGATCCATATGAACAGGAACTTACTTTGAAAAAGAATCGCGATTTCGAATTTGATGGTAAAATTCATGCTGGTTTATTCGACTATTATGGAAAGAAATTTGAGTTCAACTACGATAAGTTTAAATTCGATATGGTCATGATCGATTCCATGAGTTTCAAAGTTCAGGACCGTTCGCAGCCTGTCGATTTCTATGGTCATCATCCCCTTGTAAAAGTTCGTACTGTAGTTGAAGATCTTAATGGAGAATTGCTTATCGACCAACAAAATAATAAATCGGGTTTAAAACCTTTCCCTACATATCCTTCATTCATTAGTAAAAAAGACGCTTATGTATATTACGATAAGCCCTTTATTTATAAAAAAGTATATACCCGCGATCGTTTTTATTACAGGCTGCAACCGTTTCGAATCGATAGTCTCGATAGCTATAACAGCGAAAAGAAGCAATTTAACGGATATCTGGTTTCAGCTGGCATATTCCCCGACATAGTCGAACCGCTTACTGTGCAGCCAGATTTCTCGCTGGGCTTTGTGCTCACAACTCCCGATGGCGGTTATGCTGCTTATGGTGGTAAAGGTCGCTACGATTCTATTGTGGATTTGAGTTACAAAGGTTTTTTGGGCCGTGGCGTACTGAAATATCTGACTTCCGAAGTTCATTCAAACAGTTTTGTCTTTTTTCCCGATTCCTTATGGGCCGATGCTTATAAATATACTATAAAGGAAAAATCAACCCCGGTTGAATTCCCTACAGTATATGCCGAAGATGTCGACGTGAAATGGTATCCCTATAGTGATATCATGAACGTCAAGCAAAAATCAAAGCCTTTCGATCTGTTCTCTTCAAAAGCTATCCTCAACGGAGGGCTCAGTTTGCAATCAAAAGGACTTTCGGCTAATGGTACTATGATTTTCGGCAAGGTCGAGATGCTTTCAAAAGAATATAATTTCAAACACAATTCATTCACTTCCGACACTACAAGAGTGAAATTCAAAACTCCCGACCTAAACGATCTGGTATTACAAACCGATAACTTTAATGTAAACATTGATTTCACAAAACAATTGGGCAAGTTCAAATCGAACGACGAAAATTCAAAGATCACTTTCCCGTTCAACAACTATGCTTGTTATCTCTACAATTTCGACTGGTATATGGATAAAGATCTGCTCAACTTCCAAAGCAGCATGAAAAAGGAATTAGCTTATCTGAAAACAAAAACAAAAAAGGAGCTTATTGAAGAAGACCTGAAGAAATCCTATTTCGTTTCCGAACATCCTGCTCAGGATTCTCTTAATTTCTATGCTCCCGACGCTATGTATAATCTGAACGAAAACATCATTTATGCCAGCGATGTTCCGGTGATATTAGTTGCCGATGCAGCCATTTTCCCCGACTCGGGTAAGGTCACCGTGTTGAAAAAGGCCGAATTGCTGCCACTTAAAAATTGTACCATAATAGCTAACACCGATACCAAATTCCATTACATCTACGATGCTTCGGCCGATATCATCTCTAAAAAGAAATATTCGGGCACCGGAACCTACGATTATGTCGATGAAATGGATACCCGGCAAAAAATTTATTTGAATACCATAAAAGTTGATACTGCTGGACATACCATCGGCATTGGCGACATTAACGAACCCGCGAATTTTATGTTAAGTCCTTTCTTTGGATTTCAGGGCAAAGCCTATATGTTTGCCGAAAAAGAGTTTCTCAATTTCGATGGGGGCACGATGATAAAACACGATTGCGATACCTTGAAACATAAATGGCTGCGTTTTGCTGCCGACATCGATCCGAAGAATGTTGCGATTCCTATTTCTGACAAGCCTAAAGAATATGTCAACGGGGCCAGTGGCGAGTTTCTGGGAATGGGGCTATACATGGGCGACGATTCCACGCTGGTGTATCCTGCTTTTGCCTATAAGAAAAAACATTTTAGCGATGATGAGGTTATATCTGCTGTTGGGAAACTTACCTACGACAAAGTTTTTCAACGATATTATGTCGGGCCCGAAATTGACTCTGCCGCCAAGAACGTGAAACCCGAAAACTTTGTTTATCTCGACAAAAAAGAATGTAAAGTATTCGGTCAGGGAAAAGTAAATTTGAGTGCTAATCTGGGGCGTGTGAAACTCGATTCCTATGGCACTGTCGAACATAATATGACAACCGGTAATACCGTTTTCGATCTGGTAGTCAATCTCGACTTCTTCTTCGATAAAGATGCAACCAATATCCTCACCAAATCCATTCAAGATAACAGTGGCTTGAATGCTGCCGACCCCGGCGCCGATAAATTCTATAATGCCATGCGTATGTTGGTTGGGCCCAAAAAAGCCGACGATCTTATCAGTCAGCTCAGCCTTTCCGGTAAATTCAAAAGCATCCCCGACGAACTCTCGCACACTATGGTATTCTCAGATCTTAGATTCCAGTGGAATTCAAAATCGCGTTCTTTCGTTTCGCAGGGACCTATCGGCATCGCCATGATTGGCGACAATCAGTTGAATAAATATGTTACGGGTTATGTTGAAATTGCCCGCAAACGCAGTGGAAATATCCTCAATATGTATTTCGAAATAGGGGATGATTGGTATTTTTTCAATTATTCGCAAAACAAACTGCAATCTATTTCTTCCCGCAAAGATTATAATGATCAGATCAAAAAGGTCATGGAATCGAACAAGAATATTCTCAAAGCCGAAGACAAACAGCCACAATACGCTTTTATCATAGCTACCGAAAAACGTAAGAACGATTTTCTGAAAAAGATCGGGCAATCCGATAATCCCGATGAAAACCAGAACGAAAATCCGAATCAATAGAAAAGTGAAAAACTAATTTAAAAAATGTTAAGAAATTAGAGAAGAATAGAAATTAAAATAAAAAAATTATTTTTGCTGTCGAAAAAAAGTATTGTTAAACAACATAATAGTTTTTAAAAATGTACAATAAAATTAAAGACCAGGAATTATCCGATAAAATAATGGAGCTGTGGCGCATTGTTGGCAATTCGCCAATGGTGTCCATTCGTTTCAAATACAAAGGTGAAATCCGCAGGATATTTGCCAAAATTGAACAGTTTAATATAACAGGTAGTATTAAAGACCGAATGGCTTTATACATTCTGCAAAATGCATACGAATCTGGCACCATAAAAAAAGGTGATATAATTGTGGAAGCAACAAGCGGAAATACAGGTATTGCTTTTTCAGCAATCGGAAAAACCCTCGGTCATGAAGTGAGTATAGTTATGCCCGATTGGATGAGTAAAGAGCGGGTTGATATCATTAGCAGTTTGGGTGCAAAAATTATTCCCGTATCCAAAGCAGAAGGTGGTTTTTTAGGGAGTATTCGCATCACCGAAGAAATAGCTGCTTCCAATCCTAATGTTTTTTTGCCAAAGCAGTTTGCAAACGAAAATAATGCCAAAGCCCACGAATTAACTACCGGACCTGAACTTTTTCATCAGTTATTATCTGTCGGATTAACTCCCGATGCTTTTGTAGCAGGAGTGGGAACCGGTGGAACCATAATGGGTGTGGGTAATTATCTTAGAACCCGAAACCCAAAAGTTAAACTGCATCCTATAGAACCTAAAGAGTCACCTACTTTAACAACCGGTTGCAAGGTCGGAAGTCATCGCATTCAGGGAATTTCCGACGAGTTTATTCCCGAAATATTAAAACTCGATCAGCTCGATTCAGTTATTATGGTCTCCGACGGCGATTCCATCATCATGGCTCAAAAACTTGCGTCGCAGTTGGGTTTAGCTGTGGGTATTTCTTCAGGAACCAATTTTATCGGAGCTCTGATAGCTCAAAATAATTTGGGAAGCGATGCGGTCGTGGCGACTGTTTTTTCTGATAATAACAAAAAATATCTGAGCACCGACCTCATGCGCGAAGAGCCCAGAAAAGAAGATTATTTTACCAACGATATCGATCTGCTCGATTACACCATTATCAAACGAGCCTGTATCAGTTGCGTTGATGTGAATGTCTGTCAAAAAGGACTACAATCAATCAATATATAACTGTTTTAGTATAAAAAATACTTCTTCTTGGTTTGAAGAGAATTTCAATATCTGTTTCTTACTTTTTATCCGTAAAGTTTGATTTGATTGAGTAATTTTGTGCACTGATATTAACTTGCCATGACAAAACTCGAAAAATACTTTGCCCCTTTCAAAAAGAATATAGTAGGCAACGACCAGCTTTTTACCAACGAACTCGGTACTGTTAAAATGATTTATGCCGACTGGATTGCCAGCGGAAGGTTTTATAAACCTATCGAAGAAAGAATTTCTGATGATATGGGTCCCTTCATTGGCAACACACACACAGGCTCAAACGAAACCGCTACACGCATGACCTGTTCATATCACATGGCTTTAAGGATGATCAAAGAACATGTAAATGCTGGCAAAAATGATGTTATCATAACTGCCGGTACCGGTATGACCTCTGTTATCAACAAATTTCAGCGCATTCTGGGCTTGCGGAATTGCCATCTCCTTATTGAAAGCAAGTGTCCCAAAAAATGCGAAAAACCCGTGGTGTTTATCACCCACATGGAACATCACTCCAATCAAACATCATGGTACGAAACTTCGGCCGATGTCGTGCTGGTTAAACCGGGCAAAGATTTGCTTGTCGATTTAAACGAACTCGAGCAGGAACTCATAAAATATAAAAACCGCAGGGTGAAGATCGGTTCATTCACGGCTTGTTCAAATGTTACGGGTGTCACAACGCCCTACCATCAAATGGCCCGGCTCATGCATCAATATGGCGGCGTTTGTTTTATCGATTTCGCTGCTTCAGCGCCATATTCCGATATGAACATGCATCCTGCCGACCCTATGGAAAAACTCGATGCCATTTTCTTTTCACCGCATAAGTTTTTGGGAGGTCCGGGAAGTTCAGGCGTGTTGATATTCGATTCGGCTCTGTATCCCAATCATGCTCCCGACAGGCCGGGTGGTGGCACTGTCGATTGGACCAACCGTTGGGGCGAATACAAGTATGTTGATGATATAGAAGCCCGCGAAGATGGTGGTACACCCGGATTTCTTCAAGCAATTCGAACGGCCTTATGTATCGATTTAAAAAATAAAATGGGCACTGCCAACATGCTCCAACGCGAGGAAGAACTCTTGGAAATTGCTTTCGATATGATGCCGAAAATAAAAGGTATCCATATTTTGGCCGACAACGTGAAACAACGCCTTGGAGTTATTTCGTTCTATCTCGAAGGTGTGCACTACAATCTCGTCGTAAAACTGCTCAACGACCGCTTTGGAATTCAGGTGCGCGGAGGTTGTGCCTGTGCCGGCACCTACGGACACTATCTGCTCGATGTAAGCTATCAGCAATCGCAAAACATAACTTCCAAAATTAACCACGGCGACTTGTCCGAAAAACCCGGCTGGGTGCGTCTGTCGCTCCATCCCACCATGACCAACGCCGAACTGGTTTATGTAATTGATGCCATCAACGAGGTAGCACTCAACCATCAAAAATGGGCTAAAGACTATAACTATTCATCCCATACCAACGAATTTAATTATTGGAAACCCATCGCCGACGACATAGAAAAGGTCCGAGGATGGTTTAGCATATAGAAGTGCAACTCCAAAAAAACACCCTTCTATCGTCGCCGGAATGCTTTCCTCGCTCGCCGGAATGCTTTCAATTATCACGGAAATGCTTTCAATTGTCACGGAAATGCTTTCAATCGTCGCGGACTTGCTTTCAATCGTCGCGGAATACATTTCTCAGCTCGCGGGAGCGTCTTCAATTGTCGCGGGAGCGTCTTCAACTGTCGCGGAACTGCCTTCATAGCATCAAAAATACCTCCATCGCTCGCGGGAGACAGTTCAATGCTCGCGGGAGACAGTTCAACGCTCGCGGAAATGCTTTCAATTGTCGCGGAACTCTCTTCATAGCTCAACGAAACCCTTCTTTCATCGCGGAACTCCTTTCTAAAAACGAATATCTCTTTTCATCGCTCGCGGAACTCTCTTCAATCGTCACGGAAATGCTTTCTATTATAAATAAAGTCCTTTCAATTGTCGCGGAAATGCTTTCAATTGTCACGGAAATGCCTTCATCTTAAAAAAAATCCGTACGCTGGTTTCTCTGTGTCCCTCCGTACTTTCCGTGCTTCCGTGGTTTCTTATCAAATCACAAATCGCACCTTTCACCCTTCACCTTTATAAACTTTCAAATCATTTTTCCTGTTGAAAAAATCTAATAATTCCTCCTTGCTAATATTTAATTTATGCGTTAATTTGCCTTTTAATCATCACATCATGTCACACACCAAATATATCTTCGTAACCGGCGGAGTAACCTCATCACTAGGCAAAGGAATTATTTCCGCATCACTGGCCAAACTCCTGCAGGCGCGCGGATTTGCAGTCACCATCCAAAAATTCGACCCGTATATCAACATCGACCCGGGCACCCTCAATCCCTACGAACATGGCGAATGTTACGTTACCAACGATGGCGCCGAAACCGACCTCGACCTGGGGCATTACGAACGTTTCCTGAACGTGCCCACTTCGCAGGCAAACAACATTACCACCGGTCGCATTTATCAGGCTGTGATCGAAAAAGAACGCCGTGGCGATTACTTGGGCGAAACCGTGCAGGTTATTCCCCACATCACCGACGAAATAAAATACCGCATCAAACTCTTGGCCAACGAAAGCGAACTCGATTTCCTGATAACCGAAATAGGGGGCACGGTGGGCGACATCGAATCCTTGCCCTACATCGAAGCCATACGTCAAATGAAATGGGAACTGGGCGAAACCAACTGCGTGGTGGTGCATCTCACCCTGGTACCGTATTTGGCTGCTGCCGGCGAACTCAAAACCAAACCCACCCAACATTCGGTTAAAAACATGCTCGAACTCGGGGTGCAGCCCGACATATTGGTTTGCCGCACCGAAAAACCCCTCAACGAAGGCTTGAAAAACAAGATTGCGCTGTTCTGCAACGTATCTCCGCGCTCCGTCATCGAATCTATCGATACCGACACCATCTACAACGTGCCTCTGTTAATGCAGCAAGAACTCCTCGATTTGGTAGTTTTAGAAAAAACAAAGATGCCTGTAAATACCGAACCCGATCTGGTACGCTGGGAAAAATTCTTATATCGTTTAAAAAACCCGATGAGTGAAGTAAACATTGGTTTGGTAGGCAAATATGTTGAACTGAAAGATTCCTACAAGTCCATTTTAGAATCCTTTGTACATGCCGGCTCCGATCTGCAGTGCAAAGTGAATATAAAAATGATACACTCCGAATCCATCACCAACGAGAATGTTGCAGATATACTTAAAGGGATTAACGGAATCGTGGTGGCGCCGGGTTTTGGCGAGCGGGGCATCGAAGGCAAGATAACGGCCATACGCTATGTGCGCGAAAACAATATTCCTTTCCTCGGAATTTGTCTAGGGATGCAATGTGCCGTGGTTGAATTTGCCCGCAATGTGCTTGGTTTTACCGATGCTCATTCTACCGAGATGAATCCGCGCACAAAATATCCCGTCATCGATATCATGGAGGCTCAGAAAAAAATATCGTGCAAAGGTGGCACTATGCGTTTAGGAGCATATCCCTGCAGAATAAATCCGGGCACAAAAGTATCGGCTATTTATGATTCGCTGGATATTACCGAACGCCATCGTCATCGCTACGAGTTCAATAATAAATATCTGATGGATTTCGAAAAGGCAGGAGTTATTGCCGCTGGGATGAACCCTAAGGATAATCTGGTTGAAATTATTGAAAACATAAATCATCCGTGGTTTGTGGGCGTTCAGTTTCATCCCGAATATCGCAGCACGGTACATAGCCCGCATCCCCTGTTCAAAGCCTTTGTGAATGCTGCCCGCGAAAATATGCTTAAGGCAGCTGAAAACGAAAAGGAATAATGTAAAATGATTCCTCAAAGGTTTATGGCTAATAACTAATCACAAATCGCTATAAAGAATGCAGTTTTCAGAAAACGTTTCGTTAAAATCACTGAATACATTTGGTATTGAAGCCAAGGCTCGCTTCTATTATGAACTGCACTCCAAGCAGGAATTAAAAGAGATAATACCTATCATCGATAAATCAGAGAAGCCTTTATTATTTCTGGGAAGCGGGAGTAATATTTTATTTACCAAAGATTTTGACGGATATGTGGTGCGGATAGTCTCCAAAGGCATTCGCATTATTTCCACTAATGAAACAGAGTGTTTTGTTGAAGCTGCAGCAGGTGAGGAGTGGGATTCACTGATACAATTTTGTATTCAAAATAATTTATACGGTCTCGAAAATCTTTCTGGCATTCCGGGAACTGTTGGAAGTGCCCCTGTACAAAATATTGGTGCTTACGGGGTAGAAGTAAAAGATTGTATACATCTGGTAAATATTGTCATGACAAGTGATTTTAGCGAAACGGGCTTGACTAACAAGGAATGTCGTTTTGCTTATCGTGACAGCATTTTTAAATCGAGATTTCAGTATAGAGTGCTGGTCGATTCGGTTGTTTTTCGTCTTTCTCGTGTTCCGCGGTTTGTTTTAAATTATGGAGGTGTTACCGAAGAAGTGGAAAGGATATCACCCGATTCGGTCGATTTAAAAACCGTCAGTCAGGCAATAATTAATATCCGTAACCGTAAGATACCCGATCCAAAAGTTATTGGTTCTGCAGGTAGTTTCTTCAAAAATCCTATTATCGATCAGACACGATTCAACCGAATCATAAATGTTTTCCCCGATTTGAAATATTTTTACGATCTCGGACAGAATTATAAACTAGCGGCTGCATGGCTTATAGAACAATGCGGTTGGAAAGGATTTCGTTACGGTGATATAGGAGTAAATGAAAATCAACCACTGATTCTTATGAACTTTGGAAATGCTTCGGGGAAAGACATATTGAACTTATCCCGGAAAATTCAGCAAAGTGTTTTAGATAAATTCGGTATCGTACTGGAACCTGAAGTAAATATTCAATAATATTTAGATTACTAATTTGTTAAATTAGTATTTTTGCAAAAAAATTATTGTGAAATTTTTTGATAAATTTCAGCTTCCTATAACAGACCCGGTTCTGGTGTTCTTATTGATTTTTTTAGTAATTTTTTTAGCACCCCGCATACTCAAACGAATTCGGATTCCCGGTATAGTTGGTTTTATTCTTGCCGGTGTGTTGCTCGGACCGCATGGTTTCCATATTATTTCGCCGGCAAACGGCATGAATATGTTCTCAACTTTTGGGTTGATGTACATCATGTTTTTGGTGGGCCTCGAAATTGATCTGGTTGATTTCAAAAAGAACCGCTCCCGAAGTATAGTGTTTGGTTTGTTTACATTTTTGATCCCGCTTACTTTAGGATTTCTTGTTACGTTTTATATTATCAAACTGAGTTTTCTGGCTTCTTTACTTTTGTCGAGTATGTTTTCAACGCATACCCTGGTTTCATATCCAATTGCCTCAAAACTTGGAATCACTAAAAACAGGGTAATTAGTACTGTGATTGGAGGCACAATTATTACCGACACGGCAGTGTTATTGTTGTTGGCAATAATTGTCAGGGTATACAAAGGTAATATGGATTTCATGTTTTGGGCCGGACTCATTTCAATGTTGATAGCTTTTGTGGCAGTCATGCTTTGGGTGGTTCCTGCCATGAGCAGATGGTTCTTTAAAAATCTGGAAGGAGACGGAAGTGCGCAATACCTTTATGTATTAACGGTTGTTTTTGCATCAGCATTTTTATCGGAGGTGGCGGGCATAGAACCTATGATCGGAGCTTTTTTTGCAGGTTTGGCTTTAAACTCTTTAATACCTCCTTCCTCTGTTTTGATGAACCGAACGGTATTCATTGGTAATACTATATTTATTCCCTTCTTTTTGATAGGAGTGGGGATGATAGTCGATCTAAGTGTTCTGCTAAATGGATACAATGCATTAATAATAGCTGGCCTGTTGGTCGTTACTGCTGAGTTGACAAAGTATATTGCAGCCTATATAACACAAAAATTATACGGATTTTCGGTAGTTGAACGTCATGTTTTATTTGGTCTTAGCAGTTCTCATGCTGCTGCTACTATTGCCCTTATCTTAGTGGGCTATAATCTGGGGATATTAAATATTGATGTTCTGAACGGTACAATTATCGTCATTCTGGTTAGTTGTTTGGTAAGTTCTTTTGTTACCGAAAATTCAGGTCGTAAACTTGCTGTTATTGAAAGTAAGAAAATACCGGAAGAAGAAAATACCCCGCAGAAAATATTGGTTCCTGTTGCTAATCCATCTACAATGGAGCAACTGATAAGTTTTGCCTTGCTCATAAAAGATAAAAATTCAAAAGAACCTATCTATCCGTTAAATGTTGCCATGGGTAGTGTGGATACTGAAGAAGCCCGCAACGAAATTCTGTATAAAAACAAACTGATCGAGAAAATTGCAAACCAGGCAATAACAACAGACCAATCTGTCAGGTTGGTTACACGTATCGACCTGAATGTTGCAAATGGAATCAACAGAGCTATTAAAGAGTTGATAATAACCGAGGTTGTTTTGGGATGGAATGGTCAAACAACAACGGTGCAAAGTATTTTCGGAGGAATCCTGGAGAATATTCTTCCAAAGAATAATCAAATGATGTATGTAGTAAGAATGTTGCATCAGTTTGGTTATTACAAACGTCTTGTTGTTATTGTTCCTGCTAATGCCGAATTTGAACCGGGGTATAAAAAATGGTTACAGCAGATCTCGCAGATCTCAAAAGAACTAAGTGCGAAAGTTTTAATATTTGCATACTCCAACACATTAGAACAAATTAAATCCGATTTCAATGTTTCAAAAGCATCCTCTGTGAATTTTGTTGAATTTAATGATTTTAATAATCTTTTGAGTTTAAAAGACCACTTATTCCATACTGATTTGATGGTTTGGATAAGTGCAAGAGAAAGCACATTATCTTTTAATAATTACTTAGCCGGTTTGCCAAAATTATTATCAAAGAATTTTGAAAAGCACAGTTTTATTATAATCTATCCCGAACAACATCCGGTTCGTCATCAAAATATGACATTAAGAATAGATGGGTTAACCAAATCTCCTATTAAAGAGAATATTGACCGTATTAATAAAATTAGCAAAAGCGTAAAAAAAGCTATCAAAGGAAAATCCGGAAAATAGATATGTTATTTTTATTTTTCAAGGAGATTTATTACAATAATCAAGAAATATACAAATTAAGGAAAAACCGTTAATTTTGTTTCAGAAAGAACCCGATCATGACTGATTTACTTCGAATAACTGCCGTATCTTATGCAAACACTTATCCTTTTGTTTATGGAATTGAAAAATCCGGTTTTCTGAAAAATTACAAACTGCTGCTGAAACCCCCTTCGCAATGTGTTACAAGTTTTGAAAATGCTGAATGTGACATAGCATTGGTTCCGGTAGGAGCTATGCCAAGGCTAAAAGGATATAAAATAATAACTGATCTTTGTATTGGGGCTGTGAACGAAGTCAAGTCGGTGCTTTTAGTAAGCAATAAACCTTTAAATGAAATTAGATCGATTGGTTTAGACCGGGAATCTGAGACTTCGGTACGATTAACTAAAGTGCTTTCAAAACACTTTTGGAATATTAAACCTGAATGGAAGTACATAGATGTAAGAGATTTTGCAAGATATTCCGATGTTGACGCATTCACTGTTATTGGTGATAAAGCATTTGAAATCGCACCTCATTTTACCAATAATTTCGACCTTGCAATTGAATGGAAACAATATACAAATTTACCTTTTGTGTTTGCTGTCTGGATAAGTCATGAAAATGTATCTGAAGATTCAGTTGGTAATTTGTCGGAAGCACTACAATTTGGAATAGATCACATTGATGATGTTGTGGTACAATATTCTTCCAGGGCAGATAGTAATATCGATTTGAAATCTTACCTCACCAATAATATAGATTATAGACTGGACGAAGTTAAAAGAAGATCGTTGAAAAAGTTCCTTAATTATATTGATGTTGATGAGATCTAAAAAATACTTCTTTTGAAAACAGCGCATCTTTTTCCTGCTTTTGTTCCCGAATATCTGGGTATTGAACCGGAAGTGATCCAATCATTCGGAATAGATATTCAATCGTATTTTGAAAAAGCTTCGAAAATTACGGGAACTGATTTAACCCACTTTAATATTGTTGAGAATAATTTTCAGGATCAGCCTTTAGGATCGCAGTATGTGGCTTATATTTTTAGTTGCTGTGTTTCTGATCTGCTTCATCAACAAAAAAATATTCCTGATTATGTAATATCCTACAGTATGGGAATCTATGCTGCCTTGTATCATTGTCGTTCTATTGATTTCTCAACCGGACTTCAGATGATTGACGAAGCATATAATTGTATTGAGCGGAATTTGCCACCAGAAAGATCAGGAATGTGTGCAATTGGTGGGTTGAGTTTTGATGATATTAATACATTGATTAAGCCATACAGAGAAGAGATTTTTATTATAAACCAAAATAGTGAATTTTCATTTCTATTGTCAGGGAATCAATCTAAATTGAAGCAAACATTGGATGCCGCTGCTATTGAAGGTGCTATGCAAGTGAGAATGCTTCCCGTTTCGCAGCCATATCATACTTCTACATTAAAGAATGCTGCAGCCGAGTTTTCGAATGCTTTATTAAAAATGAAAATCAACGATTCTGTGTTTCCGTATATTTCGTCAATGGATCAGAGAATAGTTATCTGTAAACAAGAGATTGTGGATGAACTAATTTCAAATCTGTATAAAGGATTTAATTGGTGGAAGACTATGAATTTTGTGTTGCAAAACCAAACTCATTTTTTAATTGAGTGTGGTGCCGGAGAAAGTTTGTATAAGATCGGCAAGTTTATCGATGGTGATTTTCAAATTTTGAATCTAAAAAAGTTGAAACTTTTTCTTGAAAGATGACTTTTATCAAATTTATTATCGAAACAATTTGCAAAAAATAGGGGCAGAAAAGTCAAAAAAGTCAAAAAAATTACCGTTAACTTAATAAATGCTACCGTTAACTTTTTTCCTCTTGCATTCGAATAATAATTGCGTATTTTTGTAGTTTTAAATTAAAAACTTGTTTCAACCGTTTTGGAAAAAAGTTTTTATATTTGCTGCTTGAAAAAAATTAAAAATTAAATAAAAACAATTACTAATTAAAATCTAAAAACAATGAGCAAAAAAAATGGACAAGGTCAATCGTTAAAAGATGCCTTACAATCAGTGTTTGCAACCTTCGCAATTCTGATAGCGTTAATTGTATCAATTCTTGTGTACATATTTATTATGGGTAGCAGCGCCAATTTTGAAGGCGGAAATCCCGCAGGTCACCCATTACCTGGAAACTATCTTGCAATGATCTATAAAGGTGGAATTATTGTACCTTTACTTATGACTTGCGTTTTAGTTGTATTAATTTTTACCATCGAAAGATTCGTGATGATTCGTAAAGCAAGAGGTAAAGGTCGTATCAATGTTTTTGTAAAAACTATACAGACATCTTTATCTGCAAACAAAATTGATGAAGCTATCGTTGCTTGCGATAAACAAAAAGGATCTGTTGCTAATGTTATGAGAGCTGGTTTGAAAAAATACAAAGAATTGAAAGAAGATACAGTTCTTGAAAAAGATCAAAAAGTGTTAGCATTGCAAAAAGATATGGAAGAATCAACTGCTCTAGAGCTGCCTATGTTATCGAAAAACCTGGTAATTCTGTCTACATTAGCTTCGATCTCCGTACTTATCGGTCTTATTGGAACTGTGCTCGGTATGATCAAGGCATTTGCCGCTTTGGCATCTGCAGGTTCACCCGATGCATTAGCTTTAGCAACCGGTATTTCAGAAGCTCTTATCAACACTGCTTTTGGTATCACCAGTTCTACTCTGGCTATTGTTTTTTATAACTATTTCTCCAGCAAAATTGATGGATTAACATTTAAAATTGACGAAGCCGGTTATAGTTTAGTTCAAACTTTTGCTGCAACAACAAAATAGTAGTAAGCACTTAAGCATTAAAATTTTTGTATTATGGCAAAAATAAAACTAAAAAGGAGTTCGCCCCATGTGGATATGACACCCATGGTGGACTTGTTCTCGTTACTTTTGACGTTCTTTATGCTTACAACATCTTTCAGACCCCAAGAAGCTAAAGTTATTGATTCACCTTCTTCTGTCTCAGAAAAAGCATCTCCCGATAAAAATGTTATCACGGTGCTCATTTCAAAAGACAATTTGGTGTTCTTCAATATGGACAATGGAAAAGATACAGCCAGTCATTTCAGAAGTAAATTAGTTACTGAAATTGCTAAAAGGTATAACGTTTCGTTGACTCCAAAAGATTTAAAAACTTTTGAACAAGCTTCATCATTTGGTATGCCGATCAATAAAATTAAAGCATGGCTGAACGAGAAAGATGCAAAAAGAAAAGAAGAAATGCAAACGGGAATCCCTATTGATACGATTGGAACACAATTGCCCGAACTGGGCGAATGGGTTCGTTTCGCTCGTATTCTGAATCAAACCGCTGAAGTATCAATTAAAGGTGATGCTCAATCGCACTACAAAACCATTAAAAAAGTTATGGATGTTATGCAGGAAAACAATGTGAACAAGTTCAACCTTGTTACCTATCTGCAAAAACAGGAAACTACAATGGAAGATGTTAAGAATATTAAGTAAACGCAATTTTAGACACTAAAAAATATAAATATGGCTGAAATTATTGAAAATGATTCCGGTGCGAAAAAAGGAGGTGGAAGACGATCACCCAGAAAAATGGGTGCTCATATCGACATGACTCCCATGGTCGACTTAATGTGTCTTCTTATCACATTCTTTATGCTAACCACCGCATTCAGCAAACCAAAAGTAATGGATATTACTATGCCCGAAAGGGACACTAAAGATGCACCACAAAACAAAGTCGATGCAAAAAGAACCTATTCCATTTTGCTTACCGAAGACAGAGTTTATTGGTATTATCATGCAGATGTGCCTGATGGTGCTCCTGAAAGTACAATTCCTACAGTTGACAAATGGCATAAAACCGACTTTAGCAAAGATGGTCTTCGTAAAGTTCTCCTCGCCAAAAATAAATTAATTATTGAGGAAATTCTTACCCTTAAAGACAAAGTGAAAAAAGGTGAACTTGTTATGTCCGATGATTCTTTAAATAGCAAAATTAGAGCTATTAAAAAGAAATATTCGGTAGCAAAAAAGACCAATACTTTTCTTATTAAAGCCGACGAAAATGCAATTTACAAAAACCTTGTCAGCGTAATAGATGAGATGGCTATTGCAAATATTTCCGGTTATGCTATCGTCGATCTGTCAAAAGAAGAGAAAGAGATGTTAAAAACAGCACCTAAATAATTAATTTTAAAAACAAATATTATGGCAGAAAATTTTGATATCACTACTGCTAAAGACTTGGACGAAATTGTATTTCGCAACAGGAACAAAGAATATGGCGCTTACGATCTTCGTAAGAGCTATAAGAAGTTTGTCACCCGTTCCGTAGTTATTTCGGTCATTGTTTTGGTATTAGGCGTGCTGATTCCATTCATTATTTTCAAACAGAGCTATTCTGCTAATCAAGACCAGCAGGTTTCTGTTACTATGGATAATATGAATAAACCTAAGGAAGAGAATGCTCCTCCTCCTCCTCCTCCTCCCCCGGAAGCAACAGTAGAACAGAAAGCAAAATTTACGGCTCCTGTTGTTGTTACCGATACCACGGAAGTTACCGAAATCAATCAGGATGATCTGAATAAAACGGCTAACACCAATGTTAACACTAACGAAGAAGTAGTTGTTGAAGATGATAAATCCAATAACGTTATTGAAGAAGTCGTCGAAACACCTATTTTTACTGTTGTTGAAGAAATGCCTTCATTTGCCGGTGGCGATGAAGCCCGTATCAAATTCCTTCAGGATAATATTAAATATCCTCAAATGGCAAAAGAAAGCGGAATTCAGGGAACAGTTTATGTAACCTTTGTTGTTGACGAAAAAGGTAAAGTAGCTGATGTTCGTGTATTAAGAGGTATTGGTGGTGGTTGCGATGAAGAAGCTGTGCGTGTTGTTAAACTCATGCCCCCATGGAATGCCGGGAAACAATCCGGTAAAGCCGTTCGGGTTCAATTCAACATGCCTATCCGATTCACGCTTAACTAATCAGTATAGAAGATTAAAAAAGGCTCACAAGTTTGTGAGCTTTTTTTTTGACCGAAATACAGTCTTTTATTATCAATTGATTTTTTGTAAAGATAATTAACAGTTTGTAAAACATCAATAGTGATTTTGATCGTTTCAATATTGATCCTGTTAATATCAATGTTGATCCTGTTCTTTTCAATATTGGTTTAATCAATATCAATATTGTTTCTGTCCTTTTCAATATTGTTTCTGTTCTTTCCAATATTGTTTCTGTCCTTTTCAATATTGTTTCTGTTCTTTCCAATATTGTTTCTGTCCTTTTCAATATTGTTTCTGTTCTTTCCAATATTGCTTTAATCAATATCAATATTGTTTCTGTTCTTTCCAATATTGGTTTAATCAATTTCAATATTACTTTTGTTCGTTGCAATATTGATTTGATCAGGTTCAATATTGTTTTTGTTCTTTTCAATGTTGATTTAGTCAATTTCATAATTGTTTGGATACAATTCATTATGGATCAATTGATAATACTAAACAAAAAGAAACGCTATCAAAAAGTTGCGGGAGTTTCTATCAATATTCAATCACTAATTATGAGTGACTATATTGAAAATACAATAACAATTAACAGGAATGTTAATACTCGAAAATAAAGAAGGAAGGAAATCTATTATTGTCCTAAATAAGCTTTCAGCAATTTGCTGCGCGAAGTATGTTTCAACCTGCGTATTGCTTTTTCTTTGATCTGCCGAACGCGTTCACGTGTCAGATCGAATTTGGTAGCTATTTCTTCGAGGGTAAGTCCGTGATTCATCCCCAATCCAAAGTAAAGATTGATCACATCGCGTTCCTTATCTGTAAGAGTGGATAACGAACGTTGAATTTCTCTTGACAATGATTCGTACATCAAACCCGTATCAGTTGTAGGTCCGTCTTCATTCATGTAAACATCAATGAATTTGGTTTCTTCATCCTGGGCAAGCGGGGCATCCATCGATACATGTCGTGTCGAAATTTTCATCACGGCATTAATTTTTTCCTGAGGTATATCAAGAGATTCGGCTAACTCATCGGGCAAAGGAGGACGTTCAAGTTTTTGCTCGAGTCGCGATAATTCTTTTGAAATTCTGTTTAACGAACCCACCTGATTTAATGGTAAACGAACAATTCTGGATTGTTCAGCCAAAGCCTGTAAAATAGATTGACGAATCCACCAAACAGCATACGAAATAAATTTAAAACCTCTGGTTTCATCAAAGCGTTTAGCAGCTTTAATCAATCCTAAGTTTCCTTCATTAATAAGATCCGGCAGACTTAATCCCTGGTTTTGATATTGTTTTGCTACAGAAACCACGAAACGCAAGTTTGCACGGGTAAGTTTTTCAAGTGCAACCTGGCTTCCGGCTTTTATTTGTTGTGCTAGTTTTACTTCTTCATCAGCAGTAATGAGTTCTTCGCGTCCTATTTCTTGTAAATACTTATCTAATGACGCTGTTTCTCTGTTAGTAATAGATTTTGTAATTTTTAACTGCCTCATAGTATTGTTTTTGGTAATAATTAATTGAAGTTCAATAAATTAAAGTCTGCAATCAAAACGGGGTACAAAGATACATTTTTTTTTGCAATTTGCAAAAAATATTTTGATATATAAAGTTAATTCTAAGATTATTAATTATTAAAAATTTATATTGTTGTCTGGGTTATTATTAACGAAATAATTTTTTACTATCTATTGTTTTTGAATACTCTATTACATTCCAAATGCATAATAGGCTTGCATACCGTTAGTATACACTCCTTCAATTAACGTTCCACCTTGTTTGTTGCCAAGGTATTTATCAATATCATCAACACTTTTAACAGGTTTATTGTCAATACTTGTAATTATAAAGTTATCTTTAATTCCTGCCGACCAGAGTTTTCCTTTTTCCAGTTTTGTTACTTTAACCCCATATTCAATTCCGAGTTTGTTTTTCTCTTCACGACTGATTTCCGTAAAAGTTGCTCCTAAGGCTTTTTTTCCGGTACTTGCTCCCGGAGCCAGAACAGCAGTTGTTCCTTCGCGGTTTTCGAGAACAACAGAATAATTATTCTCCGTTTCATCTCTCAGAATGCTTACTTCGATCTTATCACCGGGTCTTTGTCTGATAAGCATTTCTTTAAGTTCCGACTGGCTATTAACGGGTATTCCATTTATTTTTGTAATAATATCTCCCTGTTTGATCCCAGCTTTAAATGAAGCTCCATCCTCGTATACCGAAGACACGTAAACACCTTTCAGATCTTTTAATCCCATTGTTTTTGCAAGCTTACTGTCTATATCAGAGAAGTTTATTCCCATAAAAGCACGCTGTACCTGACCAAATTCCAGAATATCGGCAATGACTTTTCTTACAATATTCGAAGGAATAGCAAATGAATAGCCGGTATAGGACCCTGTATTTGTTGCAATGGCAGCATTTATTCCTATCAATTCACCCTTTGTATTAACCAACGCACCACCGCTGTTACCCGGATTAACAGCAGCATCTGTTTGTATAAACGATTCAACGGTTGTATTATCTCCTAAAATATTTATATCTCTTGCTTTTGCACTAACAATTCCTGCGGTTACAGTAGATGTTAGATTAAAAGGATTTCCAACAGCCAGAACCCATTCACCGATTCTAACATCATCCGAATTTCCATAGGAGATAAAGGGGAGCCCTGTTTCTTCAATTTTTATTAAAGCAAGATCTGTTCCTTTATCTGAGCCCACTACAGTTGCTGTATAGGTTCGTTTGTCGTTTAAGGTAACTTCAATTTCTGTTGCATCGCTTACAACATGATTATTGGTGACGATATATCCATTTTCAGAAATTAAAACACCCGATCCACTTGCCATTAAAACATTATTCCCGTATGGTCTCTGATTGAAAAAATTGAAGAAGGGATCGTATCCGAAGAATTGGTCGTAGTAGGAGTTTTTGTAATTATATTGTGTTTTTATGTGAACAACTGTTTGTATGGTTTTTTCGGCTGCTTCTGTAAAATCTGTAGTGTTGCCGGGTATAAATGAATTTAGTGAAGCCCTTTGAACTGGTATCTGATTATTAAAATACGTTTGTACATTGTAATTTTTTCTGTCAAAATACCTGAAAGCAAAAACTGTTACTAAACTTGTGACTGCTGCAATACCAACTGTTAAAAAAAATCGTTTCATAAGATAAAATTTTACGAGTTTTACATTAATTTTTTATTAAACCTAAACGGATAGAAATTTCATAATGGTAAAAAAACGTATCTGAAATGCTAATATTATTATGATTTTTGTTAAAAAATGTTAAACACATTTAGCTCAAATTATATTATCTTTGCATAAGATTTTAGCATTATAACGCAGTATTATAAAAATGAGTTACAAAGTAAACAAAATAATTTATCTGCTTCTTGGGCTTGTACTTGGCTTTTTTGTCGGAGGGGGTATTATTTGGTGGCAACTGCAAAACGATAACCCATTTTCAAAGAACAGTAAGCAAGTCCCTGTCGAAAAAAATTATTCTGATACAAATTTAAAAGCATCAAAACTTGATTTTAAAACAAAATACAAATCACAGCTTATTAAATATAAAATTCCCGACACATTTATTGATAGTTTAAAAATGGATTCCACGAGTCTGAGTGTGGAACAATTGATTGCATTGTATTCACAAGGAATTAAAACAGACACGAACCTGAATTCCATTAATCAAACCCATGATGATATTGTTATTTCCAAAGATGAACTTTTATATTCAAAAGTAATTTCTATTGGAGGCAATTATGAATCGGGTAAAGATTCTTACGAATTGGATTCAGTATTAACCGACCAGCGCAATACATCAAAGAAACCCAAAAACATGATGAAGGTTGAATTTTGGCGTTCACCAATCAATTATGTCGGGTACAAGTTTGATAATACAAAATTGGTATTGTTTGGATTGCTTGAGTTTGATAATGTTTTATTAAAAGGTATCGATAATCAACTTTTTGTAAAGTATAATAAAGAATATTACCAAATCGAAAATACTGATGACTTTAAGTCTTTGATTCCTGTTAAAGACGCTTCTCTGATTAAAGAACTTAATACTTTATGATCATTCCTTTCGAAAAATATCACGGCGCCGGAAATGATTTTATTATTATCGACAACCGCCTGATCGGTTTTAAATTTGATTTTAAAACTGTAAATTTCTTGTGTAACCGAAGATTTGGTATTGGTGCAGATGGTTTAATGCTTCTTGAAAGACATGAGTATTATGATTTTTCGATGAAATATTATAACTCTGATGGATTTGAAGGAAGTATGTGCGGAAATGGCGGTAGATGTATTTCTGCTTATTATTATAAGAATATTTCCCCACTGAATAAACTTCGTTTTAAGGCAGTTGATGGTGAACATCAATCAGAAATACTACGATCGGAGAATAATAATTGTGATGTAAAACTTCAGATGCAGGATGTTGATACGGTGAAGTTGAATAATCAGGATTTCTCCATAAATACCGGTTCTCCTCATGTAGTTCGGTTTGTAGAAGATGTGGGTGCAATTGATGTTATTAGCCTTGGTAAGGAGATCAGATATAGTACTGAATACGCACCAAAAGGTACAAATGTGGATTTTGTCCAGAAAGTTGACGGAAAACTGCATGTAAGAACTTACGAAAGGGGTGTGGAAGACGAAACATTATCGTGTGGAACAGGTGTAACTGCTTCTGCAATTGCTGCATCTTTCAGTGAAAACAAAAACACTTTTGAAATTATTACTCGTGGAGGAAACTTGAAAGTATCTTTTCAGAAGCACGAATCAAAATATACGAATATATGGCTCGAAGGTCCTGCTGCTTTTGTGTATTCGGGCACAATTGAATTGTAAGTATGCTGAATGAAAGAGTTATTTTAAGAGCTGTCGAGCCGGATGATGTTGATTTTATTTATCAACTCGAAAACGATCCTGAAAACTGGCATGTCAGTAACACCATTGTTCCGTTTTCGCGATTCGCTGTAGAACAATATGTCTTAAGCTCAAATCAGGATATCTTTGCTTTAAAGCAACTTCGGCTTATAATCATAGCCAACGATTCACCCGAACAAAAGCTCATTGGTGCAATAGACCTTTTTGATTTTGACCCGATACATAAAAGAGCAGGAATTGGCATAATTATTATCTTCGAAGAACAACGAAAAGGTTATGCCACAGCAACACTAAAACTTATTATTGATTATTGTTTTAATACATTAGCACTCCATCAGATCTATTGTAATGTTACTGCAGATAACAAACCTAGTTTGGATCTGTTTCAGAAACTTGGATTTGTTTCCTGCGGTGTAAAAAGGGATTGGATCTTTCAGAACAATGAATGGAAAGACGAACTCATACTTCAACTACTTTATAGATAATCGATCGATGCAAAAGGACTCAAAAAAACGAAAGAATACATCCGCAAAAAGAAGTAAAAAGCATAGTACTCGTAGAAATTTTCTGATAGGAACTCTGGTTTTAATTGGAATTCTGTTAATTGGTGGGGGAATTATTGGTTCAAAGTACTATAAATTGGTTTATCGCGCAAATGTTGATCTTGGCAACAAAGAAACTGCTTATTTATACATTCCAACAAATTCTACTTTCAGTGATGTGAAGCGGATCTTATATAAAGATGCTCTGATTTCAGATAAAGCTTCATTTGAATGGCTTTGCGAAAAGAAAGGATATAATGTAAATGTAAAATCGGGTCGTTACCTATTGAGAAATCATATGAACAATAATGAATTGATAAATTTATTGCGTTCAGGAAAACAAGAGCCCGTTAAACTTACTTTCAATAATGTCAGAACAAAAGAACAATTGGTATCTATTGTCAGTCATTTGTTGGAAGCTGATTCAGCATCTCTTCTGTCATTATTAGATAATAACGAATTCTTGAAAAAATACAAACTAAATTCTGATAATGTTCTTTGTATTTTTATTCCAAATACCTATGAAATATTTTGGGATACACCTGCTGAGAAGTTTTTCAAAAAGATGTATAACGAATACGAGAAATTTTGGAATAAAAGCAGAACTCAAAAAGCGGCCGATATGGGATTAAAACCCTCAGAGGTGATAATTATGGCATCCATTGTTTATCAGGAAACAAAGAAAAAAGATGAAATGCCGCGTATTGCAGGAGTGTATATGAACAGGATCAACAGAGGGATTCCATTACAAGCCGACCCAACAGTAATCTATGCGATTGGTGATTTCTCCATAAAACGGGTACTGACTTCTCAAACTGAAATAGAATCACCTTATAACACTTATAAGCATCGTGGGTTACCTCCCGGACCTATTTGCCTTCCGGAAGCATTTGTTATTGATAAAGTACTTGACTATGAGAAACACGATTACATATTTTTTTGTGCCAAAGAGGATTTCTCCGGATATCATAATTTCGCTGAAACTGCTGCTCAGCATGCTCAGAACGCACAGAAATATCATAATGCGCTCAACAAATTAAAAATAAAAAAATAACGGATTTTCAAAAAATACGTATTTTTACAGATGAAATGGATAGCTTTCCTGATACTACAAAATAATTAATAAATTCACTTCTAATGAAAAGATTATTGTTTAGCACTTTGTTCGTATTATGCTTTATATCGGCATTTTCGTTAAATCCTTCCCGCAAATATGCGGCTAAGCCAAGTGATTTTGGCCTCGATTATTCAGAAGTAACAATTCCCACTTCTGACAATCTGAATTTAAAAGGATGGCTTTATAAACCGCAGCAGATCTCTTATAAAATGATAATTCTTAGTGGAAGTGGCGATGGGAATATGGCTGACCTGATCGAGATTGCAAGTAATTTTGTAACGCTTGGTTACAATGTGCTTACTTATGATTATCGTGGTTATGGTGAAAGCGAAGATTTTACGATCAACAACAATTTTTTTATATATGCCCAGTTTGAAAAAGACCTGAATGCCGCTATCGATTACGTTCGTAAATACCATTCAAAAATGAAGACCGTTGACCTGTGGGGAAAAGAAGTTGGTGCCGGATTGTCTATCGGTGTGGCATGCAACCGTAAAGAGATATTTCAGGTTATTGCCGATTCTCCTTATTCAACTCTTGAGGGAATAAAAAAGAACTTTAAAGATTTTGCCGGTAAAGATGTTTTGTTGCCACTCGGCTACAATAAATACATGATAGAACCTTACTTTGCATTGGAATCAAAAGGGACAGCCATTTATAATGTTCTGTTGATTGCCGGTGAACTCGAAACAGTATACACGGTTGCCAATATAAAAGATCTGAGTAAGCTTCAAAAAAATCGCTCGCAGGTAATTATTATCAAAGGAGCTAATTCAAGTGAGACCTTCACTAAAGATAAAAATAAGTATTTCGAAGATATTCGGAATTTTCTGAAAGAACCTTTATAACTTTTTCTGATGGGTGCATTTAAAGCTTATGATATCAGAGGAATTTACAATGTAGATTTCAATAAGGAGGATGCATACAAGATCGGTTTTTTTCTGCCGGCATTACTAAATACAGATAAAATACTCGTAGGTCGAGATGTCCGTGTTTCATCACCTGAAATTTTTCAATATCTTACAAATGGTATTAACGATGCAGGGGCCGATGTTTATGATCTGGGACTTGCAACTACACCCTACGTATATTGGGTCACTGCAAAGTTCGGGTTTAATGCATCTGTTCAGATAACTGCTTCACATAACGCCAAACAATACAACGGGATGAAGATATCACGAAGCAATGCGTTTCCGGTGGGATACGATAGCGGACTTGATGTTCTGGAACAAAAGATCAGAACTGAAAACACTGTTCCGGTTAGCGATAAAGGCAAGATTCATGCTTTCGATAAACAAAGTGAATACATCTCTTTTTTGAAAACTTTTGTTCCCGATATCAGCAAGCTTACTATAAGCCTCGATTGTTCCAATGGGATGGTTTCATTGTTTATTAAACAACTATTAGGCGAGCAACCTTCATATATCTTTTTCGATCTGGACGGAACTTTTCCCAATCATGAAGCCAATCCTCTTGTTGCTGAAAACCTGATCGCTTTAAAAGAACATGTGATAAGAAACAGATCGGATGTTGGAATTATTTTCGATGGCGATGCGGACAGAGTCATGTTTTTGGATGAGAATGCCCGTTTTATTTCGCCTGACTTGATCATTGCAGTTCTGGCTCATTATTTTTCTGATAAGGGATATAAAAATGCCGAGGTTCTTCAGGATATCAGAAGTTCGAAAGCGATAGGAGAATATATTGCCCGATTTAATTACAATATTAATACATGGCGGGTTGGAAGAGCTTTTGCTGCACCCAAACTGAAAGAGATAAATGGTCTGTTTGGCGGCGAATATGCCGGGCATTACTATTTCAAGGATTTTTTCTATTCCGATTCAGGAATATTAGCATGCCTGATGGTGCTTGATGTGCTGGTTAAAATGAAGCAAAAAGGGATTTCTTTTTCTGAATTGATACGAAATATTTCACCGTATTTCAGTTCAGGAGAAATAAACATGGTGGTTGAACAGAAACAACAAGCCATGGATGCCTTGCTGCATTATTTTACTTCGGAAGAAAAGCCTGTATCGTTTTATGATTTTGATGGCTACAGAGCCGATTTCAGGCATTGGTGGTTCAATGTTCGCCCATCGAATACTGAACCTTATCTCCGTTTTATTGCCGAAGCGGATGATGAAAATTTGCTTCAGGATATCATTGCAAAAATGAATACTGTTTTGAAACCATTCCTCAACACCTGATATTGTGAAAAATATTTTCACATCGGTTCTTATCACTTTTATTAGTTCAGGCATTTCATTTGTTTCGCTTGCTCAGCAGATTCAGGTAAAAAACGATAGCATAAATAAGAAGTCTTCACTAACCATACACGACCAGGATTCTACAAAAAAAGTATTCCGGTTAAAAACAGCTTATCTGGAAATGTTTCCGGAGAAATATCCTCAGAACATCAAAACCGGGCGACTGGCAACTACTATTACGCTCGAAGGCTCTTTATTTGTTGCTTCCCTGGTCGGTTTAAACGATTTGTGGTACAGTAAATACTCCAGATCAAAATTCCATCTTTTCAACGACAGCCACGAATGGCTGCAAATGGACAAAATCGGGCATGCCTATACAGCCTCTGCCATTAGTAGCTTTTGTTATCAATCGTTTCGCTGGTCAGGCGTAAAGCCTAATACATCACTGATATATGGTTGCGCGGTTGGTTTGGGCTATATGACTACAATCGAAGTGCTTGATGGATATTCTTCGGGTTGGGGATTTTCAGTCTCCGACATGACAGCTAACATTGCGGGCACTTCTTTTTTTCTGGCCCAACAACTGTTATGGCAACATCAGTACATGAAGCTGAAGTTTTCATATCATCCTTCTGTTTATGCGCAATATCGTCCCGAAGCACTCGGAGATAATGCTTCTCAGCGCATTCTGAAAGATTACAACGGACAAACCTATTGGCTATCGTTAGGTTCTTCAATATTTCTTCCTAAAAAAGCAAATTTTCCCAGATGGTTATGCATTTCATTCGGATACGGAGCCGATGCTATGTTAGGAGGTTTCTCTAATCCTGAAGTAAATGAGAAAGGAACACATTTACCTGACTACGAAAGATACCGTCAATATTACCTTTCGTTGGATGTAGATTTTACCATGATAAAGACTAAATCAAAGTTTTTGCGTATGGTTTTCATGGCAGTAAATGCTCTGAAGGTCCCTTTCCCGACATTGGAGTATAACTCAAAAGGACAATTCAAATTCCATTATCTGTATTTTTAAGATTCCGATAATTCTTTACAGAATCATAAAACTGATTTCTAAGCGTTATTCAATTATAATCACGTATCTGTATTTAAATCCGTTCAGTTTTCGTAAATTTGTATACATAAATTGTTTATTTAACAACATTACTCCTAATGAGAAGATTCAGACCTATATTAATTCCTTTAGTGTTTATTGCATTGCTGTATTCCTGCAAAAGAGATACCCCCATTGTAATTACACCTGTTTATCACGGCAATATAAGTTTTCAGTTCGCACATGATGTGAATGGTCAACCATTGATAGCCGATACGATGCTATATACCAATGCAGCTGGGAATAATTATTTGGTTACGAATGTACAATACTTTATTTCGGATGTTGTTTTACATAAAGACGATGGAACATTAGTTTCATTCGTGGCTCCCAACGATGTGCATTATCTTGATACCGACATATCCTCGACCTGGAACTGGACCGTGCCCGACAGCATACCCGCCGGAAACTATACTTCTATATCATTTACTTTTGGTTTAAACGAAATAAAAAACCAATCCAATGCATTCCTCAATCCACCCGAGAGCGATATGTGGTGGCCCGAATTCTTGGGCGGCGGATATCATTATATGAAACTAAATGGCAAATGGGATTCGGCAGGCAGTTTAAATCCGTTTGGCTTTCATTTGGGAATTGGTCAGACCTACGCGCATAATGTTATCAATGTGGATTCGATCACGGGTTTTGTGCAGAACTATTTTACTGTTACTTTGCCGGCTTCGGCTTTCACCATAAACAAGAGCAAAACCACCAAAGTTGAAATAGTGATGAATATCGAAAGCTGGTTCGAAACTCCGAATGTTTGGAATTTTAACTATTGGGGTGGCTCAATAATGCAAAACCAAACTGCCATGCATACAGTGGCTGAGAATGGTGCGGATGTTTTCACTATCGGATATATTCATTATTAATTGCGCCTTATGAACCGTCTGAAAAAATATAAGCTTTTCTTTTTACTGCTTTCGTTATTGTTTTTGCCGGCATGCAAAAAAGATACTCCCTTGCAGGAAGTTAATATCGACAATACAACAGTTTATAAACCTACTCCCTACAAAATACAGGCTCCTTGGTATTTTCCTACTCAAATGAACATACCTGCCGACAATCCGCTCACGGTGGAAGGTATTGCTTTGGGCAGAATGTTGTTCTACGACCGGCGTATGTCGGGCAGGCAGGCTGTTGATTCGCAGATGTGTTGCGCTACCTGCCACCTTCAGGAACATGCTTTTGAATGCGGTCTCGACGGTCCTTTTGTTAATGGTCAGCCTATCGGTATTGGCGGAGTGCCGACACCGCATGTGATGCTGCCCTTGGTTAATCTGGTGTGGCAAAACAATGGTTATTTATGGAACGGATTGATACGCCCCGAAAATCCTGTTACATCTAAGCGCCGGCTCGAAGACCTCGTGTGGATGGGGGTGGTGGCTCCTCACGAAATGTATAGCGACACCAACAAAGCCCGAGCCGCCATACAAAATATCCCCGGCTACAAACCTTTGTTCGTTAAAGCTTTCGGCACCGGGAACATTACCTTCGAACTGATGGCTAAAGCAATTGCTCAATTCATCAGAAGTATAGTTTCGTGCAACTCAAAGTTCGATAAATATCTGTTGGGCGAAACCTCGCTCACGGCATCCGAATCGAACGGCTTCGTGCTGTTTGTTACCGAGCAGGGCGCCGATTGTTTCCATTGTCACGGTGGAGAGGGCAACCCTTTATTCTCAACCTATCTGTTCTACAACAATGGAAAAGATACCGTTTTTAATGATCCGCGCGACCGCTACGCTGTTACTGGCAATCCTGCCGACCATGGCGCTTATAAAGCTCCTTCACTGCGCAATTGTGAACTAACAGGCCCCTACATGCATGATGGCAGATACACAACTTTAGATCAGGTGATAGATTTCTATAGCGAAGGTCTTGTTGGATCACCATATGTGAGTCCGCTGATGCATAAAATTAATGCAGGAGGCGCACATCTCACCATGCAACAAAAGGCAGACCTGAAGGCTTTTCTGCTCACCCTGACGGATAATGACCTGCTGACCAATCCGGCATACAGTTCGCCGGTCACTTTTCCGTGAGCTTATAAACATTATTTGCTATTTGAGCCTGTTTGATGTATCTTTGTATTCGTTTAATAACCTAATTTAAAAATTGTATGAAAAAAGTACTTGTAATTTTAGTATGTTTTTTGCCTCTTTTATGGAGTTGTAACAACAAAAGTAAAAATGGTGAATCAACCGATCCGAAAGATATGCAGATAAAACAACTGCAGTCGCAATTAAATCAAAAAGATTCAACCGTTAACGACATGTTCAGCTTTGTGAATGATGTTGAAAACAATCTGAGCACCATCGAAGCCAGCCAGATGAAGATCAGCGAATCGAAAAAAGGCAACAACGAAGTGAAACAGGATGTGAAAGAAAGCATTAAAGAACACATTCAAAACATCAATACGCTGCTCGAAAAAAACAAACAACTCATCGCCAAACTCGAAGGGGCATTGCGCAAATCCAATATGAAAGTGGATGCTATGCAAAAAACCATCGATATGCTGAATCAACAGATCGCTGCTAAAGATGCCGAAGTTGCCGACCTGAAAGTGCAGCTCGAAAAACTGAATTTTACGGTTGCCGACCTGAATGCCAAAGTGGTTGATCTGTCGACTCAAAACACTCAGAAATCGCAAACCATCGATCAGCAAACCGTTGAACTCAACACGGCTTATTATGTTATTGGCTTGCGCAAAGATTTAAAGAACAAAGGCGTGATAGTGGGCGAAAAAGTGTCGCAAAAAGTAAACCCCGAAAATTATACCAAGGTTGATATCCGTTATCTGACCGAAGTTCCTTTGAACGTGAAAAAGGCCAAACTGTTGACCACACATCCTGACGGCAGCTACGAACTGGTGATGAAAGGCAAAGTGATTGATAAACTATCGATAAAAAATGCTAAATCGTTCTGGAGTATTTCCAAATTCTTGGTTATTCAAACGGATTAAGAGCGGTAAAAGGTAATAATAAAAAAGGGCACGACATATCGTGCCCTTTTTTTATAGTGCGAAAGAAAAAGCCCGCTAATTTAGGGCGGGTCTTTCAAATCGCTAATCACACATCACCAATTGAATATCCTATCAATTGTTACTTGTAACTATAAAAAACTAGAAACTCGTAACTAAAAAAAAGCCGTTTTGAAACAATTCAAAACGGCTTTAATTTCATATCCTCTAATTCAAAAAAGTAATCACTTGTGGTTTTCTATTTGGCTGCTCTTATGAACTTACCGGTGAACGTTTGGTTTTTATTTTCAATACGGATGAAATATACCCCTTCATTGATATTACGGATATCAATAGGGGTGTTGTCGTTATACTTAGATATCAATAATCTGCCGCTCAAATCATAAATATTAATCAACGCATAACTATCAGCACCTTTAACCATCAGAAAATCATTGGCAGGATTAGGATAATATGATAACTGCGTGGTTTTTGTTTCACTAATACCGCTTGCATAATTATTTGTAATCACAAGGTTTCTTAAATAACCTTTAAAACAGCTCAAATTAGCAAAATCTCTTGTCCCGAACTTTGTATCGCCTGCAACATACACCAATGGAATCGTAATAGATGCTATAACAACCCCATTAAGCAGCATTTTTGCTGTCGTGCCATCATAAGTAAGCCTGCCGGTGTACCATTGTCCTGTTTCATAATTTGCGGTACTTACTAGATAATTTGAATTATTATACTTCATTTTAAATGTCGAATCCGCATTTAAATAAAAGCCCAGCCATCTGTAACTTGCTCCGCACACGATCACGCTTTGCGTCAAATATTCATCAACTTTAAAATCAAAACTAACAGAAAGGTTAGTGAACGAAAAACTGAGTATGTTTGGCGTTTGAACCAGATAATCGGTCGAAACTCCGTCGCAATAAACTCCTCCGCCCGAAAACGGAGCGTTTGTTAGTGTTATGTCGCTGTTTAGCCCAGTATGGTCAACAGCATCCGAGATTAGAGGATAATAAGCAAGAGTATCGCTTGTTGCTCTCGCTACAAAAGACATCATTACTAATGCCAAAACAAAATAAATTTTTTTCATAGGAGTATTTTTTTTGGTTAATGATGCAAGTATACAACATTTTGAAAAAAAATGCAAATAAAAATTAAAAATAATCACACTTAATACTTTCATTAAGTATCCGCAATTTGGTTATGTATGGTTTCATGGAGCATTTATCAAAAAATAAATTCCTAAAAACTTTGAACCTTGAACTTTTAACTAATAACTTTAGGCACTTTAGTTCACTTTAGGCACTTTAGGCACTTCAAACTCCTCATTTGGGCGGCCCCTTCGGGCCGGGCCATTCGTTCCAAATCCTCGCGTCGCTCCGCTCCACTGTGGGTTTTCCACTACTGTCCCTGCCGCGGGGGCTAACAGCCTTCTATAAATATAGTGAGCATCGCCCATCAATCTTTCTGCATCTCTGACAGGGTGACTGTGTGCAGGCCTCGTGCGTTGCAGTTCACCCCGTCAGTAATCCAATTCTCCCAGCCCCATCGGTTTATCCCGTATCCGCCTTTCGGCGGATCGGGAGGCGAAATATTGGTAGCCAGGGGCAACGCCCCTGGTATAATATCACCCCCCTCAACCTCCAACCCCGTCAGGGGTTGAACAAAATCACACCAATCATAAAAATCAGCTTAATCAACGGTTCCGACAATTTCCTTCTTAAGCGAAAATTGAATTCTTTCAAATTCTACTCAATCCTAATGATATGAAACAACAAGTTGTTTACCTATTATGAATCCTTTTCCTTCGAATTCTGCTTTATCATTGAAAACCCATTTTAAATAGTAAAAATCTTTTCCTTTTTCCTGTCTCTTTTCAATAACCAATTTTCCATAATAAACTTTTTTATCATCCTCAATATAAGTTACAATATATTCTCCTTCGATTTCATTTTTATTAATTTCGTTTATTATATTTTCTTTTTGGGCAATTTCATTGCGAATAATACCATAATTTGCAATATTCGTCCACAAACCATTTAAACATCCATCTGGTTCAATTGAATAAACAATAATTCCAAAAAATTCATCATTTGATTTTTCCATGTTTTCTATTTTTAATGAGTTGTACTAATTTGTATAATAATTTGTTTAAATTGATTAAAATCTCAGCTAATCCAAATATAAAAAGGATAAAACTGGCAAATAAATTTATCCATAAACCAATTCCGATATTTTCAATCATCCAGTTATTAGAATCGCCATTTATTGCAAAAACATAAAAACAAAAAATTGCAATAAATAATGAAAATAGACTAGTAATCAAGCTCATAATTCCAATTAGTCTATTAGTTATTCCTGAAATAATTGTAAATACTGATAAAATTGGAATAAGATACATCAACCAAGAATAATCCTCAGGTGTATCCATAAATAAGTTAGCTACTACGCTCACCTTCCCTGCCACATCTGGCAAATCATAGCCTGAGATATTAAAACCTATTAAATGTAACCAAGGAAGAAAAAAAGCGATAATAATAAGTATAGCTGGAATTATTTCAAATCGAAACTTATAATGCCTTGATGATTTTTCCTTTTGCATTTGAGCGTGTAATTTTTCATCAAGATATTCACCACAATGTTTGCATTTTTTTGCCTCTAAATGGATTTCCTCATAGCAAAATGGACATTTTTTTAATTGATTAGTGACATTGGTGTTTTCAATAATTGATTCCGAAACTATATTTTGTTCTATTTTCTTTTTCTTTTTATAATATCGTCCATAATAAATAATGGCCCCTATCATAATCAGTACGTATACAATGAACATTCTAATTGTTTTTTTAAATTAAAATCTATTCTTTTTATTTTACCTCAAAAATAACTAATTTTCGAATCAAAATAAAAAAATCAATATAAAAATAACTCCCTCACCCAATCAAAATTTCAGGAGTTTTTTAATTTTGTCAACTATTTACTATTAACTTAACAAAATGAACTCTCAAGATCCCCACCAAACCGCCGCCCTCATCATCGATTACTTCCATCGCACCGCCATCCACCATGCCTTATGGTATGCCGAAGTCCAACACCAACTGGGTCCCGAAAAGGCTCTTCAAATACTCGAAAACGCCTACACCCTCTCCTACGAAGTCCAGATGAAACGCCTGGGCAAAATATTGGGATTCGAAATGAACGAAGGCATACCCCAGCCCTTGCTCAACAAAACCGAAGCCGAACTCCAAACCCTCAAAGAAAACGTCGCTGCCAACTGGCTTGCCAACGATGGCATCTGGTTTCAGGCCGTCGAAAACCAATTGGGCATGTCCGATGCCAAACGTTGCAACGACGCCTGTTGGGCACAATTCTCTCCATTCGAAGCCTGGTCCGTCAAGCGGATGCTCTCACTCGGCGAAAGCTCCGGCCTTGAAGGCTTAAAACGTGCCCTACAATATCGTCTCTATGCCGCCATCAACACACAGGAGATCGTCGAAGAAACCCCCGATAGCTTCGTCTTCCGCATGGTCGATTGCCGCGTACAATCTGCCCGCAAACGCAAAAACCTCGACGACTATCCCTGCAAATCGGCCGGCATCGTCGAATACAGCACCTTCGCCGAAGCCATCGACTCCCGCATCCAAACCCAGTGCATCGCCTGTCCGCCCGATGCCCATCCCGAAGGCTGGTATTGCGCCTGGAAGTTCTCTATTACTATGTGAAACATTTAATCCTATTTTTGTAAGTCTTTTTTTGCTTATTTCTTAAGTGCTTTATTTATTAGAAATTCGTTAATTTGCTTTTGCATATTGTTTTTTTGCTTTCTCATATTGCTTAATTATTTTTTCCTATTGTATTTTTTTATTTTCTTATTTATTTTTTGTTATTGCCTATATCTTTTTACTTATTTCCTATATCTTATTTGCGTTTTCTTATATTTTATTTGCTTTTTCGTATTATTATCGTAAATTTGTACTATTAAAGTTTAATATTTCACTTAAAAAGTAAGGTTATGGCAGTCCCAATCGGTTCAATTATTCGCCATCATTGCAAGAGTCATAATATTAAGAATAAAGATCTGGCAAAGATGTTGGGGATTACAAATGATGGTGTTTATAAAATGTTTAGCAGCACGAATTTTAAGACGGAAGGTTTGTTGAAGGTTTCACGGATGTTGAAACACGATTTTTTCAGGTATTATCAGAATCATTTGGAACCAAATGTTTATGGTGAGAAACAAAAGTTGCATGATGAGAATTTGCGTTTGCAGAAAGAAAATCATGAGCTAATGTTAGAAAACGAATTGTTGAAAAAGGTGTTGAACCTTACCAAGTCCGGAAGCTGAAAAACCGCATCATGATTGGCTTAAATATAACTTTCGGGGGAGGAATTGCTATGCAAAAACCGGTTAATAAGCCTGTTGATTTCGTGTTTGCAAATTGTTAGTATTTAGATGCCAAAAAACTTGACTTGGCTTGTTGGATTGTTGTACTTTTGTTTCATCAGGCGAGCGATAAAAGGCAGACCGAATGAGCAGGTGCGGATAAGGGATTAAAAAACCGGAGCCGCATCCGCAAAAAAGGAAAGAAACGAAAGTTGTTCTTTATTTGATGAGCTTAAAGGGCTAGAGAAGTGAAACAAGGCCGTCCTAACCAACGGCAATGAAATAGTTTCGACGGAAGATGGACCGCAAGGAACAAAATCCGGGGGCTTGTTTGGCGGGAGAACGAGGGTAGCGCTTGCAAAAGCGAAGGAATCGGGCTCAGGTTTGTATCAGAAAGTTGAAGAACTCAAGAGAGCAAACCGGTTGAAATAACAGTAGTCTGGCGGCAGGCAGCAGCTACGGCGGTTGCAGGCTGAAACGGGAAACAATTTATAAATGATTGTTTCCCGTTTTGTTTTTATATACGTAAAAGTTTTTTTAGATTTTCAATGCACCGATAAGTTCGGTGACGGCAGCAATGTTATGCCTGGTGCAATATTCTCCGATACCGTCGACGATTTTTTCGCTTATGGCGGGATCGATGAAGTTGGCCGTTCCGATTTGAACGGCAGTGGCACCTGCCAAGAGAAATTCGACGGCATCTGTTGCGTTCATGATTCCACCTAAGCCCACAACGGGAATTTTGATGGCTTTGCTAACCTGCCAAACCATGCGCAGGGCAATGGGTTTGATGCAGGGGCCGGAAAGGCCTCCGGTGATGGTGGAAAGCACGGGCCGGCGGGTTTCGGCATCGATGGCCATGCCAAGCAAGGTGTTGATGAGGGAAACGCTGTCGGCTCCGGCATCTTCGACTGCTTTGGCTATTTCGGCTATGTTGGTTACGTTGGGCGAGAGTTTGACGATGAGTGTTTTTTTGTAGGCTGCCCGCACTGCTTTGGTGACTTCGGCGGCTGAAGTGCACGAGGTTCCGAAAGCCATGCCTCCTTGTTTTACATTGGGACAGGATATGTTGAGTTCGATGGCGGGAATGCGGTCCAGATGGTTGAGTTTTTCGACCACGGCAATATAGTCTTCGAGTTTAGAGCCGGAAACATTGACGATGATGTTGGTGTCGAAATGTTTGATTTGGGGATAGATTTCGTTTATGAACACATCGATGCCCTTGTTTTGCAGACCGACGGCATTGAGCATGCCCGAAGGGGTTTCGGCCATACGCGGATAGGGGTTGCCCTGACGAGGTTCGAGGGTGGTGCCTTTGACGATAATCCCGCCAAGGCGGCTGATGTTGAGGAAATCCTGAAACTCGTGTCCGTAGCCGAAGGTTCCGGAAGCGGTGAGCACAGGATTTTTGAACTCTAATGCGCCTATTTTTACTTTTAGATCTGCCATTGTAGTTGTTTTACGTTAAAAACGGGTCCTTCGGTGCAAACACATTTGTTGCCGGCGGTGGTTGGGGTTACGCAGCACAGGCAAGCGCCGATTCCGCATGCCATGGTGTTTTCGAGGGAGACTTCGCAGTCGGTTTGATGTTGTTTTGCGATTGCAGCCAGGACTTTCATCATGGGCAAAGGTCCGCAACAATAGAGGCGGTCGAAATTGGTAATTTGCGCCATTATTGAATTGTTGGTAAGGAATCCTTTTTCGCCCAAAGAGCCATCGTCGGTTGAGATGTAGACTTCGCCGTATTGCCGGAAGGCTTCGGATTCGAGTATATCGGTTTCGGTGCGGCCTCCAAGCAATATGGTGGTTTTTATTTTCAGGTTGTGAAGATGGCGCGCGAGATAGAGCAAGGGTGCGATGCCGCATCCGCCACCGACCAGCAGCACATTTTTTACGTCTTCGGTAGTGAAGGTATTGCCCAATGGATATACCAGATTAAGCGTGTTGCCGGTTTCGAGAAACGACAGAGTTCGTGTGCCTTCGCCGACGATTTTGACGAGCAGATAGAGTATGTTTTTGGCATAATCTACATCGTGGACGGAAATGGGACGGCGCAGGAAGACAGCGGGGTTGTTTTCGACCTTGACCTCGGCGAATTGGCCGGGCAACATCGCGGGCAGAGGTTTTACGGAAGTGAGCCCCAGGATAAAATAGTCGTTGTTAAGTTTTCGGTTGGAGCAGACCGTTAGATCATCAATAAATTTTTTCATCTTTTAAAAATAAAAAAAAAGTCCGTAACCGGACTTTATTTCTTTGTTGTTGGTTTCTTTTCAGCTACCGTTTCTTTTTTTGCTTTGACTGCTTTTTTGGGCGCATCCGTCTTTTCTTTGGCTTCGGCCGGTTTTGCAGTTTTTTTGGCTTTGGGTTCGGCGGCTTCCTTTTTGGGTTCTTCTTTTATTTTTTCCGGTTTTTCTTCAACAACAGGCTCGCTGAAATCGAGCAAATTGTTATCGAGAAGCAGGTTGTACCAGTTATACACTTTTTTTATGTCGGAGGTATAAACCCTGTCTTTGTCGTAGGCCGGCAGTATCTGTTCAAAATATTCGCGTAGTTTTTTGTCGTCGGATTTGGGATCGATAGTTTTTCCACCGTTCTCTTTTTCGTAGATCAATTTGAAAACAGCTTTCAGAGGCATATCTTCATCAACAGTAAAAATGCTGATATCTTCCATGTTGGTAATTTTATCGGCAGCATAAACCGGTACTCTTTTTTTATCGACAAGCGATTCAACAATCAAGCCTGTTTTGGTATGAGCAATGGTTTTATGTAAGCCCGGTTTTCCGGTAATAGCTAGAATATCTTTTAATTCCATATTGATTTTTTTGCAAAATTATGAATTATTATTTAAATACGCCAAAAAATTAGGATAATTCAATAGATGCGAAATGGTGGGGATGTGATTATTTTTTTACATTTGTATACACTATCGGATATTTATGACAGAAGAATTGAAAGCGAAAATCGGCGAATTATTTTACAGGCAATTTTCAGTATTTCCGGAAGAACTAACGGAACTGGCGGCATCGGGATCGAGCAGAAAGTATTTCAGGTTGCGGTTGAAGGGGTTGAGCGCCGTGGCTGCGTATAATGAAGATCGCAAGGAAAATGAGGCTTTCGTTAGTTTTACCAGGCAATTCCAGAAAGCAAATTTGCCCGTGCCACAACTTTTGCAGGAAAATCTTGATGACAACCTTTATTTGCTGAACGATCTGGGCGATGAAACGCTGTTCTCGTATCTGGAAAGCCATCGGCAGGATGGGTTTTCGGAGAAGCAAATCCATTTGTATAAAAATGTTCTTTCGGATTTGATAAGTTTTCAGATTGAGACACGCGATGGTTTTGATTATTCGGCCTGTTACCCGCGCGGGAGTTTCGACAAACAGTCGATGATGTGGGATTTGAATTACTTTAAATATTATTTTCTGAAACTGGCTGGCATCCCTTTCGATGAACAAAAGCTGGAAGATGATTTTATTTTATTTTCAGATTATCTGCTACAGACCGATTGCAGCTATTTTCTGTACCGCGATTTCCAGTCGCGGAATATCATGATACATAAGGATAAATTGTTTTATATAGATTATCAGGGAGGGCGAAAAGGAGCGCTACACTATGATGTGGCTTCGTTGCTATACGATGCCAAGGCAGATATACCGCAGAAAGTACGCGAAGAACTTCTTGATCATTATATTGGTCAATTAAAACAAAAGATACAGCTTGATGAAGCGGAATTTCGGAAATATTACTACGGCTATGTGTTGATCCGCATCATGCAGGCCATGGGGGCATACGGTTTCAGAGGATTCTACGAAAACAAGACGCATTTTCTGAAAAGTATTCCTTATGCCGTTTCGAACCTGAAATGGATCATCACGAATATAGAATTACCTGTTAAAATAGATACGCTCACGGAGGTCTTTCGCAAGATCATTGCTTCGGAAAAGCTCAGGAAATTCGAGATAGAAAGCCCAGAAACACTTACGGTATATGTAAACAGCTTTTCGTTCAAGAAAGGTTACCCGATAGATTCGAGTGGCAACGGCGGGGGTTTCGTGTTTGATTGCCGCGCCTTGCCGAACCCTGGCCGCTACGAAGATTACAAAACCATGACCGGGAGAGACGTAGCAGTGATACGTTATTTGGAACAATATCCCGAAGTGGAAGCGTTTATTGAAAACTCGGGCAATTTGGTTTGCCGGTCGGTAGAAAATTATCTGGAGCGCGGATTCACCAGCCTGATGGTTAGCTATGGCTGCACCGGCGGTCAACATCGCTCGGTTTATTTTGCCGAGCGGCTGGCAAAACTGCTGAAAGAAAAATTTGATATCAAAGTGGTGGTTACGCATAAAGAACAAAATTTCAACGGATGAAAGCAATGATTTTTGCAGCCGGGTTTGGTACGCGCCTGGGAGAACTGACAGCCGACAAACCCAAAGCTCTGGTTGAAGTTGCCGGCAAACCCATGCTGCAACATGCAGTTGAATACCTGAAAAGCTATGGAGTGAAAGAAATTATCATCAATGTGCATCATTTTGCTGATATGATAGTCGATTTTGTGAAAAAGAAACACAGTTTCGAACTGAATATCGCTTTTTCGGACGAAAGGGCGCATTTGCTCGACACGGGCGGCGGACTTATTAAAGCCTCATGGTTTTTCGACAAGGACGAGCCTTTCGTTTTATATAACGTGGATATTTTAACCAAAACCGATTTGAAAGCTGTTATATACAGACATCGTCGTTCGAATGCTCTTGCCACTCTTGTCACAAAAAACAGGATTACTTCGCGCTATTTACTTGTTAATTCGGAAGGCGCACTCTGCGGATGGAGGAACACCCAAACCGGTGAACAGATCATTGTAAACGAATCAGAACCCTTGACAGAAGCTGCTTATAGTGGAATTCAGGTGGCTGACCCGAAAATATTTTCACTATACAAAAGAACCGGCAAGTTCTCTATCACTCCCATGTATCTTGAACTGGCAAAAGATCATCTCATCACCACTTATTTGGACGATGGTCCCTGGTTCGATCTGGGAAAGCCCGAAAATATATGCGCTGCTGAAGCGACCTTCTTTAATCCGTAACCGGCTATGATGAAATTATTAAACAAGAACATCACCTGGATCATCCTGCTTTTGCTGCTGATATTGCCTTTTTTCATACTCTCGTTCTATGTATTTCCTTCGGCCGACGATTTCAGCAACTTCAACCTGCTTCAGAAATTCGGTTTTGGAGGATACCAGCATTACATGTACATGAACTGGACAGGCCGTTATGCCGCGAATTTCATCGAATCACTCAGCCCGCTGAACAACCTGTTTATGTATCGGCTTATCCCATTCCTGTTGCTTGTGCTGTTGTTTTGCTCCGTTTATGTGCTTTTTCGAACCTTTCTCCGATCCTTTTTAACGTCCTCGCAATTGATATTATTTTCGCTGGTTTTTTTCGCCATCTATCTGAACACCTTTCCGTCAACAGGCGAAGGTATTTACTGGTTTCCGGCAGGAGTTGAATATTTAACGGCAAATATCCTCACCCTTTTGTTCATTGCAAGTACATTCAAAATTGCGAAAAGTGAATCAAAACAAAAACAACTGTTCTTTATGGTCAGCTTGCTGCTTTCTTTTGTCATCAGCGGATTGAACGAGATCAGTTTGTTGCTGGTAACTATTATCACCTTCTTCATCATTCTGGGTGATGTGTATCTGAAACGAAAATTCTCATTATGGCTTTCCGTGTTGTTTATCTGCAACATTGCTTTCGGTGTTTTCGAAATGATGGCACCGGGTAATTATATGCGTATGTCGGCCTTTCCGGGAGCTATGGATATCCTTCCCAGCATCGTCAGTTCTTTCTGGGCCTTGATAAAACTTCTTGGCATACATTTTCAAAACCCACCTTTCATCTTGCTTTCTTTCCTCATGATCCCTGCAGGCTCAGTGATCATCCAAGAGTACAATATCCGGATGCCATTCCGCATTAGGCCTTACTTGTTACTGTTGTTGTCGCTGGTCATACTGTATTGTTTATATTTTCCCGGCTTCTTCAGTATGGGCATCAATCCGCCTATGCGTGTCAATGCATTGCTTTCGTTGGTTTTTATGCTGCTGTGGTTTCTTAACCTGCTCAACCTGTCGCACCGGCTGGTTCTTAAAAATACTTCCATCCCTCAGTTTCCCGATGTAGTTGTAAAGATACTGCTGATAAGCATCGTTATACTTTGCGTATCCGATTTCTATAAAGAACCCGGCAAAGCTCTTTATTTCCGCAGCAACATTCCCGCGGCATATTACGATCTGTTCACAAAAGCAACGGATTATAAAGAAGAAATGCAGCAGCGGGAAGCGGTCTTCGGTCAGGCGAAAGCTGAGAAAAAGAACGACGTGGTTCTCGATTCTCTCAAAAGTATTCCTCAAACTATCTTCTTTGTGGATATAACAGCCGATTCTTCTCATTGGATGAACCGCAATTATGCAAAATACCGCGACATTAAATCGGTCAGACTAAAGAAATAAACCCATGGAATTTCTAAAAAAAACGGCACAACACCTCCTCAAGAACGATGCTGAGAAACTCATCGCCACGTGTGTTGTTTTGCCCAACCGCCGTGCAGGAGTTTTTCTCAAAAAATATATCTCGGCCGAAATAAGCCAACCCATCTTTTTGCCGCGTATCACTTCCATTCAGGATTTTGTTATTGAACTGGCTGGAGTTTCCATCATCGACGAATATACTTCTTTAATCGAACTGTATAAAAGCTATGCCGAAATCAAAACCGGCGACACCGAAAGTTTCGACGACTTTTTGAAATGGGGCGGCAAACTCTTGCACGATTTCGACGAGATAGACCAGCAACTGGCCGATGCACATTTTATCTTTTCGTATCTGAAAGAAGAAAAAAACTTGGCACTCTGGGCTCTCGACAAGAAACCACTGAGCGAATTCCAGCAAAATTATCTGAATTTCTACGAACTCCTCTACCCTATCTACGAAAACTTTACCAGGCGCATCGCTGCCAAAAGGCTTGCCAACTACGGAATGGCCTGCCGTATGGCCATCAACAAAATGCAGACCGATGGCTTCAAGAGCAAATATACCAAGATTATCTTTGCGGGCCTCAACGCCCTCGGCACTGCCGAAAAAGCCATCATCGAATTCTTCCTCAACAACGCAATTGGAGAGATTCTTTGGGATGCCGACGAATACTACATCAAAAATCCGCAACAGGAAGCCGGAAATTTTATCCGCAAATACCTCAACGAATGGAAACTTAAAGAAAACAACTGGATAGACAACAACCTCGCCACCGACGAAAAAGAGATCAACATCGTGGGCATCGCGGGCAACGTGGGTCAGGTGAAATACACCGCAGGCGAAATAGCAGCCCTGTTAAGCAATGATTCCAAATCCGAGAACATCTCCATCATCCTCAACGAAGAAAGTCTGCTCATCCCCATGCTCAACTCCATCCCCGAGGGCATCGACAAATTCAACATCACCATGGGTTTCCCCATGAAACTTTCGCCCATCTTCACCCTGCTGGAAATCATCTTCACCCTGCACGAAAACTCCGAACGTTTCCGCCTTAGCAAAAAAGCTTCCGAACCCCTATTCTATTTCAACGATTTGCAAAAGCTCTTTGGCCACGCTTTTTTCAATGTGCTGCTCAATCCCGAAACCAAGAACAAACTCAACGCCCAACTGTTGGGCCAGAAAAAGATATTCTACACCCGCGCCGAAGTGATGTATTTGCTTGCCAACCATGCCGAAAACATTCCCGAATCGGTGCGCACGCTCTTTGTTTCGTGGCACGGCAAGAGCAAAAACGCCATCGATAGCCTCGTTGCGGTTATCAACGATATAAAAATCCGTCTAACGGCCAAACAAAGCATAGAGCAGGAATTGCTCTACGAGGCACACAAGTTGCTCAACCAAATCCGCGCAAGCGAAGAAACCGAAGCCATCAATATGTCGCCGCGCACGTTGCACCAAATCTTTAAGCAATATATCTCGCAAACCTCGGTGCCTTTCGTGGGCGAGCCGCTCAACGGACTGCAGATTATGGGTATGTTGGAAACCCGCGCCCTCGATTTCGAAACGGTGTTTATGCTCTCGGTTAACGAAGGCGTGCTGCCCAAAGCCAAATCCATGACCTCGTTCATTCCCCACGGCATACGCTACGATTCGGGCCTCACCACCTACGTGCACAACGAACAGATATTTGCCTACCATTTTTATCACGTGTTGCAGCGCAGCAAAAAGATTTGGCTCATTTACAACACCCAGGCCGACGACTTCGGCGGTGGCGAAAGAAGCCGTTTCATCAGCCAGCTTTTGTACGAACTGCCCGCCTATAATCCCAATATAAAGATACGCGAACATTTTGTGGCGCTGCCCCCGCTCAAAGAAAACCACCAACCCGTGGTCATCAAAAAAGATGATGCCATCATGCTCAAACTCGATGCTATCGCCCTCAAAGGGGTGTCGCCTTCGGCGCTCAATATGTTTCGCAAATGCAAGCTTCAATACTATTTTAGTTACATAGCAGGCATCCGCGAAGCCAACGAGCTCAACGAAATATTAGACAGCCGCGAGTTCGGCACACAGATACACGAAGTACTCAGCAGCCTGTTTAAAGAGGTTGTGGACACCGAACTCAGTGCGGATATCCTCCGAAGTTTTCTGGATACATACAAAAACATTCTTTCGGTGAGCTATCAGGCCGATGCGCCCAACAATATCGACCGCATGAGCGGGAAAAACCTGCTTATTTATAATGTGATTGATTATTATCTGCACGATTTTCTCGAAAAACAACTGGAGATGGTTGAAGAGCTAAGCGAATTGCATCAAAGCCTGCGGGTGATGATGGTTGAACAGCGCCTCGAAACCTTCACCAACATCGATGTGAACCCTGAACCCAAAACCGTGAAGGTTTTAGGCACCATTGACCGCGTCGACCGCTCGGGCAGCGCCACCACCATCATCGATTATAAAACCGGCGACATCAAACAGCAAAACTTCGACCTTGAAAAACTTTTGGCCGACGACTCCAAAAAAAAGAACGACTATGCTTTTCAGCTTATGTGCTATGCATGGCTGCTGAGCAAAACCGAAACTTCGGCCCAAGGCGGCGAACTGAACTGCGGTGTGTGGGGTTTTAAAAACCTCGGCGAGGGGCTGAAACGCATATACTATGCCGCCGAACCCAATTCGAAAACAAAACTCTACAGCATTACGCCCGAAATTATAAACCAATTCGAAGGCTTTCTGAATGATATGCTTTGCCAGTTGTTTTCGGCGGATGTTGATTTCGACCAAACCGAAAACAAGGACAATTGCCTTAATTGTATCTTTGCCACGTTTTGTTTGTAATAAGTTTTCAACCGAATTAAAGGCTCCCCTATCGTTTTTGGTTGTTTCGTTATAAGTATCTGATCTATTGAAATGGCGGACGAGTGTGTCGGGCTGTCGGACGAACGTGTCGGCGTGTCGGACGAATGTAACGGGGCGTCGGAAGGATGTGTCAGGCTGTCGGAAGGATGTGTCAGGCTGTCGGAAGGATATGTCGGGTTGTCGGAAGGATGTGTCGGGCTGTCGGAAGGATGTGTCGGGCTGTCGGAAGGATGTGTCGGGGCGTCGGACGAGTGTGTCGGGACGTCGGAAGGATGTGTCGGGCTGTCGGACGAATGTGTCAGGCTGTCGGAAGAGTGTGTCGGGGCGTCGGAAGGATGTGTCGGGCTGTCGGAAGAGTGTGTCAGGCTGTCGGAAGGATGTGTCGGGGTGGCGGACGAGTGTGTCGGGCTGTCGGACGAATGTGTCGGGCTGTCGGACGAATGTGTCGGGGCGTCGGATGAGTGTGTCGGCGTGTCGGAAGGATGTGTCGGGGCGTCGGACGACTTCGACGGGGCGTCGGAAGAGTTTGGAGGGAGGGAAATGATTGATGATAAGGAAGAATTCAGAATTCAGTAGTCAGAAGTCAGAATGGGTTGTTTCTTCGAAACAATTCAACGATTTAACAAAGGGCAGGATATATTGATAATATGGGTATCGATATAAAAGTGTTATGGTAAAAAAAACAACCCGCCGATTGGGGGTGGCGGGTTGTTTTTAAGGAGGGAAAAGAAAGAATTATACTTCAGAATCTAAGGATACGTTGAGCTCAATTTCCAGATCGGGAAAGATCTCAACGTTGTCCTGTTTAAGTGTGATGCATGTTGCCTGAATGAATTCAACGCTATAGATACCTACCGGTATGCCCTGGATGAGATAGTCGCCGGAT
>CAIWKO010000055.1 GCA_903913285.1 uncultured Bacteroidales bacterium | reverse complement strand
TTCTTTGAGTTCTTTTGATAATAAACGTATTAATTCGGCCTTTTCTTCTCTGCTTAAGTCCTGTACAACTTTTTGTAAATCCATGACAATTTTGTTTCTTCAAAAGTAATCATTTTCTACAATATCATAAAACATAACCACTAAAATCAATATTAACCAAAAACAATTAATTATGAAAAGATTACTTTTAGTATTGTTGGTTGCTGTAATGGCAATCCCAACATTTCAGTCATGTAAGAAAGGTGCAGACGACCCTGCAATTTCTTTAAAATCAAGAAAAGCCCGTTTATGTGGTGATTGGACCCTTACAAGTGGGACAATAACTTTTACATCCTCCACAACATCAGTTAACACGTATAATGGAACAACTGTTTCATATAGTACCGGTGGATCTGTAAGTTACACACAAACAATGTCAATTGTTAAAGATGGTACTTTTAAACTGACAATTTTGGATAACGGTGATCAATATGCTTATGAAGGGCAATGGTATTTTATGGATGGCAATAAGGATAATAAAATTAAAGATAAAGAATGTGTTGGTTTTGTAGAAACAAAATTAACATATACACCGGCTGGTGGTGGTGCTACCTCAATTACCTCATGGGTAAGCACCAACCCTGATATGATTTGGCAATTAGATGAACTGAAGAGTAAAGAAATCATTGTCACTATCAATGAAGTAACTACTTCTACTGCTACATCTTCACAAACCGGCACCTTGACTTATACAAAAAAATAATTAATTAAAAATTGTTTAAAGTCCCGTATATATACGGGACTTTTTTTTATAATAAATTTTTATAAAAAAATCTTAATATTTGTTTAATGTTATAAAGTTATTATATTTGCAATGAATTAAATCCGCATGCCATGAAAAAATATACAAAAATTTTATCCTGTGCTTTAATCTTTGTTTTATTAAGCATAACTTTGAGTTCGTGCTTTAAAAAAGGTGATGGAGATCCGTTTATTTCTTTGGTATCAAGAAAAACAAGAGTTGTTGGCAATTGGAAAATTTCAACTTTTACATCTACCTTTAGTTATACAAACCAAAAGCATGAAACAACCTATGACGGTATAACAAAGAAAACAGTGTATACAGTCACAGATAGTATAATTGTTGTTCCGACTCCCACACCACACGATTCAACAATAACTTATACCAAAACAAAAACTTATACAGGATCCATTATTACTGATTTTGACAAAAACGGAGATTATTATTACAGAGAGGAGTTTAAAGACGATACTACAGGGCTAGCAGTTGTCATAGAAGTAAATGGTTACTGGTATTTTACGGGAGCAAATACTCAAAATGGCATCAAGAATAAGGAACAACTGGCCATTCAAGCCACTAATTACGTTGTGAATCCAAATATTGGTATCTCTTATACAACAATTCATTCAGGCGAACAGACATTGGATGTTTATGAAATTTATGAACTAAAGAACAAAGAAATTATTTTAAAGGTAGACAAAACCGAAACAATTAATTTCATCAAGTACACTACATCCATTTCATACACTTTAGTCCCCAGATAAATTTATTGATTTAACTTATTAAATCCTCCGATTCGTCGGAGGATTTTTTTTTACTTTTCTGATGAGATCCCTTTTCAAAAAAATATTTTCTGATACTTTTCGTAGAATTCAATCTGAACATCTTGAATTTATCAGCTCTGCCAAAAACCAGAAATTCAATCTCAAAATTCTCTTTATTGCCGTTATTGCCTGCATTTCCCTAAGTTGCATTGAATATATCGGAAAAGATGACGGCTATTACCTTATCATTGAGTTCTTAAAAAATCATGGCTTTGCAGTTCTTTCTGATAAAATACGATTTTTTATTGAGCACGAAACAAATCACCAATTGTTTTCATTAGGTTATTGGGTGTTTATCATTCTGATCTTTTATATTTTACTCCCGGTTCTTTTAATCAAGATCGTTTTTAAGGAAAAGATCTCGGATTATGGTTTCACTATCGGGAACCTTTTCAAAGATTATAAGATCTATTTGCTGTTTTTTGGTTTTATGATACCTGTTATCATCATCTTTTCGACCACACAAAGCTTTCAGAACAGATATCCGTTCTACAGGATGTATGGCAACGAAACGCTTTGGCCTAATTTCTGGACCTGGCAGCTCCTTTATTTTTTTCAATTTATTGCTGTTGAATTTTTCTTCAGAGGTTTTTTGGTACATGGTTTTAAAAAGCAATTTGGGTATTACAGTGTTTTGATCATGACCATACCCTATTGCATGATCCATTTCGGAAAACCGTTTCCGGAAACTATGGCGGCAATTTTGGCAGGTATTATTTTAGGAACATTAAGTTTAAAAAGCCGGACCATTTGGATGGGTGTTATGATACACTATACGGTAGCACTTTCAATGGACCTTTCGGCGCTGTGGCAAAGAGGATATTGGTTCCACTAATTATGAGAATTATTTCACACAATTTTGTGAATGTTATTACCTTTGCACCCGAAAATCAGAAACCATGGAACACAAACTAAATACAACTGCCGAAGCTATTGAGGATTTTAAAAATGGCAAGATCATCATTGTTGTTGATGATGAAGATCGTGAGAATGAAGGTGATTTTATAACTGCTGCCGAAACTATTACTCCCGATAAAGTGAATTTTATGGCAAAATTCGGACGAGGATTAATTTGTGCCCCGGCATCCGATGATATTTGTCAGAAATTGGAACTTGAAATGATGGTGGCTAAAAACACTTCATCGCACGAAACTCAGTTTACAGTATCGGTTGATCTGCTTGGACAAGGATGTACTACAGGAATTTCTGCCAGCGACCGCTCAAAAACTATAAAAGCATTATCCGATCCCAATACCAAACCAAACGAACTAGGCCGACCCGGGCATATTTTCCCACTACGTGCTAAAGATGGCGGAGTATTAAGAAGAGCAGGCCATACAGAAGCAACGGTTGATCTTGCCCGACTGGCAGGTTTAAAACCCGTTGGTGCTTTGGTTGAGATAATGAATGAAGACGGCACCATGGCCCGTTTGATGGACCTTTTTAAAATTGCTGAAAAATTCGGGTTAAAGATCATCTCGATAAAAGACCTTATTGCATACCGTATTAAAAATGAAAGTCTGATCATTAAAGAACAAAGCGTTGATCTTCCGACTGAATGGGGACATTTTAAACTTACCTTGTATCGCGAACTTACTACAGGTCAGTTGCACATGGCATTAACCAAAGGCAGTTGGGGAAAAGACGAACCTGTTCTTGTCAGGGTTCATTCATCCTGTGTCACAGGCGATATTTTCGGTTCATGCAGGTGCGATTGCGGAAATCAACTTCATAAATCAATGCAGATCATTGAAAAAGAAGGGAAAGGCATTGTTATTTACATGAATCAGGAAGGCAGAGGCATTGGTCTTGAAAATAAATTAAAGTCATACCATCTCCAGGAGATCGGTTATGATACTATTGAAGCTAATGAAAAGCTAGGGTTTAAGGCCGACGAACGCGATTACGGAATTGGTGCACAGATCATCCGCGATTTGGGAGCCAGCAAGATCAGATTGATGACCAATAATCCCAAGAAAAAAAGCGGACTCACGGGTTATGGTATCGAGATCGTTGAAAATATTCCTATTGTCATCAAACCTAACATCCACAACAAAGCCTATCTGAAAACCAAACAGGATAAGATGGGCCATATTTTGAATATCGAAGATTAGTTTGATGGAAAACCGTTGCCCCTGGCCTTCAGGCGATGATCTGATGATCGCCTATCACGATACGGAATGGGGAGTTCCTGTTCACGACGATAGAAAATTATTCGAATTTATCGTATTGGATGCTTTTCAGGCAGGGCTGAGCTGGAAAACTGTGCTGCATAAACGGGAAGCTTTTCGGACTGCTTTTGACGATTTCGATGCTGGGAAAATTGTTAAGTACGATGATAAAAAGGTTGATGAACTTATGCAAAACAGCGGGATCATCAGAAACAAACAAAAAATTCTTGCTACCATAACAAATGCACAATGTTTTCTCGATATTCAAAAGGAATTCGGAAGCTTTGATGCCTACCTCTGGCAGTTTATGAATAACAAACCCCTCGTCAACAAATGGGATAAACTTAGCCAACTACCGGCAAGTTCACCCGAATCGGATATGATGAGCAAAGCCTTGCGCAAAAGAGGTTTCTCTTTTATCGGCACCACAATATGTTATGCATTTATGCAAGCAGCAGGCTTCGTTAACGACCACCTGATAAGTTGCCCACGCCATCAAGAAGTTCAGAAGTAATTTTTAATTATTATTTTGCGTGGTATTGTCAGCCTTTTTTTTACGGTTACGCGCTACCAAAAATTTTATAAAATAATAAATCGCCAGATAAAACAACAAACTGATCAAAATAATTGACCAGCACTTGACCAAAAACAAAACAAAAACCATAAATATCTTCCATCCAAACGCCAACGAGTCAACAAATTCGCTGGCAAAACCCGGATTATATGCTGAAGGATCGACACTTGCAATAGTTGATTTAAACAACACCTTGTCTTGATAAACATACAATGTGATGGTGCTGAAATCAATTTTATCCTGCAATTCAAGGTTACTTATTTTCTTATTTATAGTATTCTCCAAATAGGTTGCTGCAGCATTTTGTGCATCAACTACATCATTAAGTTTGCTCTTGGGTTGAGTAGAAGCAGTATTGATTTTGTTAGCCGTTTTTTGATACAATTGAGCACGGATTTCATTTGAAAGAAGCTGTATCGTTACATCTTCAGCATTAATGCTTCGCTCATCAAGTTGTAACCATATTTTGCTAAAATAAAACAAAGTTGAATCAAGATAATAATCCGGAACACGCAAAGTAATTCTGTTTTCGATAGAACTTGTACCTATTGACATTACTGAATCATTACTGATTCTATATTCGTTATAGGTTGAATGATAATTTTTAACAGAAGATGACAGAATAAAACCTCCAAACCTGTTTGTAATTTGCTCTATTTTCTGCGTAGCTTTTTCTACATTTTTGACCTTGAAATTCAGGTTCGCGGTTTTAATAAGTTTTCTGTACGAATTCCGTTTGATAAATGAAGAATCCCAAATACTTTCGGGTTTATTCTCTGCTTTGATTTTATCGCCCTTTTTACCGGAAGTAACAGAATCTGTAACTTCAGACGCCATTGGTTTGTTAGAAGCATCAGAAGAAACAACAGATATAGAATCCTGTTTTGCTTTTTCTTTTGAGGCTTTTTCCTGAGCCGAGGGTGCACAACCAGCGACTAACAATAGAATTGAAATAACGAAAAGTTGTAATTTTTTCATGGTTTTCAGAATTTTAAACGTAAAATTAAGAAAAATAAATTACAGGCAATTAATCTTCGAAAATATTAATCGGGTCTCTTTGGTTTCATGTATAAGAAAGTCAGAGTAGATGCTACAGAGCGGCTTCTGTCGGAAATTTATTTAAAGAATTGCACTTCTTTAATCTGGTTCAAATTTCAACAGCGAACCGTCAATTCATTATAGTTTTTCGGATAAAGGCAAACCGTATTCCTCAACCATTTTGATATTAAGTTTCTCCAGATTGTTGAGAACCGGATTATAAATATCGGCGATGACAGGAATATGAACTCCTTTCACTTTGATCTCGCCGTGCAGTATCATTTCAACCGCTATGGCAGCAGGCAATGCTACCGTGCGGGCAATAGCCGTATCGGTTTTCAGCGAACCGAAATCCAACATGCGCGATTTTATCACTTCCGAGGTCCCATCGGGATAGCTTGCTTTAAAGATATGCATCATCACCACCATATCGCGGTCTTTTTCGGTGATCATCATCTTTTCTATCATCAGGTCGGAGGTAATCTCATACATCGAATCTACCTGGCGGTTCATCGGCTGATGGCTGAATAATCCCAGCCATTCTATTGCTTTTAATGCATAGGCGTTTTCGTCGATATGCAATAATGCGGCAACTTTTTTCTGAATATCTTGTTCATCGGCAATGCCATTCACCATGGCAAGGGCTCCGGCATAACTCTTTCCGCTGAAATCATGTTTTTCGGGCAGGGTACATTTCAGGGCTTTTAAAATATCCAGAGTTTCGCACCAGCCTTCGAAACGGAATGTTCCGCGAACCATGGTCTTTGCTTCAGGAATTCCATAAATATCAATGTACGATAAGGAATCACGGTTGGGGTATATATCCAGTTTGCCTACATCGGGAAAATCAAGTTTCATGGGGTTTTTAAAAAGATCGGCTGTTGGAAGTTCAACGGTTTTTCCGTCTTTAAGATACACTGCATCATTATTTCCGGCAAGCACCACGCCTTTCGGACTCCACGAAAACAAATAGTTGAACATATTATTGCGCGATTCGGGAGCTGGCAAAGCGCCGCAAAGCGAATAAAACTCATCCACTTTACCGCCTTTGGCATGAACATGATCGATGATGCGCATGGCCGACATGTGGTCGATGCCCGGATCGAGGCCTATTTCATTTAAAATAATAACACCGGCTTCTTTGGCAGGAACATCCAACTCGCGCATCTCGGGTTTCACATACGAAGTGGTGACCATGTTTTTCTTATTCCGAACGCAGCATTTTGCGATCATAACATGATAGGCATAAGGCAGCAAACTAACAACCACATCGTTGGCAGCAACCATGTTTTCAAGGGTGGCTTCGTCATCTATGGTCCAATTGACCGCTTTACCATTAGGGGCGTCGCCTACCATTCTTATGGCTTCGTCATAATTTAAAGCGGCAACCGTTACTTCTATTTGTTTCGAAAGTAAATGTTTAATTATAGGGTTGGCAACCATTCCGGCGCCCAGTATCAGTACTTTATTCATAGCTGTATGTTTTTAAAATGATCGTAAAATATTTTTCTGCCGCGAAATTAGTTAAATTAACTGTTTCCCGCATTTGTAAGCTAAAAAATTATTACAAACAAAACTTTTTTTCGGACATACTTCAACTTTTTGTTGACTTACTCGTATAATTGTCGTATATTTGTCAACTTTTGTAATTACTGGCTTTATGTGTAAGATACTTGATGTAACTTTGTCGGCAGGTGAAACGATTATCGACGTTTGGGATGTGTATTACACTTTAAACGATAATTTAATGTTTTTCGGAGCTTTGCTGGTTACTACCAAACGATTGTTTTTCGAACCGAAGGCAGAGAACGCAGCTCTTGATATTATTAGATCTTCTTCTGCTATTACCTTACATAAACCCGGAATTATCGAGATCTCAAAAGAAAGCATCGTCAGATCCGAACCCCAAAAGAATAATTTCAGCAACAAAGTGGCTTTACACCTCAACAACAACGAAATGCATATCTTCGACCGCTGTATGCTGCCCGTTGAAAAGATCGTTTCTGCAATTAATCTGGTTTAATTCTTCCTACTGTTTATTAATAATAAAGTAATAAACATCCGCTTTTAAATCCTTATTTTTGCAGGCATGAAAACAAAGATCATCACCAAAGCTATTTGGGTATTATCTCTGGTGAGCCTGTTCACCGACGTTTCGAGCGAGATGCTGTATCCCGTTATGCCCTTGTTTTTAAAAAGCATCGGCTTTTCAATTGTGCTTATCGGAATTCTGGAAGGTGCTGCCGAAGCCACGGCGGGCCTGAGCAAAGGCTATTTCGGTCAGCTGTCCGATAAAAGCGGCAAACGCGTGCCGTTTATCCGTTTCGGGTATATACTGAGCGCCATTTCGAAACCCATGATGGCTTTGTTTTCGTTTCCGTTGTGGATATTTTTCGCCCGCACATCCGACCGTCTGGGAAAAGGCATACGGACCGGAGCCCGCGATGCATACCTGTCGGACCAAACCACCAAAGAACACAAAGGAAAAGTGTTCGGGTTTCACAGGGCGTTCGACACCATAGGCGCCTTTTTAGGACCCGTGGCCGCACTGATTTTGCTACAATTCTATCCCGGGCAATACAAGCTGCTGTTCATGCTGGCCATCGTTCCGGGCCTGGTGAGCATCGGCCTGACCTTTTTGGTGAAAGATCAGAAACGAAGCGTCCCTGTCAACTACCAAAAAAAACCGGGCTTTTTCTCGTTCATCAAATATGTACGCACCGCGCCCAAACCCTACAAGCTTCTGGTGTCGGGACTACTGCTTTTCACCCTGTTCAACAGCTCGGATGTATTTTTGCTGCTGGTGATGAAACAAGCGGGCGTGAGCGATTTCAACCTGATATTGGCCTACATCTTCTATAACCTCATCTACGCCATATTCGCCTACCCCATCGGTGCACTTGCCGATAAGGCAGGGCTGAAGACCATGCTGGTGGTCGGGTTTATACTTTTCGCTATAGTGTATGCAGGCTTTGCATTCAACACGGGTTTGTATTATTTCTTCGGGCTGCTGTTTCTCTACGGCATATATGCAGCCTGTTCCGAAAGCATCGGCAAAGCGTGGATCACCAACATTGCCCGCAAAAACGAAACGGCAACGGCCATCGGGGCCTACACGGCTTTCAACAGCGTGTTCACCATGATAGCCAGTTCGTTTGCGGGCCTGGTTTGGTTCTTTTGGGGAGCAGGAGCCACCATGCTCATTTCGGCAGTGGCGGTGGTGATGGTGGCAGTTTATTTTTTGGTATTTGTTCGCGAAAAGACTACCTTTGAAGCATGATAACAACAGCAAAAAAATATAAGACCGGTATCGTGCTCAGCGGAGGCGCCCTGAGGGGATTTGCCCACGCGGGAGTGTTGAAAGCGCTGAACGAGGCAGGCATATTTCCCGATGTGGTGTCGGGCGTTAGCGCGGGTTCTATAGTGGGAGCCCTGTATTGCGATGGTTTCACACCCGACGAGATCTACACCATATTTGTCAATAAAAAGCTTACCAAATTTCTCGAATTCATCGTTCCCAACAAAGGGCTCGTCCGCCTGACGGGTTTGTATAAAACCCTGCTCGAAAAACTTCAGGCCAAACATTTCAGCGAATTGAAGATCCCGTTGTTTGTTGCGGTTACCAATTTAAACGAAGCCACCACCGAGTTTATTTCCAAGGGCGAACTCACGCCTTATATCATTGCTTCGTCAACCGTGCCCATCATGTTTCAGCCGGCGGTTATCGACGGGATTACCTACGTCGACGGGGGCATTTTAAATAACCTGCCGCTCGAACCCATCGAAAACGACTGCGAACTGCTCATCGGGGTGAACATCAACCCCATTGTGCCCGAAAAAGAATTCGAAGGCATGATGAAAGTGGCCGACCGTACGGTTCACATGATGATAAGCAAGATAAACGACCACAAGATACCCCGCTTCGATATTTATATCGAACCCACCGAACTGCACAAACATTCTCCTTTCGATATGTCGAAAGGAAAGGAAATGCAGCAAATAGGCTACAAAGCCACCAAACGGGCACTGAAGGAAAAGGGATATTGATTCACCGCCAACGTGTCCCATACAACTTTTATCTTTTAACTTTTTTGGGCGCGTCCGCTTACCACTTGTCCGCCCACCGGCGGAGCGGACCGGGCTGTCCGCTCATAGTCCTCGCTTCGCTGCGGGCTATCCGCTTCCATCCCTCGCGCGGTTGGCAAACAGCCTTCATTTCATAAACTGCGCGTCGCCATTCCATCATTCCATTTTTCCATATAACAAATAAAAAGGCAGTAAAGAATTTTATCTTCTTTCCTACCCTCATATTCAGATCGTCAAATCAATTTCATTCCTTAACAAACTTCTGTCGGCTGATTGTATTCTCCGTTTTTAGTTCAATAATATAAATTCCGTTCGTCAGGTTCGAAATATCAATTTCTGTTTGGGGGGTTGATACATTCAAAAAACTTTCTATTTGTCCAAACTGATCATAAATTTTAATCTCTGCCTTTGCATTTGGTTCAGATAATTGAATATTCAGTAAATCATTGGCGGGATTAGGATAAATAGAAAAAATTTCTGTTTGCTTTTTATCTTCAATTCCTGTAGCATTTGTATATTTTAATATGGTACCATTTGTGCCCACAGCATATCCGGGCACCGAATCAATAAAAAATATGGAATTCAGGGTTTGCACTCCCGAAGCGCTTTGTGTCCAGGAATTACCACCATCATTAGTTCTATATAATGTCATACTCGAAAATCCATCTCCACCTCCCACAAAACCGTGATTCGCATCAGTAAAAAATACTGTGACTAATGTGGGTGGAAAAGAAAATGACAAATGATTCCATGTGTCTCCGCCGTCTGTAGTTCTATATACTCCGTGTATATCAGTTGCTACAAAGCCCGTATCGGGAGTCGGAAAATAAATCGAATAAATGGAAACCGTATTAGCCGAATCAACAGACATTGGTATCCACGATGCACCTCCGTTTGTTGTTTTTAAAATAGTGCCATAATCAGTAGTAACATAACCCTTCAATGGGCTTGTAAAAAAAACGGCAGTAAATAAGGTTGCTCCATAACTATACCTGTATATAGTATCCCACGATAATCCACCATTGTTTGTTTTTATCACATAATTATCCAGACCTGTCGACCAGGTAATACCATAGCCTGTAGTTTGATTGGGAAATGATATTCCTACAGGTGGAGTGGCATTGGGGTTAGAGAAACAACTTGTCCAGGTTGTTCCGCCATTTTGTGTAACTAACAAATCAGTTTCTCCTTGTCCGAAACCTTTTTGTGAATTCAAAAACCATAAAGCGCCTTCGGGGCCTGTGCCCACCTGATTCCAGTTAGTACCTCCATTTACGGTTTTCAATAAACTCCCTGCCTGCGAGCATGTATATCCCGTATCTGCCGTAACAAAATACACCGAAGTTAAAAATGAACTGGTTCCCGACACTTGCGAAACCCATTGGTTTTGCCCATTGACAAGCCTTACACTTAATAAGCATATAATGAAAATGATTGCTGTTTTGTTTTTCATCTTAATTGTTTGTTATAGTTTATAAATTATTCAAAATGTTGTCTCTTTTTGCAAAATCTATTATTGATTTTTCTATTTTCCAAAACAATACCCAAAGCTCATACCCGGCTGAAAACTTAAAAGGCCATACGATTTTAGTGGAATAATATCCGGCATAAATCCAACCCTAAACAAATATCCCTTCGGTCCTGTATATCGAAAACAAAAATCACATACTAAAGCAGGTATTTCCTTCCATGTATAATATGATAACAAATCAAGCCTGATTCCCAATCCTGTTTCAAACGAGCAACAATTACTGAACTGGAATTGACAATTTACAATTAAAAAAGGTAAAAATCTTATTCCTCCTGTTGCACCATCTGGAAGAATGCCCGATCCTATTCGAGTGTTCAAATAAAAACAATTTTTATTATACAGTTGTCTTTCATAATTTACAGAAACTAACATACCCGTACCTAAAAGTTCCCCAAAAATGCTGTTTTTTGGATATACCTTTAAATTATTTGTTCTTCCTTCGGACAAATTACGATTTCCCATTCGTATACCAATATTATAGCCAAAAAACAAAGAAGGTGAAAACTTTGAGGATTTGGATTCTGCAGCAATATATTGATCTCCGGACTGTGGAATATAATGAATGGTAGTTTTATCTTCCGTTGAATATTTTAAACCCAAGCCAACATACCATTCACCAAAAGTATATTTTCGTTTTCTTCCTTCTCTGCCAAACATAATTCCAATACCATAATTTTTCTTAACAAGGTCTTCATTATAACTTTTATTGTATAAATACCAGCTAAAATCCTTATAACTTTCATTTTTATAGTATAATTGCGGAGAAATAAAATAGTTTTTTGCCAGATAATATTTCATTTCCATCTTAATTAAATAACCATTTAATGGCCAGCATTCCATAATGTTTTTATACTTTCCGTAAGGTGCATCATTATAATTATCATTTATTTGCTTTTTACCATAAGTTATAATCTTCCAGGGCCATGCATATCCTCTTTTTTGGTTAATAACAGAAACATTTACAGCAAATTTTTTAGAAAATCTGTACTCAACTTCAATATTAGGATTTTGGCAAAACCATTGCGCAACATCCGTTTTCAGCCGAAGCGAATTATATTTCTTTGCTACTGTATCGTTTTTCTGTTGAGCAATGGCAGTGCTAAAATCCAGACAAATAAATATATATCCTGCTGCAAATGCAGTAAACAGCATTTTTTTTAATGGAAATTTAATTTTCATACTCAATTGAATATTATTTTATTTAAATAATTTCCACCATTAGAGATCACAACTTTCACAGTATAAACACCTTTTGGTTTCGAAGATAAATCAAATTTTTGTTTGCTTATCAAGTTATTTTCTGTAAAAATTATTTCGCCATAAATATTTATGATTTCTACAGAAAATTTAACATCACCATTTGAACAAAAAACTGTAAAAAAACCATTAGTCGGATTGGGATAAATTGTTATTTTTGTTTCAATAGTATTTGATAGTGTATCATTATTATTCACTACATTATTGGAATCCTTTTTATGCCAACCGCTTCCACAATCAGTGTCTGGATGAACTATTATTGGATGAGGCCCAAACTGATTACTACAGTTTGTTCCTTCACAATATTGTACAGAAACATGATAAGTACCGGAACTATTAAATGTATAAAAGAGATTATTAGTGGCTGGTATAACTTCTATTTCATTTGATGGATCCGTTATTGTCCATTTGTAAAATCCACTCTGCGAATAATAACAATCTGTAGGTTGGTTAATATCTGCTTGAAGTGTCACACCACTGCCGGCACACGGATTATCGGGCACTATTAAATTCGCTATATGAGCCAAATTAGTGCATGAATAGCAACTATTAATCCAGGGATATTCTCCTGGCTTAATTTGGCAGCAATTTTGCATGTCTATTTTTGCATTAAAATAAGCACCTTCCGATACTTTGAACCCTGGGTTTAACACAATCTTTCGACCTGCTTTGTATTGAACCCAACCGTGCCATGAACAGCCATAAAAATTATTATTATTGATATTAGCTGTAGAAATTAATGTGTGATATGCAGTGAGTATAGTAGGTTTAGAAGCATTCGAACAAGATGAATTATTATTAGTACCAATTACTCCGGCATTTGAAATATATGGATAATTTTTTGCATCATTTATGTCAACACTTTGTGGAAAAGAGTAAGAATGACGTAAATATATCTTTAACAAATTATGAACTAACATTTGTGGTAATAAATCCCCTTCATAATTCTGTTGTACATCTGGATTAAAATCCGATTCGCAATTATAAAGAGTGTTAAGATAGTCAGTATAATAATCTACGCCTCTACATAGGTCTTCATTATCCCATAAAAAATGATTCAATAAATCAAGAAATACATATTCGCTTTTAGCCTCTGGAGAATAGTCATCTACCTTATTACACCATATTTGATTAGAACCTACACCAAAACCATCATCATGATGAGTTAATGTATATAACGTGGGCGAATATGGCTTGTCATCATACCATGGTGCAGACCAGCATCCAGGGATATCATTTGGTTGATTAGAATCTTGGTCTATAACCCATTTTTTATATACAGCTTTATACATCGGCGACAAATAATAACCTGTTGCACCCCCACCACTACATTCGCAATTAACAGTACCGCCATTAATTGTCATATTGTAATAGGAAGCATAATAGCCACTCCAATATGTTCCCTTAATACACATCCCTGTTACAGGATTTGTCAATAAGCAACATAATCCCCCGGTACCTTGAAATTTATAATTATTTTGATCATTGTTATTATGGTATAAATCCCATGAATTATACATATAATGAATTATTCTTGCCAATATTTGTATGGTATATTCTTTAATATATATATCTTCCGAACAATTAGTAGGATCATGAATTTTATAGTTAGCAGGAAATGTATTAATTATAGTAACCAAACCAATCATGAGACCGACATAGTTATCTTGCGAATATTCTTCAGGTCCTCCTAAATTATTTCCCGGCCAATCATCTGAAGCATGTATACCGCATAATGCAGCAGAGGGATAAGCCCCGCCATTTAATTCACCCATTTGATCTATTGTAACATACGTACCATCAAGGTTTGGGCATAAAATTGATCGTTTTATATATTTACCATTAGTTCCACCATCAGAATTAAGATGCATAAACTTAGAATAAGCATCAACTCCATATTTATCGGTAAAACCAAATTCATTGGATATTGGATTGAGAAAATTGCTAAATACATCGTCTCTAATCATAAACCCGTTTGGATTATCATTCACATAATCTGCATTTCCCCAATATTGTTTCCAATAATCTTCAGCATCATTATCCAATCTGTCAATTGTTTTTAAAGCATACCATAATTCTGTTTCTGTTTTTTTTGTAGGCTCACCGGCATCATATAGTAGTTTCCATTCCGTTGCAAGTACAGCATTATAATAACCTAATACCCAGCCTTCATCGCTTATATCAAAACCGCCTGCTCCAGATGTGCCGTATGACGCATGTCCACGTTTATTAAATATTATTCCACATCCAGAACAAATACCTGGAACCATATAATCATTTACTAATCTGTCGCGCCATACCCAATACTTCATTTCATTTCTTTCTTCAATACTTTGAGAAATACATTTTTGAGTTCCCAATAATATAATAATGCTGAAAGAAAATAAAAATTGAATTAAAGTAGTCCTTTTCATGTTACTTTAGTTTTTATTGATGATTTCACTTTTCTTTTATAATTCATCAATTTGTTTTTGCAAATCAATTTAATAAATAGTTAGTTCTTCTATTTTTATAAATTAACGGGTTATTACAATCTGCAAACATTTTCGTTCTTTGTTTGTTTCAAAACAACACATATAAACCCCCGAGTTTAGTTCAGATGCATTTAATTGTATAGTGTGGCTACCACTATCAAAATTTTTATCAATTACTTGCTTTACCAAAATTCCATACATATCTGTAATTGTAATCGTAGCATTAGAACTATAATTAATATAAAATTTAATATTTGAGAAATCTTTTATGGGATTGGGATTAATTGAAATGCTTGTTTCAATTTGGTTATTATCAATTATTGTATCCGGTTTGGGTTTATTTAAAGAGGTCTTTGTAAAATCAGGGTTAGTTAATTTAGAAATAAAATCGGGACTTGAATTATTACCTATCATACTTTTAGTACCTTCTGGGCAAATGTTATTATCTATATATCCATGGAAATAGCAGCCTTGTTCAACACGGAATCCTGGTTTAAGATCAATTTGAGTTAATGATTTATATGTTCCAATTGAGGTATGATAAGTATTAGGCCCAATTAGATGATCATAAAATTTTGTATCAGATTCTATCGTATTTGGTGAGACATCATACACGGGATAGGAATTATCTCCAACAACATGACCATAATCATTAATATATGGAAAAGCATCCCCATCAAGTTGACCGGGAGAAAACAAATATCCTTTATCCGCGGCAATAAGATACAAATTTAATAAAAGCATATAATCCAATCCGTTATAATTACCTGCAAATAACCAATCAGGGCCTGAAGTTTGTTCTTCAATTGTACTATGCCATCTGTAAGAAGTACACCACCCATTAGGGTCAAAATGATTTGCATCATAATAATAAGGACCTTGACAAGGTGCATTTACAATAAGATCATTTGTTAACTCATCATTATTTAAAATACTTTGTACTACTGGGTCATTATATTGATCGTGCAAATCAGCGTCTAATAATACGTAAAAAGGATACCAATTATATTGGTAGGTCATTATTGCAATACAACCAATATTATTATTGGGAAAGTGATTTTCCCATGAATTTCCAATTGCAGCTAACGAACATGCCATCCATGTCGAATTTGAATTACCACTTCCTGCAGTAATATAACCTTCGTAAATACCCTGCATCAAACCAGCATAAGCATATCCATCATTAAAATAATATGATGGTAGTCCGGTAATAAATACTCCCGCATCGACAAATCCTTGAGCTAAAGCTATTGCATCGCCTCCATTGTGATCTCCTATGTAATCACCATTTGGATCAGTAATAAGAAAATTAACACAAAGATATTCACCTAATAGTAATCTATAACACACCTCATCATAAGCTATTTTTGAAATTATATAGTAAGCTATTTTTGCTGCCATTAAATGTACATCGAATCCAACATTTGATTGAGAATTATAATCATAAATGGTTACCAATTGACCATTATCATAAACCGATAATCCTTCAGGTACAAATTTTACAATCAATGCCAATCCTGTTAATAAACCAACAGCCTCATCCTGACTCATCGGTTCACAACCACCGCCATTACTTCGTACTTGATTAGTATAACTAATAATACCTGGTTGGCCGGGTTTTAATCCTATCCAAGTTCCTGGGTTATCATTATCTAAAATATTACTATTGTTTAATCCTTCATTTAATCTTTCTAAATTTGTTGTTGGGTATGGATTATATTGAGTTAAATAATCTGGTGGAAATCCACCTCTGGTAAAAAATCCATCAATACTATTACTTGATATACCATAACAATCCATTTCACTCTCATCCATTGTATGTATGTATGCGTTCAATAAATAATATATATCGGTTATTGTTTTATCGGTATTTTGACCACTGGAATGAAGTAATTGATATTCTGTAGCCAACACTCCTAAAAAATATCCCATATATACTGCTTCTTCTCCATAATCAGAATATAAACTAGAATATTGTGGTTCAATTCCTACTACATTGATTTGATTTCTAATTCCAGCGACCAAACCATCGCCTTCGCCTGAAGCACTGGGAACCCAAAAATACTTTAATCTATCTCTGTAATGCCAATATTTATCAATAGCTGTTGATAATTGTTCATTTGAAAGTTGTCCAAATGTTTTTGAAGGTATATACAAATTAATACATATTGGTAATAAGGCTAAAAATATAATTGTAAATTTTATTTTCATGATTATTAGTATTAAAAAAAATTAATTTAATCGCCATGTATGTCCTTTTTTTGTTCTTAATCCAATTAATCCTTGATTTACAGAATAAAATAGGTTTGAAATACTATCAGTGGAGCTACCTATATCAAGAGCATGAGATGTTAATTTATAAACAGAATAAAATTTATGATTAACTAGATTTATTGAATCATTATATGAAAGTTCATCAACATATTGATATAAATTTCCATTATCAAAATCATATGTGCTCATAAAATAACATATTTCAGGATGTGATTTTATACTAAGATTTATTATTATATATTTCTTTACAGGTTCCTTAAACGGCGTTGTAAAATCAAGTTCAAAGCCTAAACTGCCTTGTGTATCGCCCATATCGGCACGTTCTAAAGCATAATAATCTTCATAATCAACATTATCTTGATTAACATAATGATCAGGATTATAAGCTCTAATTGTTGTTTTATGGAAGGTATTTCCTATCTTATAATGTATGGTATCATTCAAAGAATCAATCATTGTAATAAAATCTCCTCCCAGATATGGTACAATTTTGAGATCCTGATCTGTAAAAGAGTATGTTCCGAGAAGTTTCCCTTGCTCTCTTTTCTTGCATTGATTAAAAATCAAAATACAGAAAAAAAGAAAACAAATTAATAAACTAATTTTTTTCATGGTACTTCAATTTTTCTTTATGATTTCAATTTGTTTTTTCAATTCATCAATTTGTTTTTGCAAATCAATAATATAAATGGTTTGTTCTTCAATTTTTTTCAATAATGTTGCATCCATTTCTGCTACTTTTATACCTTTTTCTTTTACTTCATTTGCAGAAGGGACATCTGGTAAATGTTTATTTTTAGTTATATATTTCTCCAATTCTAATAGTGAAAGAATTTTATAATTTTTATCAAATACATAATCTGACCATGTTGAACTTGAATTTTCAATAATTACTTCCAAAGCTCCAATAGTGCCATTTACAGCAAGTTTATAGTTATTGGGATTATTTTCTAACGTTGTTCCAATCCCCACATTCCCATTTCCTCCAATAAACATTCTTTCATTAGCTGCATCATATACTTGAGGATAATCAGTAGAACGAAAATAAAAATTACCGTTTGCAGGAAAATAAATTACACCAGCATTAGTATTATCATGTATAAAAAAATGACCATTCAAATCCAATGTAGTTTTTGGGCTATATATTCCTATTCCAACATTCCCATTACCATCAATTCTCATCCTTTCAAGTCCATGGGTTTTTATTCGAAATGGCCAATTATTACAGGTTCCAATAAAATCTGCATAATTATTATCTATTCCAACCTTATTTCCTCCGAGATACCATGTTCCATAGGAGGCGTCCCCACATACAAAGTCAGTTCCCGGTGGGTCATCAACTGCATGATTCTTAAAAGTCAAAAATTTTCCAGTTTCGTCAACTAAAACTTGTCTATAACTCTTTGTGGAAAGACTGTCAATTTTAAATCCATTTCCTGCCAGACTATCTATCTTCAGGGTATTTATGATATTTAATGTATTCCCAACCGTAAAATTATTACTTACCTCTCCATTCCCGCTAATTTTAGTTCTCCCCATTCCGGTCGAATCACTCGAAGAGCTTAACCTCAGTTGTTCAACATTATTTGTTTTTAAAACAAAATCTGTAGCATCTGTTGTCCCTAAAAATTGGCTTTCAGGGTCGGTTCCTTCATTTCCATTCATCGACCAGCCATCTTTTGACGGTTCTTTTAAACCAAAATTAAGATAAATTTTATCACCGTTGCTGCATTCGCTCGTATCTATTATAACCACCGAATAATCTCCTCCTCCCAAGCCTGTGCGATCTTCAGTTGTCGATCCATCTCTCCATAAATAAATAAAGGCTCCGGAACCTCCTGTAACTGTCAAGTCAATACTTCCATTAAAACAATCACTACAACTTACATTATAACCGTTTGGATATTCTGAAATGGTGTCACTAATTTCTGGTTTTGGCAAGGGTTTAGGTTGGGTTAAATTTATATCTGCTTCGGCAAATCTATTCCTTGCATCAATCACTCTTACTTTATAATAACCGGCTGCTAAATTGCTGATATCTTCCGTAGTATCTTTTTCACTCCATCTGTATCTGTAAGGTATAGTTCCTCCGCTAACTGTCAAATCAATACTTCCGTCTTTAAATCCAAAACAACTCACATTAAAACCATTTGGATATTCATTAGCAGTTAGTTCTAATTTCATCGGTGAGCCTTCAGGTTCTTTTAATCCAAACCACATATTTGTTTGATCTTTGCTGCAAACATTTGTATCTCTTACAACAATTGAATAATCACCTGCCCCCAAACCAGAACGGTCTTGTGTGGTTGGTCCGTCTTTCCATTCATAAATGTAAGAACCTGAACCTCCTGACACGCTAACATCAATGCTGCCATCTGTACAGCCCGAACAACTTACATTATAACCATTCGGGTATTTGTATACTATTCCATCAACTATAAGTCTTTCTAATTGATTAGGTTGTGTTAGCGTTATTTCTGCTTCGGTTTCATTACTATCAGCATCCATAACATCCACTTTATAATATCCGGCTGGTAAACCACTAATATCTTCGGTTGAATCGCCTTCACTCCATGTATAAATGTAGGGTGGCACTCCTCCTGTAACAGTCAAATTAATACTCCCGTCTTTAAACCCAAAACAACTTACATTATAACCATTCGCATAAACATGCGCCGATAATGAAAGTTGAAGTGGATAAATTGTATCGTTCGTATTTGGTTTTTCAGGTCGATTCCCTGTTATTTTCGCATTAAGGTTTGTTGCATTTCCTAATAATGCTGTGCACATTAATACAATAAGCACCAGGCTTATTTTTTTTACCAAAAAAAGTAAGGAGAGGTTTCTGTTTTTCATATTGGTTATTTTTAATTATGGTATAAAATTATTAAAAAATTTAATTCAAAGAAAAAAATTAGTTATAAAAGATGTCTACCTATTTTTAGGTAGGTTTTGATTTTTTTATAAACAATCTTTGTTCATAAGTGTACTTAAACAAAAAAAAGGCTCACATCCCTGTAAGCCTTTTCCAACTCATAACTAGTAATTAATAACTCGTAATTAGTAACTAAACCGCCACCATCGCAACTTCCAAAGTCAGCATACGTCCTTTCTTCAAAGTCACAACAAAACTTTGCGTAACAAATCCGGTCCCCGAAACTTCCAGCGTATAAGTTCCCGGCATCACTCCGCTCAAACCTGCCAATCCGAACAAGTTTGTTGTAGCTATAAAATTAGGCTCAACCAGTTTTGCCTGTATACCTTTCAGGGCGGCATTCGTAACTCCAACTGGCAAAACTGCATAAACCGCAAACAACATCAATCCAGTATGACGTATAGCCGTATGATCCACTTTTGCTGCCAATTGTATTCTGTCCACAAATGTGGGGTTCGTGTCAATATATTCTCCGTACATAAAATCGACAATGTTTTTCATCGTCTCATCCATTATTTTCACATAACCCGGCACCTTATCAGTTCCCAGCGCCTTATCATCTTTGCGCGTGGCTTTTGGTACTTTAAATTTACTTTGAAAATCCGATATTAAAGCGTCTATCGCTGTAATATCGGCAGCCTCTATATTAGGAAACAATGCGCCTGCACCTTTATTCGCGTCCAGCACATCCCTGAAATTCTGCGCTCGTTCTATCGTCACATTCATCGCACATTTTGTATAATATGAATAAGGTTGTTTAACTTGTTTATAAATGCCCAGCTTTCCCGCGTTTTTGGCTAACGCTCTTGTCTTTTTCGAATACTTCACCATTCCTTTGCCCAAATTTATTTTCGAATCATCACTTTCATCTTTCAGGCCGCTGTTTAATCTGTTTTGCACTCTGGCTGCTTCCATTAATAGGGGCAATGTAGTATTAAATCTTGTAACATCTCCGGCAGCTTCTGTAACGGCGGATATCAGCGCTTTATTTGCTGGTACTAACATAAAATCAAACATCAATCCATAAGTGGTAAGTTTGTCATTAACTGCGTTTTTCATAAAATTAATATTTAAAAAGGTTTAAAAAATAAAAAAACTTCTAAAATGGTAAATTATACTCGAAACGGTTAAAAAGGAATTTGCTCGGCTTGCTTTCGCAATGCCGAAACTCTTTACTGAATATTTACAAAAACCTGCAACCATTTCATCAAATTCTTAAACACAATCAAAAGAACCAAAACAAAACAAAGTACAAACGTTCGTAAAAAATAGTGGAGTTAAAGTAGGCTAGCCAGAGTCTATTGGCTAAATAAATTCAAATACAAAAATAATAAAAAAGAAATTAATTAGCAATAAAAAAAATATTAAAAAAAGTTAAAATTTATTAATTTTTTATATCGTACAGATTTACTATCTGTTAAATTTATAAAAATCACTCAAAACAAAAGAATTTTCCATTTTTCCATTCTTAATTCTGTCTCCTGTATTCTGAATTCCATCTTCTCACTAACATGTTCCGTCAATTCATTATTATTTCCCGACCCTTCTCTGTAATTTCCCGACCCTTCTCTACAATTTCCCGTCCCTTCTCTGTAATTTCCCGACCCTTCTCTATTATTTCCCGACCCTTCTCTATTATTTTCCGACCTTTCTCTACAATTTCCCGACCCTTCTCTGTAATATCCCGACCCTTCTCTGTCATTTCCCGACCCTTTCCTGCAATTTCCCGACCCTTCTCTGTCATTTCCCGACCCTTCCCTGCAATTTCCCGACCCTTCTCTATTATATTCCGACCATTCACTGTCATTTCCCGTCCATTCACTGTCATATTCTGTCAGTAAAATATAAATTCCCGACACAAACATATAGCGTTCCGACATGAACGCGTCGTATTCCGGCTCGAACATGTCGTATTCCGACTCTTCCCTGCTCTGTTCCGTCCCTTACATGTCGTATTCCGACCCTTCCCTGCTCTGTTCCGACTCTTCCCTGCTCTGTTCCGTCCCTTACATGTTCTATTCAGTGCCTTTTTTAGCCCTTTTTTTTAATTCTCTGCCATTTTGTCACATTTTATCTCTCCCTACACCCAATAATTCATTTTATCCCCCCTCAATCAAAAAGCGTGAACTGCGGGTTGTCGTTTTTTTAGTCGGGCGGTGTAGGTTGTTTTATGTTGTTTTTTGGAAATACCTTTGATTTATCTTCCATGAATCTAAATCCGGTTTTAATTAAATTCTCTGAACAATGATATCAAAAAAAAACATCTGATAACATAACGTGTTATCAGATGTTTCAATAAGGTATGGTAAACTAAATTTCGCTATTTCTTCTTTTCCTTCACCACCTTTTCGGCCATTTTAACGGCATTATATAAATTTACAACTCCTCCGCTAACCGACAGCTCGGTGAATGATTTGGTCGATTTCTGTCCCATGGGGTTCGGCACGTTCACATCTTTCTTATACTTGCTTGCCGATTTGATTATTATATCGCGTATTTCGGCTGCATTTAACTCGGGAAAATATTCGCGCAGCACTGCCACCACACCTGCTGTTATGGGGCTGGCCATCGAAGTGCCGCTGGCCGATTCGTAGCCGTTATTGGGTTTCAATCCCCATAGGTCGACACCCGGGGCAAACACATCAACATTTTGTTTGCCGTAGTTCGAGAAAGGAGCGGGCAAATCGGCACCCTTTTCCATCGAACTGGCTCCAACCGTTATCCAGCCTTTGCAAATAATTTGGTTGTTCGCATCGCGGTTTTCCGGATAATTGCCAACCACGTCATTATCTTCACTGTCGTTTCCGGCTGCATGAACCAGCACAACATCGTGAGCATCGGCTATGCGCAACACCGAATCTACAAAACGTTTCTGAGGCGAATACGATTTACCGAAACTCATATTAATAACTTTTGCACCATTGTTAACAGCATACAAAATACCGTTGGCAACATCTTTGTCGCGTTCGTCGCCATCGGGAACAACGCGGATGATCATCAGTTGGATATGGTCGGCAACACCGTTGGCGCCCTTGCCGTTGTTGCGTACCGCGCCAATATTGCCTGCCACAAAAGTTCCGTGCGAAGGGCTCGGACCTGCAACATCATTATTCCCGTAATAGGGGCTTGAATTTACTTCGTAGTTGTCGCCAACAATATTTCTCGGATCGAAGTCAACATTATACTGAAAATTGATCTGATTGTCGAGTTCTTTCAAATACTCATTGATTTCGTTGACTCCTACACCTCTTTCGAGCCAGTTTTTGAGATAGGCAGCGCTGCTCAGCACTTCTTTATCATCCGATTTGATATTGCTGAGATCGTCCTTGGTATATTCTTTTTTGCCCAGAAATTTTACCACAACGCTATCGGCAGCATGCATTTTTTTGCTCATTTCCTGAATTTGCGGATATTGTCCCTTTGCTTCCTTAAGTTTATTATGAAATTTTGCTTTAACTTCTTTGTATAATTTATAATCGGGATCGTTGGCAACCAGTTCAGGGTCGGCTTTAGCAAATTTGGGGTCGAGTTTGCGAAACAAACGTGTCATTTCCAAATTGTCCTGATTCACATCTTCGCCTTTTGCATTGCCAATAAAGTTCCATCCGTGAACATCGTCAACATAACCGTTGTGGTCGTCATCAATGCCATTGCCGGGTATCTCGCGCGGGTTGGTCCAGATAACACCCTGAAGGTCTTCATGACTAATATCGGTTCCACCATCAATAACAGCAACAATAACCGTTTGCGGGGTTTTTCCTTTCAACAGTTTCGTATAAGCCTTTTCGGAGCTAACGCCATAAACTTTGTCCGATTTCAGATCTTTGTTATACCAGTCTAAAAGTTTGTTCTCGTTCTTTTGAGCCGAAAGGTTTCCGAACAATAAGACCGAAACGATAATAAAGAAGAATTTTTTCATAATAAAAGATTTAATGATGTTTTGATTCAATTTCGACGCAAATATCTTAAACTTTTCGATTTTGATGAAATAAAATATGCAAATCGGGCAAAACAATCGGTGAATTGAGTGTAGTTCCTGACCAAAAACAATCTACTTGCTCAGCCAGTTCTTCATCATCACCATGCCCTGCAAGCTTATATACGATTCGGGATGAAATTGTATACCTTTGACATCATAATCAGTATGTGCCACCGACATGATGCAACCGTCGTCGGCCACCGAAGTAACTTTGAGGCACAAAGGCAGGGTTTCAGGGTCGATAACCCAAGAATGATAACGACCTACAATTATTTTGCCCTGCAATGTGTTGAAAAGTGTTTCACCTTTATCTGTGATATCGAGCAACGATGAGATGCCATGCACGGGTTGGCTCAGGTTCTGGAGTTGTGCACCATAAAAACAACCAATGGCCTGATGCCCGAGACAAACTCCCAATATGCTTTTTTGCTTTCCGAAACGTGATACTATGTCAGCCATCACAGGAACTTCCCCTGGAAGGCCGGGACCGGGCGAAAAAACGATCTTATCGTAATCAGCCATCTTGTCCGGATCAATTTTATCGTTTTTCAGCGTATCAAGATGCCTGCATCCGGCTTCTCTTAACAACTGAGCCAGATTATACGTAAAAGAATCATAATTATCAACCAGCAAAACGCGCATTGATGTATTTTTGCACAAATATACATTAAAACATTTTCCCGTTTGGATGCCTTTGCTCAGATGAACGATTACGGTAGCAGAAAGATACCTTTCTTATTTGTGATCGATTTCGAACTGAAAAAACCTTTTGCAATTCCGCTTTCGCAGATCGATCCTTCTGCTTTGCTGTTCAATATAGAGGGCAACCATAACTGTTCGGGCAGGAGTGAAGTTCCGCCAAGCTGCAACTTCAGCATCCGGAAGCCTGTATCATTCGACAGATACAAAAGTGCATTCAAATATTGTTCAGAACAACTTAAGATTGGAAATTCCTATTTGCTCAATCTCACTTTTCCAACCGAAATAGAAACAGATCTGAGTTTGCAGCAAATATTTCATCTCAGCAGATCCAAATACAAACTTTGGCTTCGGGATGATTGTGTTTGTTTCTCGCCCGAAACTTTTATCAAGATCAACAACGGAATGATCTATTCCTTTCCGATGAAAGGCACTATAGATGCAGCTATTCCCGATGCCGGAAACCTGATACTGAACAATGCCAAAGAAACTGCGGAGCATTATACCATAGTCGATCTGATTCGCAACGACCTGAGCATGGTTGCCACCGGGGTTCGTGTCGATCGTTTTCGCTATATCGAAAAAATATCCACCAATAAAAAAGATCTGCTTCAGCTAAGCTCTCAAATCTCAGGCAAATTGCCTGACGATTATGCAGATCATATTGGTGATATTCTTCTGACTCTTTTGCCCGCGGGTTCCGTTAGTGGCGCTCCCAAGAAAAAGACACTGCAAATAATCGCAAATGCCGAACAATACCAAAGAGGCTACTATACGGGCATTTTTGGCGTTTTCGATGGGGTTGGTCTCAATAGTGCGGTCATGATTCGTTTTATTGAGCAACGCAACGGAAAACTATTCTATAAAAGCGGTGGCGGCATCACCACTCAAAGTTGTTTGGAGCAGGAATACAATGAGATGCTCGACAAAGTATACTTATCGGTTTAAATTTTCAACAGCAAAAGCAACGGCATTATAATTTAAAATTCCTATTTTTGATTCCTTAAAACTCCCGAAAAATGAAAAAATATCTATTTGCGCTCTTGTTGATCACTGCCGCCGGATTCTATCAAAAAGCCAGAGCCGACGAAGGCATGTGGCTTCCTATTTTATTGTCGCAGGGACCCGAAGCCGATATGCAGCGCATGGGCATGAAAATTTCAGCCGAAGACATATTCAGTATGAACAAACCCTCTATCAAAGATGCAATTTGTTTGTTCGGGGGCGGTTGTACTGCCGAAATAGTTTCCGACAAAGGACTCATACTCACCAACCATCATTGCGGCTACAGCGCTGTTCAGGCTCACAGTTCCATCGAGCACGATTATCTTACCGACGGATTTTGGGCAAGCTCTTTGAACGAAGAACTCATGAATCCAACTTTGAAAGTTTCGATCATGGTACGCATGGAAGATGTAACTGCCAAAATTCTTAATGGAGTTACCGCCGACCTTTCGAGTGAAAAACGTGAGGCCATCATCGAAATGAACTCCGAATACATTAAAAAAGAAGCTCAAAAAGGAAACCAGTATCAGGCAAGTGTCGAACCGTTTTACTATGGCAATCAATATATATTGGTCGTTTACCAGATATTTAAAGACATAAGGTTGGTAGGCGCGCCACCGTCGGGCATTGGCAAATTTGGCGGCGACACCGACAACTGGATGTGGCCGCGTCAAACCGGAGATTTCTCCGTGTTCCGCATCTATACCGACAAAAACAACAACCCCGCCGAATATTCAAAAGACAACGTACCATACAACCCTCCCTATCACCTCACAATTTCTTTGAAAGGCGAGCAGCCGAACGATTTCACTTTTGTCTACGGCTATCCCGGCAACACTCAGGAATACCTCACATCTTATGGCGTCGATCGTATTTCAAACTTCGAAAACCCCGCAGCCACAAAAATACGCGGCACACGTCTGGAAATTTTCAAAAAATACATGGAGCCAAACAAACTGACCAGAATTCAGTATTCAGCTAAATATGCAAGTGTTGAGAATTACTACAAAAAAATGATGGGCGAAAGCAAAGGTGTTGATCGCACCGATATCATCAAACGCAAGCAGCAACTCGAAGAACAGTTTACCGTATGGGCAAATGCCGATAAACAGCGAGCTGTTAAATACGGTACCCTCATCAGCAGGTTCAAAGATATGTATCAAACCTACGGAATATATAACCTCGCGAGCGAATATCTCTTCGAAGCAGGCATGGGCATCGAATTCGTGCGTTTTGCTTCCTCTTATGATAAACTGATACAATTGAGCACCGGAAAGAAAAAGAACGACGACGACCTCACCAAGTATCTCGAAAAACTTCAAACCGGTTCCGAGGGATTCTACAAAAACTACGACCCCCGTATCGACCACGATATTATGGCATCACTGCTGGCTATTTACTTTGCAGGAATAGATAAAGCCTATGTTCCCAACGAAATTGTAAAAGCTGCCGAAACCTATAAAGGAGATTTTCGGAAATATGCCGACGATGTGTTTAAACAATCATTTCTGCTCGATAAAACAAAACTTCAAGCCTTCCTGAAAAGCTATAAACCTTCCATGTCCAAAAAAATAATGAACGACCCGGCCTACAAATTAGCGGCAAGCATATATGGTTTTTATCGCACCTCTTTATCTCCCAAAACTCAGGAATTTCAGGAAAAAAGCAAAGATCTTTATCGTGTCTATATGCAGGGCTTGATAGAAATGCAGCCCGACAAAAAGTTCTATCCCGATGCCAATCTTACCCTTCGAGTTGCTTATGGGAAAGTTAGCGGATTCAATCCCCGCGATGGTGTTGAATATAAATATTTCACCACTCTCAAAGGTGTCATCGAGAAAGAAGACTCTACCATTTATGATTATACGGTCAACGACAAACTCAAAACCCTGTATAACAATAAAGACTACGGCATGTACGCCGACAAAGACGGCAGCATGCATGTAGCCTTCCTCGCAACCAACCACACGTCGGGCGGCAACTCGGGCAGTCCCGTTTTCAATGCCGATGGTCAGCTCATCGGCATCAATTTCGATCGCGTTTGGGAAGGAACCATGAGTGATATCGTATACGATCCCGAAATGTGCCGCAACATTTCTCTCGACATCCGGTATTGTCTTTTCATCATCGACAAATATGCCGGAGCCCGATGGCTTATCGATGAAATGACGCTGGCTAAATAAAGACAATCAGTAAATTAATCACCGTCCGCTATCTACTGCAAACCGTCCGCTCTCTACTGCAGACCGTCCGCGTTCTACTGCAGACCGTCCGAACTCTACTGCAAACCGTCCGCGTTCTACTGCAGACCGTCCGCGTCTTACTGCAAACCGTCGACATCTTAGTGCAAACCGTCCGCGCATAATTGCAAGCTCTCCAATCACTAATCGCCAATCGCATCCTGATAATAGGAGATGAATTTCAAAAATTCACATACCGAATTATACTAAGCTTAATTCAAAACAGTTTCTTATATTTGCAATGATAAAGCATCTGTAATGAAAAAAATCTATTGGTTTGTAATCAAGTCTTTTATAGGCCCGATGGTGCTTACCTTTTTCATTGCACTTTTTATTTTGCTGATGCAGTTCTTGTGGAAGTATGTCGACGATATAGTGGGAAAAGGATTCGAATGGTTCACAATACAAGAACTAATGTTTTATGCTTCGGCAACCTTTGTTCCACTTGCATTGCCCCTTGCAGTTTTGTTAGCCTCGCTGATGACATTCGGCAATTTAGGAGAGCATTACGAACTTGTGGCTATGAAAGCAGCCGGAATTTCATTTCGCAAAGCTATGTTGCCTTTAGTGGTATTTGTTGTTTTTATAAGTGGATTTGCCTTGTATTTCTCAAATTATGTTTTGCCGATAGCTAATTTAAAATACGGAACTCTTTTGTTCGACATCCGCGAAAAAAAACCGGCATTAAACATTAATGAAGGTGTTTTTTATAGCGAACTCACTAACTATGTGATTCGTTTTGGTAAAAAAGAAAGTGACGGTACTACTATCAGGAATGTAATGATAGCAGATCACACAGAAGAAATGGGGAATATTAATGTAACAGTAGCCGAAAGTGGTAAAATGGAAACTACTCCTAACAAGCGTACCTTGATCTTCACTCTTCATAATGGCTATAATTACTATGAACCAAGTTCGGGCCGCCAGGATGAAATACGCAGACCCATGCAACGTACGAAATTTGAGGAAGAGGTTCGACGTATCGATTTATCGGAATTAGACATGATTCGAAGTAAAGAAGATTTGTTTAAGGATAACTATCAAATGCAAAATCTCTCACAGCTCGAATCTCAGCAGGACTCCCTTCAAATGAAATATGATGAAAGGCAAAAAGAGGCAGGGAAATATTTTATGCGAAATTTTTTTTTCTATTCTTTAGTTGATACTAATTTATTTGTAAAGGATAAGACTCCGGCTAAATTAAAGGATGATTTTATTTCAAATTTCCCCATTAATGATCAGAAAAAATATGTTGATATTGCCCTAAACAGTGCGCGTGGGGTATCTCAACAGACCGAATTTATTCAAAAAGAGCTGGATGTAAAAAGAGAAATTATTGCTCGTTATAATATTGAATGGCATCGTAAATTCACACTTTCTATTGCGTGTTTGATATTGTTTTTTATTGGAGCACCTCTTGGGGCTATCATTCGCAAAGGCGGGTTGGGACTTCCAGTCGTGTTCTCAACACTGTTTTTTATTATTTATCATGTTATTTCAATGACAGGAGAAAAATTTGCAAGAGAAGGAGTATTATCAGCAGCACAGGGCATGTGGATTGCTTCATGGATATTTTTACCTGTTGGAATTCTCCTTACATATAGTGCCACTACTGATTCTAAAATATTGAATCTGGAATGGTGGCAGGTGATCCTGAAAAAGATTTTACTAAAAAGAAAGAATATCAAACCTAAAAACGGAAACTGATGAATATTTTGCAAATTTGTAACAAATCACCATTTCCTCCCAAAGAAGGCGGCCCTATTGCTATGCACAATCTTGCCTCAGGTTTGATGTTGCAAAATCATAATGTTGATATTTTGGCTATTAATACACATAAATATCACGTGGATGTTGATAATCTTCCGGTTGATTATCGTTATAAGACAAATTTTACGACTGTCTTTATCGATACCAATATAAAAATTCTAGACGCATTTTTAAACTTATTCTCTTCAAAATCATTTCATGTTAAACGATTCGAGTCGCATGAATTTAACAATACTCTCGAACACATTCTTGAGAATAAAAATTTCGATATCGTTCAGCTCGAAACAATTTATGTTGCTCCATATATCTCTACAATCAGAAGATACAGTAAAGCTAAAATCGTACTTCGTTCACATAATATCGAACATCTAATTTGGTCCCGTTATGCTAATACCATTAAAAATCCTTTGAAAAGAAATTACCTGAACTATTTGACGAGAAAACTGAGAAAATATGAAAAAGAAGTTTTTTCTAAAGTGGATGGTATTGCAACAATAACTTCTGTGGATGCAAATTATATTAATACACTCGAATTTTCAACACCAGTTTCAGTTGTGCCTTTCGGGCTCGATTTCTCAAAATGCATATTCCAAACTCCTCAAAATGGTAATCCTACGTTTTTTCATCTGGGTTCTATGGATTGGATGCCGAACCAAGAGGGTATCAAATGGTTCTTGAATGAGTGCATGCCCGAAATTGCCAAGAAATTTCCTGACAATTTTGTTTTTCTGGCCGGACGTAATATGCCGGTCTGGATTAATAATTTTAAGTTTCCTAACCTCATAAATGTTGGCGAAGTTGAAGATTCAACGGAATTTATGAATTCAAAGAATATTATGTTTGTTCCCTTATTATCTGGAAGTGGAGTTCGGGTTAAGATAATTGAGGGTATGGCCTTAGGTAAAACTATTATTTCTACTTCTGTTGGTGCCGAAGGCATAAATTATAAACAAAATGAAAATATTCTCATTGCCGATACACCTGAACAATTTATCGAAAAGTTTCAATTGTGTATTGAAGATAAGGAGTTATGCCGAACTGTTGGTCAAAATGCACGCAAACTGATCGAATCAGAACATAACATTTCTGTAACTACTCAAAAATTATTAGATTTATACTCTGTTGTCATAAAAAACTAAAATATTTTTTGCAATTTTATTCACTTTTCAGTTTTTGAATCGAAATTAATTCGTAAATTTCATTTTTATTTCTTTTGTTTGATTTTTCGAAATATTGAATAATTTTACCAAAAAAAACGCGTGAAACTTTTTGTTTTGTTATCCAGAGTTCCTTATCCGCTTGAAAAAGGCGATAAGTTGCGTGCATTTAATCAAATTCGTTGTTTGTCGAAATACTATGAGATTCATCTTTTTTGTTTGAATGATAATGATTTGAATCCACAGGCATTGGAAGTTTTAAAACAGTATTGTAAAACTGTAACAGTCGTTAGATTAAAAAGGATCCATATTTATATTGGCTTATTGAGAGCGTTGTTCTCTGGCTTGCCTTTTCAGGTTGGTTTTTTTTATCATCCATTTATAAAGAAGAAAATTGTAGAGTGCATTGGTCTAATTCAACCTGATCATGTTTTTTGTCAATTGATTCGGGTTGCCGAATATGTAAAAGATATTAACATCCCTAAGACCCTCGATTATCAGGATGTTTTTTCCAAAGGGGCAGAACGTATGTCATCCGATTCTTCATTATTGATGAATATTGTTCTTAAAATTGAAGCCAGACGTGTGAAGAAATATGAACACTATATCTTTGGTTTTTTTACAAATAAGATCATTATTTCTGCACCGGACCGCGATGCGATCGATCATCCAGATAATCAAAATATACAGATTATTCCAAATGGAGTTGATACGGATTATTTCTCACCAGTTGAGACGAAAAAGAACTATGATATTTTGTTTACCGGCAATATGGCTTATGCCCCTAATGTGAATGGAGTAGAATTTTTGGTTTATCAGATATTGCCCGAATTAATAAAACAACGTCCTGATATTAAAATATTGATTGCCGGTACCACTCCTGATAAAAGAGTATTAAGGTTGAATTCTGAAAATGTAAAGGTGAGTGGTTGGGTTGAAGATATCAGAAAATGCTATTCCGAATCAAAGATATTTGTTGCTCCCATGCAAATTGGTACTGGTTTGCAAAATAAATTGCTTGAAGCCATGGCCATGAAACTTCCCTGTGTCACTTCGGGTCTTGCAAATAATGCCTTGTTCGCAACCGAAGATGTTGAGATATTGGTAGGCTATTCTCCTGATGATTACGCCCGTAAGATACTCACATTGCTCGATGATATTAATGTCTATAAAAGGATGGCGGAAGCAGGATATCAGTTTGTGTTGAATAAATTTAACTGGGAAGTTCAGGTCGAAAAATTAAATCAGTTAATGATTCATCCGTCTTAGTCTTTTCGTTTTTTCTTCAATTATTGGTTTTGTATTGTATATAATTCATAAATGTAAAAAAATATAATAAAAAAAATCTTTTATTTTCTAATAGTTATTAATAAAATGTTATTACATTTGTCCAAATTAAACCAATTAAAAAAATTAATTATCGAATTATGAAAATTTACGCAGGAAACCTTCATTATGGAATGACTGATGAAGATTTAACAAAACTTTTTGAAGAATACGGACAAGTTGATTCCGCAAAAGTAATTATCGACAAATATTCAGGCAGAAGTAAAGGTTTCGGTTTTGTTGATATGCCAACAGATTCTGAAGCAGAACAAGCTATTGAAGAATTAAACGGAACAGAGATCAAAGGTAGAGCTATTACGGTCAATCAATCAATTGAACGTAAAGAAGGAGAATTTGGAAACAGAAACAATAACAGAAGAGATAACAACAGAAGAGGCAATAATTATCGTTCAAACGAATAATTAGTAAACTGTTTTTGTGAATAAATGATTCTGCAACTCTTGTTGTGAAAAGTATTTAAAGCGGCTTTTTGTCGCTTTTTTTTTAATACCAATCAACGATTCTGTATTGCCTGCGATAATTGTTCTCAATTTCCGTAAGCATATCCCTTAATTGATTCAGCGTATCTATCGTAGCCTCTTCAAAGGTAAGCTCTTCTACATGGATGTTTTTATCGGCTATTTCATCCTTGTGGAAAGTGTTCAAATAGTTTGTAAGATAAATAGCTTCATTCACTGATGCATTTTGTTTTGACTTTAAATACTGCAAAATCCTCAATCCGTCCACTTTTTCGGCACACGACTTTCTGAACCTGTCCCGCGTTTTAAAGTTTTCGCGCAGAGGATTCCATAGGTTTTTGGTCGCAAAGGTTTCGACGAGAAATTCGGACATAGGCGTTGGGATATCAACCGTAAATAGAGTATCAATAAGTTTGTAAGTTATTGCTATTTCATCAAACAAGTGTCTCGAGTACATAGGGTAGCTTCCCCAATCATTATTGCTTCCTTTTATGAGTGCCGGACCTGTCCCAAAAAAGACCCGATCTGAATAGCGTGTGGCAGGGTAGGTGTACTCATCGTTCCAGACTATAACTGAGCCGTATTTGCGCAACTTTTGCATAAAATAAAAATCTTCTCCGCTCAGTTTGGGGCTGATGCCTCCTATAGCCCTGTATGCCCATAACGGAACTGCCATCGACGAACCGATAGCCGTAAAACAATAGGGATTTTTTATCCTCCACAGGTTAATTGCATAATAACGCATATAAATTTCGTAGCGCAACAGAGCCCTGTCAAGAATTTCGTCGCCCGATAGTTTATGATAATATGGATTTGCCAGCGCTGTGGCTTTTGGGTATTGTTCAAACGTTTCTGCTATGCTTTCTGCAAAGTTTTCGCCAAACTCCGTGTCGGCATCCATGCTCACGATAATATCTTCGGCGTTGCCCGTTTCCGAAATAAAATCCATCACCGTTTTGCGCGCCCATCCCACACCGTGTTTCTTACCTGTCCATCCTTTTCCTTTTGACGAACGGTCAATCACAGTCAAAGATAATTTATTAAAAGCTTTCAACAATTCCAGTGTTTTAGCATTGCTTTCGCAGATGTGTTGTTTTTCGGGCTTATTCCAAAAACTTTCGGGCTGATTTACGCATACTACTATCTGAATGTTTGGATAGCTTTGGAGCGAAAGACAATCAAGGCAGCGAGGAAGCGTCAGCAGCTCATCCATAACAGGTATGGCAAAAAAGAGTGTAGGTTGTTTAGTGATATTCACGATGCAAAGTAAAAGAAAAGTATTTAAGTAGCAAGTAACAAGTAAGTAAATGGTAAAAGTAAAACATGTGGTTAAAACGAATGTCATGAAGTATAAAATGGACATACATCTCTTATAATCAATAAACATTTTCTTATAATTACCGATGCTTGGCTTATAATCAATGAACATTTTCTAATAATCGCCGATGCTTGGCTTATAATCAATGAACATTTTCTTATAATCACCGATGCATGACTTATAATCAATGAACATTTTCTTATAATCAATGATGCTTGCTTATAATCAATGAACATTTTCTTATAATCAATGATGCTTAACTTATAATCAATGAACATTTTCTTATAATTAATGAACATCTACGTTTATTTAAGTTTCAACATATAATTTTCTTCATTTATATTTTTGTCCATTTTCGTGCCATCCTCAAATTCCCCAAACTTTAAAACATTAACTAAAAACCAAAAACCAAAAACTTTAAATATTGAACTCAAAACATCATGGCTCATGCCTATATCAATTTCCTATACCAAAACCCGAAACTTTTCCCCCATTAATCAATAAATAATTAAATTTGCTTCGTGAAAAAGCAGCAAACAAAAAAAATACCGCTAAAAAAACATCCTGAAAAGAAAGGCTTGCCCACTAAAATAAAGGAAAAGCACAAGAACTATTTCAACCTTTTGGCTGTAATGATCATTATCGTGCTGGGCATAGTAGTTTATTCGAATTCGTTTAAATGCACGTTTCACTACGACGATTTCGCGAGCATAATCGACAATAATGCCATCCGCAACTTATGGGACCTGAATTCCATATGGCAGTTCAGCCCCAATCGTCCCATTGCCATATTCAGTTTTGCGCTGAATTATCATTACGGGCAGTTGGATGTACGTTACTGGCATTATGTGAACCTGCTGATACACCTAATGACCGCCGTGGTGGTTTGGTGGCTGACGCTGCTTGTTTTTTCGACACCCGCGCTGAAAGATCACAAACTGAACTCTAATAAACAAATTATCGCGCTACTGACAGCGCTGCTGTTCGTTTCGCATCCACTGGCGACGCAATCTGTGGTTTATATAGTTCAGCGCATGGCATCGATGGTGGCAATGTTCTATTTGCTTTCGACGGCGCTTTATGTTCAGGGGCGTTTGTTGCCCAAAGGCAGCGTGTGGAAATATGTGCTGTTTGTTGGTTCGCTGATGGTGGGCGTTTTGGCGCTGTTTACGAAGGAAAATGCTTACACATTGCCGTTCGCGCTGGTGATGGCAGAGTTTTTTCTGTTTCGTAAAAAGAAATTAAAAGTCAACTTTAAGGATTACCGGGTGCTGCTGGGCATGGGAGTGGTGGCAGCGGCATTTGTGCTGATGGTGTCGCGGTTTTCGCTTGGGGTTTTGAAACCAATAACAGCCACGGAAACGCATACGGCGACATTGACGCCTTTTACGTATTTGTTTACCGAGTTCGGCGTGATAGTGAAATACATACAGATGCTGTTGTTTCCGATGAACCAGATGGTGGACTACGATTATCCGGTAGCGGAAAGTTTTTTCAACGGGCGCAGCCTGATTGGTTTCGTGATATTGGCGGCTTGCATAGTGGTGGGCATAGTGGTTTATAAAAAGCATCGCATGATATCGTTCGGCATCTTCTGGTTTATACCCACTCTAGCCATTGAATCGAGCATAATACCCATCAACGATGTGATTTTTGAGCACCGTACTTATTTGCCTTCTTTTGGTTTTTTTCTGATACTGACTTCGGTTGTGTTCATTCTGTTGCAAAAGAAATACAAGTCGTTGGCTGTTGTGATTCTGCTGATCATAGTCGCGTCGAATTCGTACCTGACATTCCAGCGCAACAAAGTGTGGAAAGATGAACTCACGTTGTGGAGCGACAATGTGGCCAAGGCTCCCAAGTTGGCGCGCCCGCTGACGAACCGCGGCTTTGCATACCGCAACATAGGCATGTGGGAAAAAGCCCTCGACGATTATTCGAAAGCCATTCAGCTTTCGCCAAACTACACCATTGCCCTGAACGACCGCGGCGTGGCCTGGGATCATTTTGGAAAATACAACAATGCCATTGCCGACTACAGCCGTGCCATAAAAATAAATCCAAACTTCACGGATGCTTATTCGAACCGTTGTGCGGCATACGGCAGCATGGGGCAGAACGAAAAAGCCCTGGCCGACATCAGCAAAGCGATAGAGTTGAACGGCAACTATTATAAAGCCTATTCGAACCGTGGCAATTTATATTCTGCACTTAATCAGCCCGACAAAGCCATTGCTGATTACACAAAAGCCTTAGAACTGAATTCGAATTATGCGGATGCCTATTCGAATAGGGGCAATGCCTGCGGCAAACTGAAACAGTTTGACAAAGCCTTAGCAGATTATTCGAAAGCCATTTCACTCAATCCCGATTTTGCCGAAGCATACAACAATAGGGGCATCACCTATGGTGCACTCAACGACTGGAACAAAGCGGCAGTGGATTTTGGCGAAACTATCAGAATTAATCCTAAATTTGTGCAAGCGTACGTGAACCGTGGAGTAGCTTTCGCCAAAACGGGCCAGAACGAGAAGGCTCTTGCCGATTTCGAGAAGGCATTGTCCATTGACCCCAGTTATACGAGTGCCCGAATAAACCGCGATAAGGTCTTAAAAAGTTTAAATAAAAGCAGTAGATAGCAGTTCTTAAAATCGCGCAACCAATAAATATCAAAGCTTATGTCAGAAGAAAGTCAATTGTCGGTTATTATTCCTGTTTTTAACGAAGCAGAAAATTTAAAGATTGTTTTGCCTCCGGTAATAGAGCTTTGTAAACGCCATAACTGGAAGATCATACTTGTGAACGACGGTTCGACGGACGACACGCGCAAGTTTCTTAATGAATTAACTGCGGACGAAAACATAAAAGTGTTACGCCACAAACTAAACATGGGCTACGGAGCTGCCATCAAGAGCGGTATAAGGGCCTGCCAAACAGAATTTTGTATTACTATTGATGCCGACGGACAACATAGAACGGAAGATATAGAAAACTTGTTTAAATGCATGATAGAGAAAGATGCCGACATGATGATAGGTTCGCGCAAAGGGGCAAAACCGGCGTCGTATACCCGGGGACTGGGCAAGAGTATTATAAGACTTACAGCCAAAATACTGATGAATGTTCCTGTTCACGATATAAATTCCGGCATGAAAATATACCGTACCGATTTGGCAATGAAATATATCAACCTAGCACCCGACACTATGTCGTATAGCGACGTAATCACCCTGATATTTATCAGCCATCGGCATCTTGTGCTCGAAGAGCCCATTGTGATTGCCCCGCGTTTGAACGGAAAAAGCACCATAAATCTGGAAACGGCTTTTCAAACCGTGATGGAAATCATCAATATCGTTATACTGTTCAATCCGATGAAAGTTTTTTTGCCGATCTCGGTAATATGCATGATAATTACCCTGGCATGGGGTATTCCATTGGCCATACACGGCAATGGAGTGAGCACGGGAACGTTGCTGGGATTTATTTCCGGAATTATTTTCTTTTTGCTGGGTTTGATAGCCGAACAACTTTCGATGATCAGAAAAAAATCTGGCAACTAGCCACAAATAACAGAAATCATATACCAAACACCTAACATGCTCAGCATTCAGAGAATCATTGATAAATACGTAGGTCGGTTGGTTATCACTTTACTTGTCGTTTTCAGGCTGTTTAACAGGCATCCTAAGCGGATTCGAAAAATTCTTGTAATCAAACTTTGGGCCATGGGCGATTCGATACTTACGCTTTCGCTGATAAAAGGCATCAGAGAATCGTTTGAAGGATGCCGGGTCGATGTATTGCTGCGCAGCAAGGTGAAAGATGTATACGAATGTTATCCGGTCGACTCGATCTATAATCTGGATTCTTTTTCGGGTGTGATGAAGTTAATGCTGAACATTCGTTCTTACGATGTGGTTTTTGATTGTGAGCCTTATTTTAACCTGAGCGCCATACTCGCTTTATATCTGGGGAAGGAACGTGTGGGTTTCGCACACCAGTTTCGTTCGTGCCTGTATACTAAAAAAACTAATTTCCATAAAGACCAGCACATGGTGCAAAACTATCTGGATATGCTCCGTTGTTTGAATAGGGAATATGATACGCAGAAGTTGGAACAGTTAACTGTAGATGAAAATGGAAAGACGAAAGTGGAACGGTTTATCTCGGAACATTTCGGTGGAAAGACTATCGTTGGGATAACTCCCGGTATAGCCGAATCGTCGAAAAACAGGATGTGGTATGAGGAGCGTTTTGCAGAACTTTCGGACCTCATCATCGGGCAACTGGATTGCAGGGTTCTTATCATCGACAGCCCCGAAAACAAAGAAACAGTGAAAAAAGTAAAGTTGCTAATGAAGAATAAACCTATTGATTCGTTGGATAAATTTACGCTGAAAGAAACATTCTACCTGATATCGAAATGCAGGGTTTTTATCAGCAACGACACCGGTCCCATGCATATTGCTGCCGCACAGGGATGCTCCACGATAGGACTTTTCGGACCGAACACACCGGTGTTGTGGGCTCCTTACGGGAAAGGAAATACAGCCATATATAAAACCGGGCTTGAGCCAGCCATACAGAATGACAAAGGAATTTTCAGAGAATGCAACAGGGAAGAATATATGGGGTGTATTACGGTGGATGATGTGTTTGAGGCCGTAAAGCAAAGCCTTCAAAAAACCGATTTAGTGTAATGAAAAAGCGTAAAGAAAATATTTTTGCGATAGGCGCCATGGGTGGGAGCGGAACTCGGGTTGTGGCAGAAATTTTTATGAAGCTGGGTATATTTATGGGCGACGAACTGAATGAGGCCAACGACAACTTATTTTTTACGCGTTTGTTCAAAAACCCGGCCTGGTATAATAAAGCAACAGTTAGTGATTTTGAGAAAAGGTTCAGTATCTTTCGGAAATTCATGAGCGGGGAACGTCTGAACTTAAGTGAAATTTTCGAAATCAGGCTGGCAGCAGAAACTAATCCGACTTTCAGTACTGATGAATCGTATAGTTTAAATTTGATGAACCTGCTCCATACATCCAGAAACCGAAAGACAGAGAGATGGGGATGGAAAGAACCCAACACTCAAATTTATATTGACCGAATTGCTTTTTTTTTCCCGGAACTTAAATACGTCCATGTGATACGTAACGGCCTGGATATGGCTTATTCGGGCAACCGGCAGCAACTTATGAACTGGGGATATTTGTTTAAGCTGGTTCCTCTGGACAATTCTGATGAAAATGAAATTACCAAATTGCAATTGGAGTATTGGATACGAAGCAACACACGAAGCATAAAGCTATGCGAAGAACTTATGCCTCAGCGGTTTTATTTATTGAATTATGACGAATTATGTTCGAATCCTGCGTTGGAAGTGATACGTCTACTTGGCTTTATAGGGTATCAGCCCAATGATGAACTTATGCGGCAACTAATTGCTATTCCCCAAAAAAGTGATACAGCCAATAAATATAAGCAGAAGGACATTTCAATATTTTCGGATAAACAATTGAATGAAGTTGAGCAATTAGGATTCAGGATTTAGAATTTTTGCAAAATGAAAGTTTTAAAAGAAAATAGACAGAAATATATATTTTCCAAACTCAGCTTTTACGAAAGTTATTATTCTTCCATCTTTAACAGAACTCGCTGATATGAAAGTTGATTTTTTAATAGTAGGTACACAGAAGGGCGGAACCAGTGCGTTAGCGAAATTTATGGCTCAGCATCCGAATATTTTTATTCCGGAACAAAAGGAACTCCACTTTTTTGACAACGAAAAGATATTTAAAGAAAGTAGTGTCGATTACGAACAGTATCATAAATATTTTAGGACTAATAAACAACAGACATTATTTGGTGAGGCTACCCCGGTTTATATGTATTGGAAAGCGGCAGCGAAAAGAATTTATGATTATAATCCGGATATTAAATTGATTTTTATTTTGCGAAACCCTGTTGACAGAGCATATTCTCATTACCAGATGCAGGTGAGCAGAAATAAGGAACGTTTGTCGTTCCATAGTGCCTTGTTTTTTGAACCCATCAGGCAACTTTTATCAAAAACAAAACAAAACAGAGGATACTCCTATGCCGACCGCGGATTCTACTCGAAATCTATTAAAAGAATGAAGCGGTTTTTTCCGAAAGAGCAAATGCTTTTTCTACGAACGGATGATTTATTTATCCATCATAAGGAAACCCTGAGCAAAGTTTTTAAGTTTCTAGGGCTGCCAAACCATGATAAGATCGAACAAAAAGTAATTTTTGCAAACGAATATCCTTCAATAAAACCCGGTGACAAAAAATACTTGTTGAAGAAGTTTAATAAAGAATTTGCGAAGCTGGAACAAGAACTTTTATGGGATTTAACCTCATGGAAAAGTAGTGGAAATTTCAAAAAAAACACTACTTTTACACATACGGATTACACTAATTCACGCTAAAATAAATGCCCGATACAGATAATTTTATGGAAAACACAGCTAAGCGACTGGTAATTGTGATTGGTATGCATCGTTGTGGCACAAGCGCCATAACACGTGGTTTGCAGATACTGGGTGTGAATCTTGGCAATAAACTAATGGATGGTGTTGAAGGCGAAAATGAAAAGGGATTTTGGGAAGATTTGGACTTTTATGAGTTCAATAATGAGATGTTGAATTCATTGGAATCGGAATGGCACTATCTGACCTTCATTTCAAAAAAACAGTGCGAAGAGTTGAAGAATAACGGATATTTTCAGAGGGCTGTTAACCTGATTAAAAGTAAAACCAACGATTATTCGGTTTATGGTATTAAAGACCCTCGAATGGCAAAACTTCTGCCTTTTTGGAAAGAGGTTTTTGATCATTGTAGAATCGAAGCTAGCTATATAGTTGCTTTCCGGCATCCACTAAGTGTCGCAAAGTCGCTCGAAAAAAGGAACGGATTCGATATAGAGAAAAGCTATTTTATGTGGCTCGGATACATCATCGCGAGCCTGACCGAAACGATTGGTTGTAAACGAATCGTGGTGGATTACGATAAACTGATGCAGAACCCTGAGGTGGAAATAAAAAGGATTGCCGCATATTTTAATCTCCCCTTCAACTATTCTGAACTCGATATTTATAAAACGCAGTTTCTGGATGATAATCTCAGGCATTCAACTTATGAATTGAAGGATTTGGATCAGGATAAGGCTGCACACAAATTATTGCGGGAAGTTTATTGTACGGTTCTGGATTTGTCGGTTGCCAAACAAGCTGATGATATTTTTCTTAGCGAAATAACATTTGAATGGCTAGAGGAAATTGCGCGATTGAATCCTGCATTGAAGCTGGCAGATAAATTATGCAAACAAGCGGAAACCAGCATAAATAAATTGGAAGAATGCAGTAAGGAAAGAGACAGATTATTGCAGCTACTAACTGAAGAAGAAAAGTTGATTCGAGAAAAAGAATATTTTATTCAAAAGGAAGAAAGTTTGATTCTTGCAAAAGAAAACGAAATGCAAGAGAAAAATAGCTTTATAAAGAAGCAAGAGGATATTATTCGCCGGCAAGAATTCCGAATCGGCGAATTAGAAAATAAGCTGCGGGAGAAGGATGCTGAAATTCAGAAGAAAGATGCTCATATCAGCGAAATAGAAAACCTGATTCAGCAAAAAGAAGCCGATAATAAAGCACAGGATGACGCAAGAAAATTATTGATGTCTTCTTTATCGTGGAAAGTAACCAAGCCGCTAAGATGGATGGCAGGTTTATTCGGCAACCGGTCTGATTGATTGTCGTTGCCAGGATTAGTTGATCATTGCCATATTCATCTTGATTTATCCATTTCTTTATTGCCAATCATAACTGATGTAGTTGCCACTATTTCAGTATGGTTCGCGCTGGAATTGTGAAAACCTATTGGCAAATATTCTTAAGAAAATTCAAAATAAACTCAGGAATATTTTAAGTAAACTCAGGAATATTTTAAATAAACTCAGGAATATTTTAAATAAACTTAGGAATATTTATAATAAACTTAGGAATATTCAAAATAAACTCAGGAATATTTGTAATAAACTTAGGAATATTCAAAATAAACTCAGGAATATTTGTAATAAACTTAGGAATATTTAAAATAAACTCAGGAATATTTGTAATAAACTTAGGAATATTTATAATAAACTTAGGAATATTCAAAATAAACTCAGGAATATTTGTAATAAACTTAGGAATATTTAAAAAAAACTTAGGTTTATTTTATCTTCACTGCAGTTGTTTTCTGCATGATGACCAAATCTATAGAAGCCATTGATAAAGTTGTTTTTTTCTAACTGTTAACAATTTTTTTATACATTTGCTTTTCTATATTGACAGTCAATTTCAAACTTCAATTATGTTGATGTTTAAGTTAATAATTAAATATACAAGCCTGGATTGAGATGTTGAATCCAAACAAAATCCACATCCGCGAAACCATATGGATGCTGGCAAAAACCGATTTGAAAATGCGCTACCAGGGTTCGTGGCTTGGTGTTATCTGGGTTTTTTTGAAACCATTCTGCCTGTTTTTAATCATGAATTTTGTATTTTCACACTTGTTTTTTAAAAGTGTACCCAACTATTCTATCCGCCTGCTTCTGGGAATCGTTTTGTGGTCGTTTTTTGCCGAAGCATCCATGGTGGGCATGATGAGTATTTTAGCCAAGGGGCATATATTAAAAAAAGTTTTTCTCCCGAAATGGATAGTTGTTATTTCTTCTACCATACATTCGGCCATGGCATTTCTGTTTAATCTGATCATTTTTTTCCTTTTTCTGTTTCTCTACTATCATATATTTCCGGGGCCGCTGCAATTGCTGTTATTTGTGGTTTATATCATCCTGATTTATGGGATATCGCTGTTCTTTTCATTTATGACGGCAACTATTATTGTGCGATTTCGCGATTTGAACCAGATTTGGGAAGTTTTGCTGCAGGTTTTGTTTTATGCTTCGCCCATCATCTATCCGATCACAACAGTTCCCGACAGCATACGTTCGGTGCTTTACCTGAACCCTATGACACTGCTGATTGAACATGCACGAATTGCATTAATTGATAATAATGTGGCCCGCATCGACCATCTTTTCATCCTTATTGGCATTTTTATTCCGCTGATGTTGGGCAGTATCTGGTTCTTGAGAAAAACTTCGATAAATGTAATTGAGCAAATGTAGCAGATTATGAACGAAGAAACAGCCATCAGAGTAGAAGATATATCAAAAACATTTTTGATACCCCATGAATTGACCAATACGTTTCTGGAGCGTCTTGCCCGTTTTGAATGGAAGAGAAAGTACGAGAAGTTTGAAGCCCTGAGAGATGTTTCGTTCGAAGTCAATAAAGGGGAGTTTTTTGGTATTATAGGACGCAACGGTTCGGGAAAGTCGACTTTATTAAAGATTATTGCAGGGATCTATACTCCCGATAAAGGCAAAGTGAAAATTAATGGTGAAATATCACCGTTTTTGGAACTGGGAGTAGGTTTTAACCCTGAACTTTCGGGGCGCGATAACATTCATCTGAACGGAACAATATTAGGATTATCAAAAAAAGAAATCAAGGCAAGGTTCGACAGCATAGTGGCTTTTTCGGAAATGGAACGGTTTATCGACCAGAAATTAAAGAACTATTCGAGCGGAATGCAGGTGCGCCTGGCCTTTTCAGTGTCGATACACACCAACAAGGAAATATTGATTATGGATGAAGTTTTGGCAGTGGGCGATGCGCGTTTTCAACTGAAGTGTTTCGGTTTTTTTGAAGAAATGATACAAGCCGGAAAAACCATTCTTTTTGTATCGCACGATAGTACTTCAATGCGAAAATATGCCAACAGGGTGCTTTATCTTGAGAATGGCTACCCATCGTTTATCGGCCCGGCAGGCGAAGCATTATCAAAATACATGAAAACGGAAGACATACCGGAAAAAAAATCGGAAGTTGTTGATGAGCCAAAGCAGGCCTCTAAAGGGGAGGCTATCGAAGACCCTCATAGATATATTTTTACACACTTCAATCCGTAATCAGGATGGAATTCACAGGAGAACGATATTTGGCATCCATACGTTCGGCTCAAATAAGCTACGAACACTGGCATCGTTATTTGTTTGCCTCTGCTTTTGTGAAAAACAAAACAGTTCTGGATGTAGCTAGCGGGGAAGGTTACGGCACTGCTTTACTTGCCCGGCATGCAAGTAAAGTAGTAGGAGTTGATTATTCGCATGCAGCGGTTAAATGGGCAAAGAATACTTATCCTGCCGAAAATTGTACTTTTATAGCAGCTTTATGCACTGATATTCCGATAGAGGGGGAATCGGTTTTTGATGTGGTAGTTTCGTTCGAAACTATTGAACATATTGATGGTGATGACCAGAAGTTGTTTTTAAAGGAGATTAAACGACTTATGAAACCCGACGGTACTCTGATTATATCGACTCCCAATAAAAAATTCTATTCCGAAAGGGATAATTATAAAAATGAATTTCACCTGAAGGAGTTTTACCGCGAGGAATTTGAAGGTTTTTTGAAAACGTATTTTAAGCATGTAGAGTTGGGAGGCCAGAAAATTTATACATCGTCCTGGATATGGCCGTTTAAAAAAAACACTTCACAATTTCAGGATCAAAATATTGAATTAGGAGAAAACGGTTTTACACCTACAGAAGGTGAAAAAGAGGATCTGTATGATATTGCCGTTTGTTCCGATAGCGAAGATGTACCTTTTTTCCATTCAGGGCTGACAGACATTTCGCAGCAGATTAAAACCGAGCAAGAGGAGTATATTAAAGAAGTTGTCAGGCAAAAAGATTTTATTGTTCACGAGAAGGAGAAAGAAATTCAGGAGAAAGACAATCAGATTCATGAAAAAGATGCGCAGGCAGAGAAATTTCAGGAACTTATCAGGGAAAATGAAAGTAAGATAGCGCAAGCCCATAAAATTATTCAGGAGAATGAATGCAAAATTCAAGAATCCGGCACAGTGATACAAGAGAAAGAAAACCGGATACAGGAAGACCTGACAATTATTCGTGAGAAAGATAATTTTATCCAGTCAGAATACGAATTGATTCAGGAGAAGACACAAATTATTCAGGAAAGAGATAGGATTATAATGGAAAAGGATAAAGACATCGCTCAGTTGAAGTCTTCCTTTTCATGGAAAATAACCAAACCATTGAGGGTTGCAGATGCATTTTTAAGAAGGTTGTACAAACAATTCGGACGGATAATTACCATTCAAAGAAATATCCGCCTTATTTCGAAAAGTGGCCTTTTTGATAAAGATTATTACCTGACTCAGAACCCTGACTTTAAATATGCGAAAATATTCCCCATCATGCACTATTTATTGTTTGGCGGGTTTGAAGGCCGCAATCCAAGTCCCGGTTTTCACAGTGGTTTTTATTTGGATAAATATAAGGAAGTGAGCAAATGCGGTATAAATCCTTTGGTTCATTATATTTTGCATGGCGAGAAAGAGGGGCGTGCACCAACAGCGTACATTGGCGTATTTGATGCAATTACCAAAGAAGATTATTTATTGCAGAAGCAGGGAGATTTCTATGGATTCATTAAGTCTGGAATGATAATTCAATTTCCGGAAACAAAACCTGAAGTTTCAATTGTCCTGGTGCTTTATAACGCTGTTGAACTGAGCTATGCCTGCCTGCAGTCGATAGTTCAATACGCGGATGTCCCCTATGAAGTGATTATTATTGACAACAATTCCACCGATAAAACTCCTTTGTTGCTTGATAAAATAAAAGGGGCAAAAATCATTCGCAATAAAGATAATTTGCATTTTTTGAAAGGTTGCAATCAGGCATTGCAATCTGTGAAAGGGAAATACATGGTTTTTCTGAACAACGATGCCGTCCTGATGGACGGAACTTTAAAAGCTGCTTATGGATCTATTGCCGGCAACAATAAATGCGGTGCCGTAGGGGGTAAAATTGTTTTAGCCGACGGTACGCTTCAGGAGGCCGGTAGCATCATCTGGAATGATGGCTCTTGCCTTGGCTACGGCCGTGGCGATATGCCCGACAAACCCGAATACAATTTCAGTCGGGTAGTTGATTACTGTTCGGGAGCCTTTTTGATGACACGGACTGAATTATTTAGGCAGCACAGTGGTTTTGATATCAGTTTTGAGCCTGCTTATTACGAAGAAACGGATTACTGTTTGTGGTTGCAGGAACAAGGCCATGAAGTTGTTTATGAACCGAAGGCAGTCATACGCCATTATGAGTTTGGTAGCGGGGTGAAGGAAAGTGCGGTCATGCAACAGCAAAAAAATCAAAAACTGTTCTACGAGAAACATAAGCATCAACTCATCAATCATTTTATTCCTGATGCAAATAACATTAAATTTGCCCGCTTTGCAGCTTCGGAGCGAAACATGAAGAAACTGCTTTATATTGATGACCGAGTTCCGCATGCCGCCTTGGGTTCCGGGTTTCCGCGATCAAATACCATCGTAAGATGCATACAGGAATTGGGATACAAGGTCACGATTATCCCTCTTAATTTTCCTCAGGAAAACTGGATCAGCGCTTATAATGATATTGATCCTTTTACGGAAGTGATGATGGGATGCGGGCTTGCAAATTTCAGCGAGTTTATTCAAAGCAGGAAAGATTATTATGATTTTATCTGGATTAGCAGGCCTCATAATATGAAAGCGCTGAAAACTGAAATTGCAGCATACGCCAAAGACTCCATGATCATTTATGATGCTGAAGCTATATTTGCCGACAGGGAAATTAGCAAAAAGATATTTGAGGGTGAGGCTGTAGATGAAAATCTGAAGCAGGCCGAAATACAAAAGGAATTATGTATTTCGGATCTGGCAAATGTAGTTACTTCTGTATCTGTTGCAGATGCGGAACGATTTAAGGAATATGGAAAACCTGATGTTAGAGTTTTGGGTCATGTGTTGTCTGTCGAAGAACCGGAATCTACTTTTGAAGAGCGCAGCGGTTTGCTGTTTATTGGTAACCTCGATTATGATGATACACCCAATGCCGATTCAGTACTTTGGTTCGTTAATGAAATATTGCCTTTGGTTACGTCAAAACTGCCGGGTATTGAATTAAGTATCGTAGGTTCGTGCAATTCAAAAGCCGTAAGTTCATTGAATGTCGGAGGAGTTCACATTCATGGCAGGGTTGATGATATTTTGGAATTCTACACTAAGAGTCGGGTATTTATTGCACCTACACGTTATGCTGCAGGCATTCCTTATAAGATACACGAAGCCGCTGCTTATGGTTTGCCGGTGGTTGCTACCGAACGACTGACTCAACAGCTTGGCTGGAACCACAATCTACAACTATTATCTGCTAAAGCTGAAAAAGAAGATTTTGCTGAAAAAGTTATTGAACTCTATTGTAATAAAAGCACTTGGGAATCTGTCAGGAGAAATGCTCTGAAAGAAATAAAGGATACCATGTCGAATGATGCTTATAAACAAAAAATTTCGGAAATACTGACCGGAAAATGATTGTAGTGATATGAAAATACCGTTTTTTGATTTTGATGAATGTTGTTGCTTATGAAATACACGAAATCGTTTCTGTTATTAGTTGCCTGCACGCTTCCGTTTATGTCGCTTATTGTTTCCGGGCTTTCTTTTTATTTGGGGAATGTCAACGCAATAGAGTTTAATATTAGTGAAGTTATTTTGCCTGTATCTGTATTGTTTGTGTTTTTTTCTGCATTCCTTTTCCTCATACTGTTTTTGTTTCGTTCTTTCCCTAAAGTACTTAATTTTCTAGCCGGAGGAATAGTCGGATTGACAATTGCCGTGTGGATCCAGAGCCAGTTGCTTATATGGAATTTCGGCCAAATGAATGGGCAACCGATAAACTGGGCACTGTGGCACAGCAAAATGTATTTTGAAATTCTTTTATGGTTGTTGATTATTGTCCTTATCATAATGATATTCTTTAAAGGAAGGCAAAAGATTAAACGCTATATTGTTTTCGGAGTATTTCTGCTGGGGTTAATTTCCGTTTTAAGCAATTTTATTATATCACCTAAAGTAACAAATACTCACAAAGACTACTCTCATTACAAGGATATCTTTACATTTAATCCCGAAAAAAATGTTCTGATTATTATCCTCGATTGTTTTCAATCCGATTATTTCGATTACATCAAGAACACCTATCCGGATGAGATAAAGGTCTTAGACGGATTTACATTTTACAGAAACACTCTCAGTAAGTTTCCGACAACCAAAACGAGCATTCCTTCCGTATTAATAGGTTCGGTCTACAGAAACGAGAAACCCTTTAGTAATTATATTTCGGAATCGGATGCTAAATTCAATCTGCTGCATTATTTCGAAAACAAATCATACAGTACGAATTTTGTTGGTGTCGAGGAGGTTCATCCCAGCGTGATCTCTATGAACGGGCTTGTTAACAGCAGTTCGTATAATTATTTCAAGGCATTTTATAGTTACATCGATTATGCAGCTTTCAGGTCGCTTCCAATTGTTTGCAAAACGAAGATCTATAACAACGGCAATTGGTTGATTTCTTTTCTGACACGCGGACATTATCCGCCTGAACCTCAGGGGACGGATATTCGGTTTTTGGAATTGTTCGAAGAACAGGCAACCGTTAATAATGATAAAAAAGGTTCCTTCAAAATACTGCATTTTACTATACCTCATGCCCCATGGCAGGTGGATGAAAACCTGCAATACACTATCGATAATATAGGCGAAAAAGCATACATAAAACAGGCAAGAGGAGCTGTGAAACTTGCCGGCAGGATTATGAATGTATTGAAAGCTTTAGGGATATATGATAATTCGGATATTATTATTATGTCGGACCATGGTACAGGTGAACTAAATGGTTTTAATAATAAACTTGAATATGGTGATGCATTAAACTTAATTTCTTCCAAAGTGCGAAGTGCTTCTCATGCCTTGTTGCTTTACAAGCCTGCCAAAGCAAAAGGCCAGTTGCTTACCGATAACATGCCATTGGAACTAACTGATATACCATGTCTGTTGGGAATAAGAAGCGGAGATGAGCAATGTCGTGAGTTCGAAACTGCCAAATCGGGAGGCGAAAGGGTGAGAACCTTTTATTATTATGAATGGGACCATAAATACTGGAAGAGTGATTACCTGCCGCCTATCACAGAGTATATCGTTACAGGCGATGCCTATAGTCCGAAAAGTTATGCATACGGGAAGTTTATTTATACCGAAAAAGGAATTAAAGCAATAAATGCTCCCAAAGTTCTGCCTTACAAATTAGGAAAAGAAATCAGGTTATCAACCGAAGGAAAAGGGGAAGCAGATACATATTTAAAATCCGGTTGGAGTTCGGCTGAACCTACCCAGCGATGGACTGACGGATATGTTGCCGGACTTTCATTTCAACTCGAACAAGCCCCTGTCGGAGATTTGCGGTTGAAGCTTCTTGGCTTCGGATTTCTGGCAAATAATAAAATCGACCATCAGGTTGTGACGGTTTTGGTGAATGAAGTTAAAGTAGGCAGTTGGATGATAAAAGAAGAGAAATGGAATGAAGTTGTAATTCCCAAAAAACTGGTTACCGATGGCTTGATAAATATAGTTTTTCAAATCAGCAATCCGATGGCTCCGAGCGATTGCTGCAATTCTCCCGATACCCGAAAACTCGGCATCTGTGTAAAGAAAATAATGATAGAAGAAGTGAAATAATGTTTTGATAAAATTGATATGAATAGCTCAATACACGAAAGTTCCTTCCGCGATCCAAGCGGATTCCTTTTCAACGAAAACGGAAAATTGTTGAGGCAGGTGAATCCGTTCTATCAAAAAGATTATGATTTTTTAATCAGTTCGGGCTTATACGATAAGTTGTGCGAAAAAAAACTTCTGATACCTCATGCTGAGGTTACTGGTCATCAGGGATATAGCCAGCCTTGCTACAAAGTCATTGAACCCGAAAAGATAGAATTTATATCATACCCCTACGAATGGTCGTTCAGCCAATTGAAAGATGCTGCATTAACCACATTAAGAATTCAAAAGATTGCTTTGCAGCATGGCATGACGCTGAAAGACAGTAGTGCCTATAATATTCAGTTTCGTAACGGTAAGCCTGTTTTTATTGATACCCTCTCGTTCGATATCTATCAGGAAGGGAAACCCTGGGATGCATACAGGCAGTTTTGCCAGTATTTTCTGGCACCACTAGCCCTGATGAGTTATACGGATATCCGTTCGAATCAATTGCTGAAATGTTATCTCGATGGAATCCCGCTCGACCTGGCAAGCAAACTTTTGCCCTTTAAAACAAAACTCATTCTTTCCTTGCAAATGCATATCCACATGCACGCCCGCAGCCAGAAAAAATATGAACACAAAGGTTCTGCCGCCAATGACATTCACATCAAAAAATCCGGAATGCTTGCTTTGGTTGATAGTTTGACAATACTGACAAAAAAACTTCATCTGAAAAGACAGAATACGGAATGGGGCGAATATTATAAGTTCACGAATTACACCGACAGTTCATTTCTTAACAAAAAAGAAATCATTGAAGGTTTTCTGAACAAGACCGAAACAAAAACCTTGTGGGATTTGGGAGCCAATACAGGAGAATTTACTCAGGTGGCAGCAGCCATGGACATTCATTGTACAGCTTTTGACATCGACCCTGTGGCGATAGAAACCTATTACAATACCATTAAGCTCAAAAAAATCACAAACGTTCTGCCGCTTATCATGGATCTGACCAATCCGAGCCCGGCAATAGGATGGAACAACAACGAACGCATGTCGCTCGGCCAGCGCCCACATCCCGATACCATTCTTGCCCTGGCGCTGATTCATCATCTGGCCATTTCCAATAATGTGCCATTAAGCAACATTGCAGGATTCATGAGCGGACTGTGCAGCAACCTTATCATTGAATTTGTTCCGAAAAGCGATTCGCAGGTAAAAAAGCTGTTCGAATCGAGAAAAGATGTTTTTCCGGGCTACAATCAAAACGATTTTGAAAAGGAATTTTCCGTTTTTTTTAGTATTATTGCGAAAGAAAATATCCGCGAATCGGAACGGACCTTATATCTCATGAAAAGAATCAACGCTAACCATTAATCTCATTAACAATAACACCATGCAAACCTTATTTTCAACCATGATGTCTCTCAACATTGCTTTGTTTTTGAACCGCGTAATGCTTTATATCGACCCGGGTTCAGGAAGTATCATTTTGCAGGCTGTCATTGCCGGGGTTGTCGGGGTACTGATGTTTTTCAAATACGGATGGCGCAAAGTGCAAAGGTTTTTTGGAGTGAAGAAAGCTTTTGATGACGATTATGAAGAAGATGAAGACAGGGGAGAAGCCAACAAAACCAATGAAAAAAGTTGAGCAACCCGATATTTATTAACGGACGCTTCCTAACACAACGGATGACCGGCATACAAAGGTTTTCCTATGAGTTGTGCAAAATGCTTATTGAACTGGGCACCGAAATAACTATCCTTGCTCCCCGTAAAATACTTCCCGAATATCATTTAAACTGTCGCATTGTTCAATTCGGCATGTTCAATAACATACTTTGGGAACAAACCGATTTGCGCCTGTATCTGCTCAGGCATAAAAACCCGTTGCTGATCAATTTCGGAAGTCCGGGCCCTGTTTTTTATTCCAACCGTATTGTCACCATTCACGACCTTTCGTTTCTGGTGCATCCTTCGTGGTTTTCAAAAAGCTATTATTTGTATTACCGTTGGGTGACTCCCATTTTTATCCGTCGTTCGAAAAAGGTGATCACTGTCAGCGAATTTTCAAAGCAGGAGATATTGAGGCTAACGGGTATCAGCGAAAATAAAATTGAAATCATTTATAATGCCGTTTCGGCTGACCTGAATGGACAACACGGAGCAAATGATGTAAGCCGACAACCCTATATACTTTCAGTGGCTTCGCTTGACCCAAGAAAGAACACAGTCCGGCTTGTGGAAGCTTTCAAATTGTCGGGTCTGGATGCGAAATATAATTTGATGTTGGTTGGCAAAAAGGATACGATCTTCAACATGCAAATTCCTGACGAAATACTGGCCAATTGTGTGGGCTATGTTTCGGACGAAGAACTTGCCGCACTATACAAGAATGCTTCCTTGTTCGTTTATCCTTCCATCTACGAAGGCTTCGGTATACCGCCACTTGAAGCCATGTCGCTGGGATGTCCGGTTATATTATCAGATATTCCTGTTTTTAGGGAAATATTCGGAGATGCTGCGTGCTATGCCGACCCCGGTGAAACTGAAAGCATCAGCGATGCCATGGTGCATGTGCTCACTCATGATGATTATCGCCAGCAGCTATGCGAACATGGAGCAGAACGCGCTAAACAATACAGTTGGGAACGATCGGCCCGAAAACTGCTTGCAATCATAAACTCATTGGCATGAACACCACCTGCATCTGCGTTTTGAACTACAACAACGGCGCCAAAACCATAAGCTGCCTCAGAAGCATTTTGAGCCAAAGCGTTGATAATTTACGCATCGTCATCATCGATAACCATTCTACAGACGATTCGCTGAAACTCATACAGACTTTTCTGGAGAATGAACATCAAGCGCCATGTTACATCAACAATATAAATGATGCCGGAGAAGTTTTTAAAACTCCCGGGCAAGTTGTTATCATTCCCTCGGACGTGAACGGAGGTTATGGTTCGGGCAATAATATGGGTATACGGCTGGCAAAATCAAGCACTATCTTCACGCATGTGCTCATCATCAACAACGACATTTTGCTTGAAAAAGATTTCCTGGAGCAGATGCAAAAACGATATGAAACGCTTCAACAAAGCTATAAATCCAAACACATTGCTTTAGGCGCTACTGAATTGGGCCATGACGGCGCCATTCATCACCATGGGTTTCATTATATTCATCTGCTTACGGGCATCACTTTCTTTAAACCTTATTGGCCATCGTTCAAATACATTGTAGGCTCGTGCATGTTCACCGATATCGGTGCTCCTCTAATGGACGAATCTTTTTTCCTGTATTTCGACGACACACAATACTCAAAAATATTGCTGCGCAACAATTATATATTGGATAGCAGTCCTGATTCGTACTATGTTCACGAAGTGGGAGGAACGCCAAAACACAACATTCAATTGCAAATTTTTAAAAGCCTGTTGCATTTCTATCGCCTGAACTACTTCTGGCTACTGCCTGTGGTGTTTCCTGTGAGATTGATGCTGTTGGGATATTTATGGCTAAAACCTGATAGTAAAAGATAATATGTGTTTTAAATAAAGTGACTTCGAAAATACAACTCTTTGTTTTCAAGTTTATTTATCCTACAATCAGACTAACTATCGTCATTCTTAACTAAACAAGTACTCAATATCCTCCTTATTCAGATTCTTCAAAAACGATTTCTCCTCAGTGATCAGTTCCTTCGCCAGCTCCTTCTTTTTATTCTGCAGAACCAGTATCTTCTCCTCAATTGTATCCTTACAGATCATTTTATATGCAAAAACACTCCTTGTTTGTCCAATACGATGTGTTCGGTCGATAGCCTGTTGCTCCACCGCGGGATTCCACCACGGATCAACCAGATACACATAATCTGCCGCCGTCAGATTCAGCCCCACACCTCCCGCTTTTAAACTTATCAAAAACACCTTACACGTCTCATCCGTCTGAAACCGTTCAACACTTTCCCTTCTATCGCTGCTTTTTCCGTCCAGATAAACGTAGGGTATCCCATGCACATCCATCCTTTGCTTGATCAACTGAAGCATCCCGATAAATTGCGAAAACACTAGCACTTTGTGCTCCTCGTGATTCTCACTAATCTCGCGTGTCAGTTCTTCCAGTTTCACCGATTCATGACTGTATATTTCGTCGTTGCCCAATATATCCGGCGAATCGCATACCTGCCTCAGTTTCATCAAACCTTGCAACACATAGATTCCCGATTTCTCCAGTCCCTCAGTTGCTATCTTGCGCATTATGCGGTCGCGGTAATCGTTTCTATATGCTTCATATACCATCCTTTGCTCAGCACCCATTTCGCAATATAAAATCGTTTCCGTTTTTTCCGGAAGTTCCGATGCCACCTGTTCTTTCGTTCTTCTTAAAAAGAACGGGAAAATAAGTTTCTTCAACTCATCCTTTTTTTCTTGCTCCTGATGCTTCTCTATAGGATTTGCAAACTCGCTCTTGAAAAACTCCATATTGCCCAACATACCCGGGTTCAGAAAATTCAACTGAGCATACAGGTCGAAGATATTATTCTGCAAGGGCGTTCCCGACAAAGCCAGCCGATTCCTACCTTTCAGCAATTGAACAGCTTTGGTTGCTTTAGATGCGGGATTTTTTATCGCCTGCGATTCATCCAGTATAATATATCGAAACGTGAACGCAACAAACACCTCGAAATCTGAGCGTATAGTTCCATAAGTAGTGATAATAATATCATAATCTGCGAACTTTTTCGCATCTGTAAACCTGTCGTTGCCATGTTGAATATGATATGTCAGGTCAGGGCAAAACTTTTGTATTTCACCCTCCCAGTTGAACATCAGCGAATTCGGACAAACGATCAAATGAGTATCCGTTTGTTGTTCTTCGGGCGGTATATCCGATTCTTCATACATGAATTTCTTTTTATTCTTCAGATGTTGAAGAAATGTGAGGGTTTGCAGTGTTTTTCCCAAGCCCATATCATCGGCAAGTATTCCACCCCAATTAAATTCATCCAGAAAATTGAACCACGAAAACCCCGACTTCTGATAAGGCCTCAGTACCGCATCAACTTTCTCGGGCATATCAATATCTTCTATCCTGCTGAATTTTTGCAGCATATTTCTTTTATATTCCAGTTCGTGGCGGATACGGTCGTCGTCTATTTGTTCATACATTTCGTCGATGATAGAGAAATGAAATTTCGACACCTTCAATTCTTCTTTCTCCACATTTCCCATCTTGAACAACATCGAATACTTTTTGGCCCATTCCTCAGGCAATATCCCCATCGAACCATCATCAAGCAGAACATAATTGCGATTATTGATCACCGCCTTGCGCAGATCTTTAAGCTTCACACTCTGTTCGCCGAACATGATATTTATTTTTACATCAAACCAGTCTATTCCCGTCGCAAATCCAAAAGTGATAATCGGGGTATGCGGATTATAATGAAATTTCTTCATTTCTTTCATGCCATATACTTCGGCTTCCTCATCTTTCATGGTATTATAAAAGGTGAAAAACCAACCTTCTTTCATGGCATCTTCGAAACTGATATAAAAATAGCCTTGTTGTCCCTGCATTTTGAACGAAGGATGCAATTCTCTGATGTTTTCGACAAAGGCCGTTTCTACATCGTGTTCCCGTTGAGTTATGATCACTTTTCCGTCATGTTCTTCCACAATGCGGCTTGCATCGCTGTATTCAACCGGGCGATGTTCGTTATATCTGAAAGCCGGTCTTATGATCAGAAATTTATCATTTTTCTCACTTAGGTATATTTGTTTGGCAAATGAAGTCTCTTCGTTTTTATACGCAAGATTGACGAGGCTTTCGGGCAATTCAACATCATAGAAACGTTGCAGCGGAATGACAAAAGCTTTCAAAAAATTCTGCGTATCTTTTTTATTAACTTTTATCTTTCCCGGCTTTCCTATATATTGAATGATGGCAGCATCCCGTGTACGGTTCAGCAAATAAATGGTGTCATTTTCCTGAACGAACATGCCCGCGAAAAACTTAACAATGGTTATAAATTCCTCATCCGCTTTTTTTATTCCGATAAAGAGATCGACAGTATCTTCAGTAGTTACAAGTTTAAAAGCGATCTTTATTTTTTCCGACGAGAAGTGTATCTTTTGCAGCGAATAGGTGCTTAAACTGCCGGGTACCACCTGCTGATAGGTGTATAACTCTTTTTCGAGCAAAGGAAATAGCTGCAGCAGCCGCGAAAGAATATGTTTCTGCATCAGATCGGTTTCCGAAGCATCAAACGGAATATAACCAAACATATCTGTTTTGGTTTTGCGCCTGAAATAATTTTCTTTTTGAGTGAGCTTTATCAACTGTTCGTTCGAAATTTCCTGAAGCAAATGCAATAGTTGATGAGTTCCTTCTTCCATGGCAATGTCGAGGGGAGGAGCGTTGGCCGGGAAGGTTTGAAAACTGTGTATTGCTGTGCTTTGGTCTTTGGCAAGCTTCGCGTAAAAGGGCGTAATGCTGAAATACGGAAAAGTGTTTAAAATAAAATTAATGGCAAAGCCAACACCGAAGTCTTCTTTAAATCTGATCTCGGGAAACTGTAAGTCTGCAATTTCTAAAGGTTTTTCGTCGAGTTGCAATTGCTTTATAATGGTTTCCCATTGCTGAAATTGGGATATTTTTTGCAGCGTAGGATCTTTGAGCTTCAGTTCGGGCCGGCCTGTTGTTTGGCTGGTTATAAACTCAAATTTATCATCAATATTATCGTTGATAGTGTATCCGTATTCAACAAGCAAATGGTTTTTGAGCGCTGTAAAATCTTTTAAACTCTCGAAATAGAATTTCCCTTTTTGAAGATAAAGAGCATAGAACACTGCATAACGGTGTTCGCATACAACAGGCGAAACTTTCCAACAATTGCAATAGGTGTGGAAGGTGTTATCGCTTGTTTTGCGTATCAACACATGGTTTATGGTTTGATTGTTGTTCACATCGGCATACACCTCCGTTTTATCGACACGCAGAATATTTATTTTTTTGTAGTTAGCAAGGCTTTGACCTGCCGCTATATCATAGCGGTTGGCAACCGTGTTCAATATTTCGAAGTTAATGGCAGGCATGTTAATCACCACTTCACTCACAGGCATGGGTGTGCCTGCCCGTGTCACCGAAGTTAATGCTTCCGATAATATCATTTGGCTGTCGGGCAAACGCTCGGCAACATACAGCAACGATGCTGTTTTATGTTTGCAAAAAGCGGGCTCGTTACAGTTGCATATAATTCGCAGCAGGGTAGGGGTATAATACTCTGTAATTTTAACATCAAATATCTGTGCAGTGGTATCGTTCCTGACTTTGAAACTGATGCTTTTATTTGCAATGATCCGATTATTGAGCGTTACATAATTTATGGCAATAAGTCGTCGTGCCTGGGCTATAACCGTAGCATCGGTTTTTCTGTTGATAAACCCGTGAATAATATGGTAGAGACTGTTAACTGTCCCCGGCACAGGCAAAGGCATTCTGATAGATATTTATACAAAATTACGAAAAAAAGTTGAGTTGGGTTTTCCTGTGCAAAAATAAATTTTCAACAAAATAACCTGCTATCGGTGCAAACTAAGGTTTATATCATTGCCATTAGCCAACTTGTTCCTTTCAACTTTTAACTCATTTGGGCGGCCCCTTCGGGACGGGCTATCCGCTCATAGTCCTCATGCCGTTTGCGTGCCTTTTGTTGTTGCGTTTTTCATTATTTCCAAATGCCGTCCTTTTCAAACAGTTTGGGTCGACGGCCTTCCGGGCTATCCGCTTCTATCCCTGCCGCGGTTGGCAAACAGCAGGCCTGTGGTCATACAGAGGGATAATTAGGCTTTGCCCAAAAATAACATTCAATGACAATATTAAGGGTCACATTGAGGGATAATTAGGCTCTGCCCAAAAATAACATTCAATGAACATTCGTTTTTTAAAGAGCAGAAGCACTGGCGCCATAGCAGTCGCGGCATTAGCGTAAACTACCTGTCATTGAGCTTTGTTTCGGAGCATAGAGTAAATAACATTGGTGATATTTTATGATATTCCCGCTTGGTAGCCTATCAAATACAACTAATGTTCCGATGCCAGCACCTCTGCTTTAACTTTAAAAATAAAAAACATGGGCAATTTAGTAAAAATTTATGAAAATGCAGCAGGCATTGACATTGGCAGCGAAAAAATTTTTGTTGCCACAGACAATCATTCGGTAAGAAGTTACCGAACATTTACCTCAACACTACAAGCATGCGTAAAAGATTTGTTATCTCAAAAAATCAAGACTGTGGCTATGGAAGCAACAGGGGTTTATTGGATAACTATCTATGACATGCTTGAAAAGGCCGGCATGGATGTATGGTTAGTAAATCCGGCAGACAGTAAAAACCTTCCAGGTCGTAAAACCGATGTTCAAGACTGTCAATGGATACAGCAATTGCACAGCTATGGGTTATTAAGGCGTAGTTTTATTCCGACTGATTTTTTTCGTCAATTAAGAACCTATAACCGATTACGAGAAGATCACATTCAGATGGCAGCAACACATGTTCAGCACATGCAAAAAGCATTAATATTGATGAATATTCGATTACCGGAAGTGCTTAATCAGATACATGGTAAAAGTGGAATGTTGATGATTGAGTCAATTTTAGATGGGCAAACCGATCCGAAATATTTATTAAGTTTATGTGATGTCCGTTTAAGAAAAAACAAAAGAGAAGAAATTTTACAAGCGTTAAATGGTTTTTATAGCGAAGAGCATTTGTTTGAATTAAAACAGGCATATAATGCATACCACTTCTATCAAACACAAATAGAAGACTGTGATAAAAAAATGGAACTATTACTTGAAAAGATGTCATCAGAAACTGTAATTCAAAATGAAGACACTTTACAAAAAGCAACCAGAGCAACGAAACGCGTTCGTCATCACGCTCCGCAGATAGAGAATTTGCATTATAAATTACTTAACATCACAGATGGAAGGGATGCAGCAATATTACCCGGGTTTACCGACTATAATTATTTACGAGTTTTGTCAGAAATAGGAAATGACATTAGCCGATGGCCAACAGCAAAACATTTTACCTCATGGTTAGGTTTAGCTCCGGGGCAAAATCGCTCCGGAAAAATCAATAAAAGAAGTAAAAAACGCAGTTCAACAAAAGCAGGTCAGGTATTTAAACAAGCAGCACAAACCTTGTTATTAAGCAAGCATATAGCCTTAGGTGCTTTTGCAAAGAGATTAAAATCAAAAAAAGGACCTGCCATTGCAATTAAAGCCACCGCAAGAAAGTTGGCAGTGATGTATTATAACTTAATGAAACATGGGGCCGATTATGTGGAGCAAGGAACTAAAAAATATGAAGAAAAATATAGAAATCAACTCATAAAATTTATGCAAAAAAAGGCTTCAGAGTTAAACCTACAACTAATTGAATTACAAACAAAAGAATAAAGATGTTCATTGGTAGCCGCCGTTCAGTATGAATTTTGTTTTTGAAAAACACTTAAGAACGGCGTGTCCCTGTCCGCCCATTGGCGGAGAAATGCGGCCCAAACGGATTTCTGTTATTTTATAATACTTGATTTCCAATCAGTAATAAAAACTTG
>CAIWKO010000054.1 GCA_903913285.1 uncultured Bacteroidales bacterium | reverse complement strand
TTTCCCAATCAAACTACAGGCTATGGTATTACCTGGTCGACAGGTCTGGATAATTATGTGATAAAAACAAACAATGGTGGATTATCGTGGGATACTATATACAGGTATAGTTATGGAGCAACCTTATTTACTGCTGTTTTTTTTACAAGCCCATTGAAGGGTTATGTTACTACTGATTATGGCACTATTTTAAAAACAACAAACGGAGGTGCATCGTGGATACCAATGTCTGTTGATTCGGCTAATACGGTTTCTATTTATTCGATTTATTTTCCGACTCCCGATACGGGCTTTGTAGCAACAGATATAAACGGAGTATACAGAACTATAGACGGCGGAGATACATGGAATCATTTGTCATTCTCTTTTCCACCCACATTAGTCACAGTATTTTTTACTGATGCGAATCACGGTTTTGTGGGAGGTGGAGATGGATTTTCGAGTATGACATTATATCGTACAAATGATGGTGGCAATTCGTGGACACAAAGCGCTTCGGGAGTGCAAACCCTGAATTCCATATTTTTTATTGATTCGGTGCCCGGATATGCCGTAGGAACCAACGGAACCATATTAAAATATACTTCGTCAACAGGCATTGAAGATAATGCACAAACAGAAACTTTTTCTGTTTATCCTAATCCCGCAACCAACAATATTACAATTGAGCTGAGCATTTCAGACAACAGTACAGCATCGGTTTACAATCTGGAAGGGCAAATGCTTTTAGAACAAAACCTATTGGCAACAAAAACCGAAATGGATATCAGCAGTTTGTCGAAAGGGGTTTATGTTATAAAACTCAACACAGAAAACGGAGTTGCGGTGAGGAAATTTGTGAAGGAATGAAAATTGTCGGAACCGTTGATTAAGCTGATTCAATGATTGGAAAGATTGATTGGCGATGTGCACTTTATTTATTGGAAGGCTGTTTGCCTCCGCGGCAGGGATAGAAGCGGTAGCCCACAGCGACCGCCAACCTAAACTATTTGAAGAGAACTGAAGTTGGAAAATAAGGAACAAACTAGACAAAGCGGCACGCAAGCGGCGCGAGGACTATGAGCGAATAGCCCGGTCCGCCGATAGGCGGAGCCGCCCAAAATAGTTAAAAGATAATAGTGAAGGTTTTACATTCTTTTTTCGGAATATAGCAGGGCGCATATCGTTAAAACAACTTTAGTTGGGTAAATAGGCATAAAATAAAAACAAAAAAGGGCCGGAAAATTCCGGCCCTTAAAAAATATAACCAACAAAAATTAAATTATTCCCTGATCCATCATTGCCTGAGCAACTTTAAGGAAACCGGAAACGTTAGCACCTTTTACATAATTAACAAAACCGGTGCTGTCTTTACCATGTTTTACACAAGCTTCGTGAATGTTTTTCATGATCTCGTGTAATCTGCGGTCAACTTCTTCTTTGCCCCAGGCTAATTTCATTGAATTTTGGCTCATTTCTAAACCCGATGTTGCAACACCGCCTGCATTGGAAGCTTTGCCGGGAGCAAATAATATTTTATGTTCCAAAAATGATTCAACTGCTTCAGGAGTAGAAGGCATATTTGCACCTTCAGCAACAGCCATACAGCCATTGTTGATAAGGTTCAGAGCATCTTCTTTACCCAATTCGTTCTGTGTGGCACAAGGTAACGCGATATCGCATTTAACTTCCCACGGACGTCTTCCCTGTACAAATTTTGAATTCGGGAATTCATAAGAATATGGTTTCACGATATCCTGATTTGAAGCGCGGAGTTCGAGCATATAATCAATCTTTTCGCCCGAAATTCCGTCAGCATCATAAATATATCCGTCAGGACCTGAAATAGTAACAACTTTACCACCCAATTCGGTAACTTTCAGTGCAGCGCCCCAAGCAACATTACCAAATCCCGAAACAGCAACTGTTTTACCTTTGAAATCAGTGCCTTTGGTTTTCAGCATTTCCTGTGCAAAATATACACAACCAAAACCGGTAGCTTCGGGACGTACTAAACTGCCACCCCAGTTCAAACCTTTTCCGGTTAAAACACCAACATGAGTGTGGGTAAGTTTTTTGTACATACCGTACATGAAACCGATCTCTTTTCCGCCAACACCGATATCACCTGCAGGTACATCAGTTTCCGGTCCGATAATTTTCCAAAGTTCCAACATAAATGACTGGCAGAATCTCATAATCTCAGCATCTGATTTTCCTTTTGCATCGAAATCAGAACCACCTTTACCACCGCCCATAGGCAATGTTGTTAAACTGTTTTTGAAAATTTGTTCGAAACCCAAGAATTTCAAAATACTTAAGTTCACACTAGGGTGGAAACGTAAACCACCTTTGTAAGGTCCGATTGCATTGTTGAATTGAATACGGAAACCTCTGTTCACATGAACTTGTCCTTTATCATCAACCCAGGGAACTTTGAACATTAATACACGGTCAGGTTCAATAAGTCTGTCAATGATACCTGCTGCTTCAATTTGAGGGTTTTCATTAACAACGTCCTCAATTGATTCTAAAACTTCGCGAACTGCTTGTAAATATTCCACTTCTCCTGGATTTTTCTTTTCAAGCTCATTCATTATTTTATCTACGTTCATTTTAATTGTTTTTTAAAATTAGTAAATTAGTTTATAATTGTTAGATGTTTTTCACGCGACAAAATTAACCATAATTTCCGTCAAACAATGATTTCGAAAAAAAAAATATTTCAAGGTCTATAGCCAGAATATCAAAGACAAACAAACAATATTTACCCATATTATTTTTTTTACGAAAAGTATTTCTTCTAAAAAAACAAGAAAAACTTACTTTTTTCACTTAAAAACCGTACGTAATATGCGTATAAATTTTAAGATGATTACAGAATATCAAACTTCAGGTTTATACAGAACACCTATTCCTTTTTTTCCATCAATTTTAATGACGAGAGGTTTCTCAAAATTCACTACTCTGATATATTCGTCTTCGAACAATGCTTTTGAGTTATTCAGGAAGTCCAGATCATAAAAACCGTCATTAATATATGGATTAATAGTAAAATACCCCACCCTGAACGAGGTCAGATTGTGAAAGAAGTGAGTACCCTGAGAGGGGTCGATACGGTATTTGTCGAGACCCGATTCAACGATCAGGCGGGCAGCAGATATTTGAGGCCATTTAACCGGAATACCAAGCATCGGGTCGCTGGAACCCCAACGACCGGGACCTATAATTGCATATTGTTTTTTTGAAGCAATGAACAACTGATTCACTTTTTCTATGGCCGATGCAATCTCAAAGTTCTTAGCTGCATCAAATGATTCGGGTTTCACATAAACTACATCGTGAACATTATTATAAATCCCGTTTCCGAGTGCAACTTCCGAATAAATAATAGCATCATTTTTATCCACTTCTTCCAAATTCGCATATATCTCTTCTTTATTGTCAACAATTGGGCGTATTTGCAAAAAATTAAATACGCGCGGATATCCTTCAGGAACATCAAGGTTCACTGCAAATTCAATCTCAACAGGGTTGTTCATTTCGCGCTGACCGATCTGTAAAAGTGTTTTCAAAATTTCGGCGAGCGGGAAGGTATTATAATTAAGTATCTTCGAAAACGTTACTATTTTTTTCCCTTCAGGTTCAAAAGCATCGCGGATCATATTGTTATCGTAATCGTAAGTTGAGCTTACAAATTTCAGTGCATTATCATTTTCAGCGTTCCGGATCGGTAGTTTCAAAATATTAATACCATCGTCAACCGAGGGTTTGAAACTTTCGGGATTCATATCCAGGGCAAAGAATAAACGTTGAGTTTGTGTTAACGCCATGTCGGGAGATGAAAGCTGAATGATCTTTTTTGGATAAAAGGGCGAAAAACGCAGGGTCACGCCACCATCCACAATATATTTCCCCAATCCGAAAGCAAGATTCACAACGCCTTCTTCCGATTTTTCGGGATAAATGGGGTAGAAGTTTGTCGAACGGGCAACTCCCGAAATGGTTGGATAAAAAACCTCACGATAATGGGTTCCGCATACTTCCTGCAAGATGATAGCCATCTTTTCTTCATCAATAACATTCGAAGTAGCTGTCATGTATGCCTTACTTGCTTTATAATAAACCGATGCATATACCGATTTGATCGCACAACTCAGCATCTCCAGCATTTTGCGTTCGTCCGGCACTTTCGAGATCATGTATGTGGAATAGATACCTGCAAACGGCTGGTAGTATGAATCCTCAAGAAGACTTGACGAACGGATAGCTATGGGATTTTGAACAACATTGATAAAAGCGATCAGATCTTCGTGAATACGGAATGGCAAGCGTGCTTTAACAAAGCAATTCAGAATTTCTTCATCCGACATATCGGACAAACCGATCTTGTACAGTTTATTGTCCTCCATGAATTCATCAAACACATCGGTAGTCAATACCACGGTACGGGGAATTGTTATCAAAACATCTTCAAATTTATCCAGTATCTGATTGCGCTTTATCAGCGAATCGATAAATGCCAAACCGCGTGCCTTACCTCCTAAAGAACCTTTGCCGATGCGGGAAAAGAAAATATACTCATCGAAACTGTCGCGATTGAATTCTGCAATGATGCCACGTGCTTTGTTCAACCGATAGCTGGCAATGTTCTCAAATAAAAAGCGTTTCACTTCATCAATATCATCGAAATCTTCAGGACGGGCATATTTAAACATTTCGCCCAGGGTAAACAATGCGCGCGCATTAAGCCATTTCGAAAAATGGTTCCGCTCAATGTGATATTTCAGTGATTCGTCCGGAATTTCAAATATCTTTAATTGCAGTGTTTGCAGATCCTGTGCCCTTGAAATTTCTTCATGATTTATTGGGTCGCGAAAGATAAAATCGCCAAACACCATGTATTCGTTAATAAAATCGCGCAACTCAATTGACAGGGTTTTAGAGTTTTTATTTAGAAATTTTGCATTAAGTCTTCTGGCGACATCTTCATTTTCAATATCCGATGATTGAATTAAAACCGGCATAAATTCATCATCGGCACTCGCGATCTTACACAGTTTAAAGCCCGCCTGCTGATCGTGTACACCATCTTTTTTATAGGCCATATCGGTGATGATCCCCAGCATATTGTTCTTATATTTCTGATAGAAATCTATGGCTTCATTGTAGTTCTGTGCAAGCAAAACCTTCGGACGACCTCGCATACGAAGCATTTTCTGATGCTCGTTAAGCCCTTCTATCATAAACTCTTTCGACTGTTTAAAGATGGTTTTGTAGAGTATGGGCAGATAACTTGAATAAAAACGTATGGAATCTTCAACAAGCATGATGGTTTGCACACCAACTTCCTCCACATCTTGTTCCACATTCATTTTATCTTCTATCAGTTTTATAATAGCCAGCAAAATATCAGTATTCCCCAACCAGTAAAATGAATAATCGTACATGGAAAGGTCGCCGGCAGTGTATTTCTCAGTGATCTCTCTCGAAAAAGGAAATAAAACAACAACGGGTTTTTTAGGATATTTTCCTTTGATCTTACGCGTCAACGCTAAGGGATCGTCAACACTGAGCATCATAATGATCAGATCGATGTTCTCGCTGTGAAGCACATGCAAAGCTTCATCATGATTTGAAGCCAGAATGAAACGTGGAGGGTAACGTAGATTCAGGGCGACATATTCGTTAAAGATCTGTTCGTCGATACGGCCGTCCTCTTCAAGCATAAAGGCATCGTAGGTACTGCATACCAATAAAACATGGTAAATGCGTTTCTGCATAAGCAGCTTGAATGACCTGTCCTGAAAGTAGTATTTCTTAGCGTCGATTAGTTGTTTCGTCATTTTCATGCTTTAGTAGTTTAGGGGTTTAGGCTGTAGACTTTTAGGCTGTAGGTACTACCAGTTTGATGTTTATTATGGCTCGTGGCTTATGGCTTATTTCCGTTTTAAGTATTTCCAAATGTAATAGATCGGTACACCTATTGCCACAATGATCAATCCCGGCCAGGTATAAAGAGGTTTGTATATCAACAAAATTACCATGATAAAAATGGCCGTTATTATGTAAATGGCCGGCAATACCGGATAACCAAAAGCTTTGTACGGGCGCTCGGCATCAGGTTTTTTTATTCGCAAAACATAAACGCTGAGAATGGTGAGTACATAGAATATCAATACCGTGAATACTACATAATCGAGCAGATCGCTGTATCGACCCGAAAGACACAACAATGATGCCCATACACATTGTATATACAAGCCGGTTGAAGGCACCTGATGCTTGTTGAGTTTGCCTACCTTGCTGAAGAACAGTCCGTCGTTCGACATGGTGTGGTACACCCGGGCGCCTGCCAGTATGAGCCCGTTGTTGCATCCGAAAGTTGAAATAACAATAAAAACAGCCATAATAATCACGGCGCTGTTGCCGAAAATATTGCTCATGCTGGCAGTTCCCAAGCGGTCGTCGGTTGCAAACTGCATCCCGCGCTGAACCACAGTGGCGGCTTCGTGAGTTCCCCTCAGGGGCAAAACCTGCAAATACACCACGTTCATCAACAGATAAATGATCGTAACGATCAGCGTTCCCAAAAACAGGCTCAATGGTATGTTGCGTTTGGGATTCACCACTTCGCTTGCCGTGAAGGTGATATTGTTCCATGCATCGGATGAGAACAAACTGCCTACCATGGCCGTTCCGATGGCTGCAACTATGGCAAAACCCGACAATGCGGTTACTATGCTTCCGTCTTTATTTGTTTGTACTGCGCTCCAGAAGATGGAACTGTTGAAATGTATGGCATCGCTGTTAGAAGCAAAAAATAGTCCGATAACCAAAAATACAAGCAGCGCCAGAAACTTGGTGAAGGTGAAACTGTTTTGAACTATTTTTCCGGCTTTGATGCCTCTCGAATTCAGCCATGTCAGAATGACGATAGACGATATAGCCAGTATTTGAACCGTATTGAATTTCATAAATCCCAGATCGAGCCAAACATTTTTTTCGGAAAACCAGGGCACCAACACGCCCATGAATTTGGCAAAGGCCATTCCCACTGCGGCAATAGTTCCGGTTTGTATCACAGCAAACAACGACCATCCGTATAAAAATCCCGTGAGGGGGTTGAATGCTTCGCGCAGATAAACGTATTGCCCGCCTGCTTTGGGCATCATGCCGGCCAGTTCGCCATAACTAAGGGCTGCAATAATTGTAAGTATGCCCGTGATGATCCACGCTATGAGCAGCCAACCAGGCGATCCCAATTGGCGCGACATATCGGCACTCACAATAAAAATTCCGGATCCTATCATCGAACCGATGACTATGGCAGTTGAATCTATCAGCTTCAGATTCCTTTTGAAAGTGTTGGGGCTGTCTGTCATAAACAAAAGTGCTTAAATCAATTTGATGTTAAAAATAGAAATAAAAATGAATGTAACAGAATTTGACTAAAAAAAAACTCCGTATTTTTCTGTACGGAGCTTTTTTTGTGAGGTGATTTAAGTACGATCAATTGGGTGTAAAACTCATCAATATGTCGAGAACCTTATCCGACTGACCTTCGCGATACGAAACCCAGATATAGATGGTGATATCAGGATAATCGGGATCGACAATAAGCATGGTACCTATAGGAAAGCCGTCTTTGTCTCCTTCATACAACACACCTGTGTAGCCGTTCAGTTTTTTTTCGTCAAGATCAACAGCATCGCCAATATTTTTCACACCGTTGTCTTCGGCCCAAGTATGCACTGCATTGCGCATCTGACGCGATGTAAGATTTTCGCCCTTGCGGGGATAAATGCTCAGCGTGATGTCGCCATTATGGCCGAGCCATTTTTCGCCTGTCGATTCGTCCAACACAAAGTCGTCGGGAACTTTGAATTTGGTTTTATACGAATCCCAGGTGTAAGTCTTCGTTTGTCCAAAGACACTGGTCGCTGAAACAAACAATATAGCTGTCAGCAGCGTCAGGAGCGGAAGTTTGAGTTTTCTTTTCATAAGATTTATTTTAAGGATTTATTAAAATTATTAAAAAAAGAGCGAATTAAAATTACAGAAATCTACTGCAGATTTCGTACTACAAAATTACTATTTCACAAACAAAAATACAAATTATTATGTCAATATTTATTCAGGTTTTATTCACATTTATTTTTCAGCAGTAGTTGCCGACCTTTTGATATTGAAAATTAGATTATATACCGAGTATTCGTAATTGCAATTAAAGGATTAGAAATTAATATCCGTTAATAAGAAAATACACATTAACCGTCAAAATGAAGTTCAAAATCAGTTAGAAATTACTCGAAAGAGATCACAGCAATACGTTTCTTGCCATCCATGCGCACACTCAGGTTCTTTTCGAATTCAACATGCCTAAAAAACTTGCCTTGGTCAATAAGTTTCTGCTTCTTCAAAATATCCCACGAAATAAAGCTATGACTTATTTCTGGCTGCACCGAAAAATAGCCGATGTTCATCGAAGTTACGTTATGAAAAAAGTGAGAGCCCGACGATGCATCCAACGGAAAATCTTCCAGGCTGGTTTCGATGATAAAACGCGCGTTCGATATCTGAGGCCAATATACAGGTATACCAATCCATTTGTCGCGTGTACCCCATCTGCCCGGTCCAATAAGAATATATGGTTTGTTTTGTTTCACCATTTTCGAATTCAGTTCATCTATCTCCTTTGCCATCTCTTCGGTTTGCGATTTATCAAAAACATCGATGTCGACGTAGATCACATCCTTTATCTTATCAACTTTTCCGTTTCCCATCGACTTTTCTGCAAACAACAGCATTTTATCTTTATCGAGCTCATCCATATTGATTTCATAATCCTGACTGTTTCCTAACAAAGGCTTTATCTGCAGCAGATAGAACGACGCTCTGTTCTTATCATCTTTGGTCAGATCCACTGCAAATTCAATTTCAACAGGGGTTCCGAGGGCTTCTTTCACAATATCAAGCACCACTTGAATGGTTTCGGCCAGAGGCGCGTAATTATATTTAAGGATATTGGCGAAATTGATAATTCTTGGTCCGGGAGTGGTTATTCCAGGGATTATACGCTCGTTTTCCATATCAAAAACCGAGGCACAATGGCGAAGCGTGCCCTGCTTTTCGGCCACATCAATGTCGAATTTCACCAAACCTGCCGACTCACCTTCCATCAGGTTCACATCTTTTTTGCTCAGATCAACGGCATAAAAATGCAGTTGCGAATTTTTATACAGATCTTTAGGAGTATAATTCTCAGTGGTGGGATACATGGGCGAAAAACGGTAGGCCTTTTCGCCATCAACCACATAGGTTCCCAACCCAACGGCAGCCACAGCCACACCCTCCTCCGGTTTCATGTGTCCTACAGGATAATAATTATACGACTGGGCCACACCGCTGATATGCGGGTAAAAACATTCATCGTATTTGTTGCCCACAACCTCTTGAAGCACTACCGCCATCTTTTCATCCTCGATATTATAATTGATGGCTTCAACATATCCGCGTGCTACCTTTGAATACACCGATGCAAAAACCAGTTTGATGGCAGTCATCAATTGCACCAGACAAACATCGATATCGGGGTGATTGTTTGGCAACAAATAGGTCTCAAATATACCTGCAAAAGGCTGCTTCAACGAATCTTCGAACAATCCAGACGAACGTACTGCGATAGGATTATGAATTAGCTTCAGGACTTTGCGAAGTCGCTTGATAAGTCCTTCGGTTAGCGTACCTCTAACAAATTGTTCTTTCAGCACTTCATAATCAGTTCCATCGTTGATGATCGCATGAAGCTTGTTGCGGTCTAAAAAGTATTCAAATTCGTCGGTTCCTATGATCAGTGTCTTCGGACAGCGGATATTGATATTGGGTATCAGATTATGAAAATCGAAATTATAGATCAACGTATTGATGAACGAAACACCGCGACCCTTTCCGCCCAGCGAACCCGAAGCCAAACTGATAATACTGCTTTCTTCCAGACTGTCTACTTCTTCGAAACTGATCACTTTACCTTTGTTTTGCTCGTTTCGGTGAAGTTCTATAGAATGAAGCAAAAAATCTCTCAGATCTTTGGTAGTTTTAAACTCATTTACCTTATAGGGGTTGATATAATGCGCCAGTTGAATTTCGCCTCGTGCCAATAGCCATAGCGAATAATGATCACGTTTGGCATGATACACCAACGAATCATCAGGGATGATCTTTAAATAATTCTCAAACTCTCTGAGCGACCGTGCAACGGCAATTTGTTTCCCTTCGGCGTTCTTATATATAAAATTACCAAATCCCAGGTAGTGTGTAATAAAACTCTGCACATCCTGCAGCAAAGTCGTCGAATTCTTATCAATAAAAATAGTCTTCAGTTCGAAGGCTTTATTGGCATTTTCTTTATCTGACGACTGCAATACGATCGGTATATCTTTTATCTGACTTCTCACATATTCAACCAGGCGCACTCCCGCATTATCATCTTCTACCCCATCCTTTTCATATTTCACGTCGGTTATCAGGCATAACATATATTCCTTGTAGCGGTTAAATATCTGTATCGCCTCTTCGTAGTTCGAAGCCAGCAATATCTTGGGACGGGCCCGCAAACGAAGCACCTTGAGCAGTTCGTCCGAACTAACATCCTCAATGATACGCTGGGTTTGCACCATCACATTGGTGTATAATAGCGGAAGATAGCGCGAATAATAAATAGCCGAATCCTCAACCAACAATATCACTCTCACAAAGCCCAGTTTCGTATCGTTATCAACATTCACCTTGTCTTCAAGATACTTCACCATGGCAAAAAACACCTTGGGGTCGCCGTTCCACACAAATACATTGTCAATTGAACCATATCGGGTTCGTTTCTTTTCAAAGATCTCTATATCGCTGCTGTTATTCAACAACAGGAAAATAGGAATATATGGATACGCTTTTCTGATCTCCTTACTGATGTCTGCGGGAATATTCTTATCAACGCCCATCATAAATATCACCAGATCGAAATGCTTTGAGCGCAATTGCGAGAACACTTCCTCCGAAGAAGAAACACCTGTAACTCGTGGCATCGAAGTTAAATTCAACTGATAATATTCACCCAGAAAATGCTCAACAAAGCGGCCTTCTTTTTCAATATTATAAGCATCGTATAAATTGGCAACGATCAGTATTTCCCTCACTTTGAAAGGCATCAGATCGTGAAACACGTCGCGCTGATAGTTTTGCTTATTCAAAAACTTTTGCAAAAGCTGTCTTCCGCTTATATTTCCCGAGGTTTGGCTCTTATCTCCGTCAGAAGTAACTTCCCCCGATTTGGTTTTGCTGATGATCTGCTTAGCCAACAAACTATTCAAATAGCCGGCTATCAGGTTGGAGATATTTTCAATTAAATTACGCTCTTCTTTCAAGAAAGGGCCTTCATCGCAGGCGGCAAACTCTTTGGTATAATAGATTTCAACACTTCCTTTTTTATCGTCTATCGTACTGAATGATTGAAGTTGTTTCCAGTCGGTTATTTCAAAATCCTGCGTCGGGAAAACCAGATTATCATACTTGATTCGGGCAACCGTATAATCAGGATACTGCCATGCGTTGGGAAGTTTGTTGCATATCTTCTGTAAAGTTTCGTCCATCGGACGTCCTTCACGGGTAATTTGAGTCGTATAATTAATACAGGCAAGTTCTTTAAGTCGTTCGGTATTTTCAGCAACCAGTTTCTGTAATTCTTTTTGAGTGTCTTTTATAGTATCCATTTCCCTGACAGCATTTATTATTTTCGGCTAAGATAAATCAATTATTGTTATTTCGCTTTTAAGTGATACACTTATTTTATTTTATGTAAACACCTTATACTACTTAGGTATTTACTTTAGTGAATGTACGCAAGTCAATTAATTAAAATTTAGTATTTTATGTACAAAAAAACTGAATAAAAACTTTTACCGCTTGTATTTTTTTTATTCCTTTGCCAAGTTTTAATAACAATAAAAATAAGGAGAAAAATATGATTGCAATTAATGAAAAATTAGACAAATTCATGGCAAAAGTTATTGCCAAAAACCCATCAGAAGTTGAATTTCATCAGGCTGTTAAAGAAGTTGTGGAATCTTTACTTCCATTTGTTGAAGAAAATCCTAAATACAATGGTATTTTGGAAAGAATGGTTGAACCCGAACGTGTTCTTATGTTCCGTGTTCCCTGGCTCAACGATAAAGGCGAATTCGTTATCAACCGCGGTTTCAGAATTGAAATGAACAGCGCTATTGGTCCTTACAAAGGCGGCTTACGTTTCCATCCTACTGTGAACCTTGGTATTTTAAAATTCCTGGCTTTCGAACAGGTTTTGAAAAACAGTTTAACTACATTGCCTATGGGCGGTGGTAAAGGTGGTTCTGATTTCGATCCTAAAGGAAAATCAGACAACGAAGTAATGAAATTCACCCAATCATTCATGCTCGAACTACAACGTCATATCGGACCAGATACCGACGTTCCTGCTGGTGATATCGGTGTTGGCGGACGTGAAATTGGTTTCATGTTTGGTCAGTACAAAAGAATCCGCAACGAATTTACCGGGGTTCTCACAGGTAAAGGTTTGGAATGGGGTGGCAGTTTAATTCGTCCGGAAGCTACTGGCTACGGTCAGGTTTATTTTGCTGCAGAAATGCTGAAAACACGTGGTATGGATTTCAAAGGAAAAACGGTTGTTGTTTCCGGTTCTGGTAACGTTGCTCAATATGCTACCCAAAAAGTTACTCAATTAGGTGGTAGAGTTGTTACTATGTCTGATTCTGCAGGTTATATTTATGACCCGGCTGGTATCGATGCTGAAAAACTTGCTTACGTTATGGAATTGAAAAACGTAAAAAGAGGCAGAATTTCAGAATATGCAGCTAAATATCATTGCGAATATCATGAAGGTAAAACTCCATGGGGTGTTAAATGCGATATCGCTCTCCCAAGTGCTACCCAAAACGAAGTAAACGAAGCTGATGCTCACATGCTTGTTAACAACGGTTGCTACTGCGTTTCCGAAGGTGCTAACATGCCTTCTACTCCCGAAGCTGTTGAAGTATTCATCGAAAATAAAATACTCTACGGTCCTGGTAAAGCTGCTAACGCCGGTGGTGTTGCTACTTCAGGTCTCGAAATGAGCCAAAACAGTCTGCGTTTGAGCTGGACACGTGAAGAAGTTGATCAGAGATTACACAACATCATGATCAGCATTCACAAAACCTGCGAAAAATACGGAAAACAATCCGATGGTTTCATCAATTATGTAAATGGTGCTAACATTGGTGGTTTTGTTAAAGTTGCTGAAGCTATGCTTGCTCAAGGCTTAGTTTAATCACTTTAATTACCGATAAAAAAAACGCCCCGAACATTCGGGGCTTTTTTTTTATCTGAAAGTTTCTATAATTCTGTCCAGAATAAACTCGGCAGCATGCCCGTCGCCATAAATGGGCGGATAATGCAGCTCCTGTTTCTGCAACAGCGCATCAAAACCCTTAACAATACGTTCCTCGTCGGCGCCGCACAGTTGCGCTATACCCAGGTCGAGCAGCTCTACCCATTCGGTTTCGTCGCGCAATATCACGCATTTCTTTTCAAAAAAATAAGCTTCTTTCTGCACCCCGCCCGAATCGGTCATGATCAGTCTGGCGTTTTTCTCCAAACGGATAAAATCCAGATACGAGGCCGCGGGTATCATCCGTATCAGCTTGTTTTTCATCATAGCATCTTTCAAACCGTCGCTGCTCAGTTCTTCCCACTTCTTTTGGGTGCGCGGATGCAGCGGTATCACCATCTGCATGTTATGTGCAAGGCTGATGCGCTGCAGGGCGCTCAAAATAGAGTTCAAACGCTGCGCATCGTCGGTGTTGGTATCGCGGTGAAGCGTAACCAGCACGTAGTTATCGGGCTCGACATCCAGTTGTTCGATGATGTGGCTTTTGTGTTCCGCAATTTTCGAGAAATAAAGCGAGTTGTCATACATAATATCACCGCAATGAAACACCCCCGGCTTGTTGATGCCATAAGGAGGCTGCTTGCCCGTCGCGAAGCCTTCGAGCATAAGGTTTTCGATGCCTTTTAACGAGGGCGAAAACAACAGTGTCGATACATGATCGGTGCAAATGCGGTTAATTTCTTCGGGCATCAGCTTGTTGAACGAACGCAGGCCCGCTTCTATGTGCACCACGGCTATGTGCAACTTGGCTGCAGCCACGGCGGCCGCCAGGGTCGAGTTGGTGTCGCCGTATATGACGACGGCATCGGGCTTTTCGCTCAGCAAAACGCTCTCTATGCCACTCATCATCTCCGAGGTTTGTTTGCCGTGGCTGCCCGAACCCGTGTTGAGGTTGTATTTGGGCAGGGGAAGCTGCAGTTCGTCGAAAAACACGGCCGACATATTATCGTCGTAGTGCTGACCGGTGTGAACCAGCGTTTCGCTGATGTGGTTATAGTAGTTTGTTTTGATGGCGCGGCTGATGGCCGAAGCTTTTATAAACTGCGGACGCGCGCCTACTATGGTGATGAGTTTTATCATGCCCGGTGGTTGATTAGGTTGTTTGCCCGTGTTGATGTTTTAGGTGAATGATTTCAGGCGGTTAAAATTACTAATTTTTGGATTAGCATAAGGGAAAATAAGTTTGATATTTTTTGTTTTAAGTTTGTTAGTGATTAGTAATTAGGGATAGGGGATTTGAGAAAAAAAACCACGGAGACACAGAGAGAACGGAGAAACACGGAGAAGTTTGATTTAGGTGTTTAGGGGTTTAGGCTGTAGACTTTTAGGTTATAGGAAGGTTTGTGCAATTATTTCTGTTTTCTGTTTTTCTACTTCCAATATTTTTTTAACCACAGAGAAAAACAGAGAAGAAACAGAGGAACACAGAGGAAGTTTGTTGTTAATAGTTCAGTGTTAAAGGGTTTTTGTTTTAAGTTTTTAAAGATTTTTTTAAAGTTTGGAGGATTTGTGGGGAGGAAAGAAGAAGAAGTGCCTAAAGCCCGCCTGATCGTCGGGCAGGTGAACTAAAGTACTTAAAGTGCCTAAAGTTAAAGTTTAAAGTTAGAAGTTAATAGTTTAAAGTTGGTAGAAATTATGAAGTGGGTGAAAAGGGGTAAAAATATGAAAGGGGAATAATGCAAGATAAAAGGTAAGGAATAAGGGTCGTACATTGAGAATAAAAAAATGTTGCTTGTTTATACGAAAATGTTGCCTGTTTATAGGAAATATTCATTGATATTGACAAAATGTTGCCTGTTTATAAGAAATGTTGGTTGATATAAGAAGAAGATGAGACTTGATACGAAAAAGTTGTTTGTTTATAAGAAAAAGTTGCTTGATTATGACAAAAAGTTCATTGATAATTTTAAAGTGTTGCCTGTTTATAACAATGTGAAAGCACATTATTGGAAAATGTTGCTTGTTTATAAGAACATGTTGGCTGTTTATGAAAAATATTGCCAGTGAATGATCATGTGTTGGTTGTTTATGAAAGTATGAAGAAAGAAAGTGAGATAAAATAAGTAGAAAATGATGAAAAGATGATAGAGAGTGATGATGTGAAAGCAGAAAATGAAGAAAAGTAAGTAGAGAATAAAAATATAAAGGTAGTAAATAAAGATATATTCACAGTAGATACTAAAATAAAGGGTGTTTATTTTGAGAATTCAGAATTTAGAAGATAGAATACAGAAGTTAGTAAAGTTATTTCTTCGAAACAATTTAAAAATTTGGCTGATTTTGGAAAAAAATGATAAAAAAAGTGGAAAAAGTACTTGTAAATTAAAAAATATTCTTCTAAATTCAGAATCCAAGTACATAAAGAATAGACGTTTGTCGACAATTTATAAATGTACATATACACAAATCGGCTTTGTGGCAGCTATGCAAAATAGTTCTTGGATTGAGTGACATTATTTACTATCTTAGCTGAAATTTTAAACTTATTATTATGAAAAAATTCACTTTATCAATCGGAGAATTGGTTTCGTTTTGTAAAATAGTAAGGGATAATTTAGCCAGAGACCTTGCTACATTTAAAAATTACAAGCCAAAATATGTGCAAGCCTTTATAGATGCACTCAGTTTAAGAATAAAAGACCTGACCAATTTAGTTGAGAATAAGATAAAAATAGGCGAAGAAAAGCAAATGACGGAGGAAATTTATGCTGAGGCAAACAGTTTGCGACCTATACTTAATAAATATGAAGGGTATGTTGAAGATGCAGCCAAAGTTGCACCCTTATCGGTACCAGTTACAAGTTTCAGGTTTAAGGAAGTTAGACATGAGATAGGTACGAAGGATATGGAACAACTGATCATTGAAGTACAAACGAATTGGCAAATGATAGATGATAACCTGGACCCGATTAAAGACCAGGGTTATACGGATGCTATGCATACTGCTTACCAAGATCTGATTACGGATATTGATACACGAAATGCTACCAGAGTGCAGAAGATAGAAGAAAAAGAATCGATAGTGCTGCAAAATATTGATTTTTTGAACGGGATGTATCAGGATTGTATGAATATTTGTGCTGACGGAAAAAGGATCTATAAGTTTACGGATAAGGATAAACTGAAAGATTATACGATGACCGCTATCAGACGGAAAATAACTCAATTGCCTGCCAGCGATAGTAAAGCATTGAAAACGGATGCTACTATTACGGGAAGAGTTACAGATTTTGAAACTGAAAACCCGATTGCAAACGTGAAAGTTTGGACGAATGATAATTTAAAGGGTGTTTTGACGGATGCGAACGGAGTTTACAAGATAAAAGTAAATTCGAAAACAGTAAAAATGCTTTATGCACAGGCTGAAGGATATACTAAATATGAAGAAGATGTGGAAATAGACCCGAAAGTTACGATGGTGATGGATATTGAATTGGAAAAGCCGGAAGTGGTTGCACCTGATGCACCGCCGGTTGCCTAATTATTAGTTGCTAATTACGAATTACTAGTTAGAAAAACTCCTGAGGTTGTGGGTGGCTGAGGGAGTTTTTTTTTTGTTATATTATTTCTTTTGAATTGAAAATTAGTTAATTTTGAAGTACGATAAAAGTGGAGACCAGAAACCATTTAAAAAACGGGATAATAAAAATTAAAATTATGAAGATGGATAAACAAAAATTTGAAAAATCATTTCATTTAAGTCCAACACCTGAAAAAGACGGAAAAATATCTTTTATACTAAGAAAGAATTATTCAGATGGAAATGAGTTTATTTCATTAATACTACATGAACCTCCTAAAAAATTAATTGAACTACTTTCTAATCCAGAAAAGAATAATGAAATTATTGAACCAATAAGAGACATATTATATAATGTGTTTGTGAAAATTTATGAATAAAATAAGCTTGTTTAAAAACTTAATAAAATGGAAATAAGTAAAGATTTGAAAGAAAAGTTTAACATTGCAGTCGAAGCATGTGATGAAGTTCTTATACTTTCTATAGCTAAGTCAGCTATTGATTATCATTATACTGACCGTGATGATTTATTTTTTAATATAGAACGAGTTGGTCCACGACTTGCTACTTTTGTAGAGAGTGCCACAAAAAAAGCTGCAATTGCAGTTTGTGATACCTCTGTTGCTGTATTTAATGATGCGTTTGCTCAATTTAATGAACCTTTAATAATTAATATTAATAAAGATGATTTAATGAAAGTAGCAAGTACTATAAGGCTATATATTCTTTTAAATACAAAAAGTATTACAGACCCACAAAAAATTGACGCACACTATATCGAAGCTCCAAGCATTGCAGCTCAGGCTATTGCCTTAGCAATGGAAGCTTATATTAAGGATAATTCCAACGTATTAGCCCCTAATGATATTACTGATGCTGCTGCTAATTCTGCAGCTTATAATAGAATTTCTGCTCATATTGTTGAAATTTTAAAAAATTTTGACAAATAATACTTTTATTACTTAGATAAAAGGAACTATTATTAAAATGGAGTATAAAAAAGGCAACCAGTTAAACATATAAAATGGAAATAAGTGAAAATTTGAAAGAAAAATTTAATATCGCTGTCGAAAATTGTAACCTAGCTTATATTTGGTATTGTGCAAAAAAAATTTTAGATTATCATGATGGAGATATTTCAGAACATGATTCTGTTGTAGATAATTATATTAATAATGCAGCTATTACAGTTTGCAATGTTGTAAATGCTATTTTTGATGAAGCTTTAATTATTGATAAAGAAATTTTACCTAAAACTATTGCAAAAATAAGCCTATATATGGCTTCTAATATTACGACAATTAATAGTTCAATAATTGATTCCAAAAATGAAGAAATAGAAAAAAAACGAGATTATATCGATGCTAAAATAGCAATGCAGGCTATTATTATTGCAAGTGATACATTTTTTAAATCAGTTATAAATAGGAGTAATACTCAAAATGATTGTTGGGCTAATGCTTTATCTGCTGCATCTACTGAAATTAAGTCATCTATTATAAAAACTGTAATTGCGGAATAAAATAAAAAATAATATTATGGGCGGAGGATTCTTTTGGTTAATTGTAATAGTGGTATTAGGCGCTGTTATTGGATTTGCATATGGACTAGGCAAAAAAGGTAAAGAAGGTGCCGCTAAGGGAGCGGTAGATGGAGCAGTATGGGGTGCAAGTGCTTTTATGACAATATTATGGATTTTATTACCCTTGATAATAATTATTGCTTTATTTAAGGCTTGTAGTTGAAATTAAAAACTATAAAAAATAAAATATGGAAAGTAAAATAAAAAACAATCTCACAGAACTAAAATTAATTGGGAAAATTAAATCAATTACTAAAACTCTCTATAGAATTGAAAATGACTATGGCATAATACAAAAGAGTATTGACGAAAAAGATATTATGATCTTTAATGAAGTTGGTAATAAAATTGAGTGTAACTATTTAAGGGGGGTTGGTTGGAGGAATTTTTCAGCTATTAAAGACGTATACAAGTATAATGATGATGAAAATGTGATTGAAGTGAATACATTCAATGAAAAAGGAAATCTCGATTATAAAAAAATATATATGTATAATGATAAAAGAAAAATTATTGAGTACAAAGAATTCGATTGGGAAGATAATTTATGTAAAAAAAATACTTACAAATATGATAATGAAAACAATGTGATTGAGAAAAACCATTACACATTAATAGAAGATGTTTTAGATTTTAGAGAAGTCAATACATACGATAATATGGGTAATGTTATTGAAAACACTATTTATGATTCAAGAAACACTTTGCATAGAAGAAATATATACTCGTATGATGATAAAGGAAATAAACTTATAGAGAATAAATACGATGCAGAAGGAAATTTATATGAGAATAAACATACTTATAAATATGACGATAAAGGAAATGTAATTGAAGGAAATGAATTTAATGCCGACGGCAGTCTCAATCAAAGATATACTAACAAATATGATGAAAAAGGGAATGAGATTGAATTTAACTCTTTTCTTTCGGACGGTAGTTTAGATGTCAATGGTATTTATAAATACGATTATGATAAAATTGGAAACTGGGTTAAACAGGCATTATTAAAAGATGGGGTTATACCTATAGATGTTACAGAGCGTGAAATAGAATATTATTAATCATTAAGAATAATTTATTTTATATCCGAATAAAATGATCATTTATAAATACCGAGATTGGGCTTGTGATAATCATAAAAAATTATTATTAGAAAACGAACTATATCTAGCACCCCCAAGTAAATTTAATGATATTTTTGATTGTAAGATTCCTGCAAATTTCTCTTTACTAAACAGCAAAAAAAAAATATCAAAATACATTAACAAAGTAGCAGATAAAAATAAGGAACAATTAGAAAATGAATATGAAGATGTTGATAAAATTAAAATTAAAAAGATTGAATATTTTTCAAAGAATATTGATAAATTGCAAAAAAAACATGAAGAACTATTTATAGAAGAATCAAATAACTATTTAGGCGTTATCCCTTTTAGTAAGCGCTGGGATAATATTCTTATGTGGTCGCATTATGCAAATCATCATAAGGGATTTTGTACCGGTTTTAACCATGAAAAATTTATTAGTTCAGGACTTTTTAAACATCTAATTAAAGTTAAGTATTCAAACAAATTTTCGAACCTTAATCCTTTGAAAGATGGTATATATAAAGCAAAAAAAAGTATCGATGTTAAATCTAAAGATTGGCATTACGAAAAAGAATACAGATTCTTTAAATTTACATTCCCCGACATTCTTAAAGATGATGATAGAAAAATAAAAATACTTGATAACTTTTTTACCGAAATAATAATAGGTTTAAATACCTCTGAAAATGATAAGGAAACATTGATTGATATTGGAAGACAAAAAAAAATTAATGTATATGAAATCGTCAAAGTCCCATTCAAATTTAAGATTAATAGAAAACAAATAATTTAAATTGATTAAATGATTTGAATGATTTTGTTCAACCCCGCTGGGGTTGGTGAGTTGTGGGGGTGATATTAAACCAGGGGCGTTGCCCCCGGCTACCAATATTCAGCCCTTACAGGGCTGGGAAAAAAGTCGGAACCATTGATTAAGCTGATTAAATGATTTGAATGATTGATTGGCGCACTTCGACACGCTTCTCCTTTCACTGCGTTGCAGGAGAATCGGCTCAGTGTGACGGAAAAGGGGCGCTCAGTGTGACGATTGGAAGGATGTTTGCCCCCGCGGCAGGGATAGAAGCGGATAGCCCGGAAGGCCGATGACCGAAATTGAGAGAAGAAGATGGCTGTTAGAAATTATGATAAAGACAATAAAGAAAGGCACGCAAACGGCCTGAGGACTATGAGCGGATAGCCCGTCCCGAAGGGGCCGCCCAAATGAAGAAAAAGGAGCAAGGAACAAGTATGGGTGAATGGAATTTCCCCTCCTCCCCTTTGCCAAACTCACAAAAAAATGTATATTTGCATATAAATTCAAGCTAAAATGAAAACAACGAACGAATCGGATACCATGGAAGTTTTGTTGAACATATATCTGTTCTGCAAGAAGTTTATGATACTGTTACTGGTTTTTTTGGTGCTGGGTGTGGCCTGCGGCATTTACAAATATAAAAGCTTTAAACCCGTGTTCGGCAAACAGGTGCTGATATATTCGGAAGACGTTTCGTATATACTGCTCAAACAGTTCACCGTTTCGCTGAGCAACGACATCGACGCGGGAAACTATAGCGCCGTGGCGCAAAAAATGTATATGGACGAAAACACGGCACGCAAAATTGCCGATGCCAAAACCGATTCGGTGGCGCTGCGCGGAAAAGTGTATGCATTGACGATGTTCACCCTAAGAGATACGGCGGGCACGGCCGACTTTTCGAAACATTATATCAAATACCTTTCGGGGGTTGAATACCTGCGCACCATTATGGACAACAACAAGCTGCGCTATACCAAAATACTGGAAAAGATTGACCAGAAACTGAAAGAACTGGACGGTATGCAACTGAAAAGCGGCGGCTCAAGCACGGTGATGATGAACGATTCGTATCGCGAATATGTTGACCTGTATTCGAAAAAGATGGATTATGAAGAACGACTGAAAAGCAAAAGCGGCATCGACATCATCCGCGAATCGACAGCAGCTTCGAGCCCGCGTTTCGGCATGGTGATGAGCTGCATGATATACGGAATGATATTTTTGGTGTTCGGCGCGGTGATAGGGTTCTTTATCGAGCTGTTCGGCAAGCTGCGCAAGTTAGAGAAGAGTAGAAAATAGCTGACGAACGGCCTCGAGGGTTTCGGGCTTTTTGCAAAACGCAAAACGAACCTGTTTTGTGATAACATTATTACCATTATAGAAAGATGAGCCGGGCACGGTTGCCACATGGGTGCGGGCAATAAGCTTTTTGCTGAAATCCATGTCGCTTTCGGCTTTCATGGCATCGAACAGTTCGCTTACATCGGTGATGATGTAGTATGCACCTTTGGGATTGAAAGGTTTGAAACCCGCTTTCACAAGCGTTTCGGTGAGATGAGTACGCGAAGTATCGTATTTGTGCTGAAGCTGGGTGTAGTATTCGATGGGAAAAGCCAAAGCTTCGGCAGCAGCGTGCTGAAATGGCGTTGGCGCACCCACGGTAAGAAAATCGTGCACCTTGCGGATGCGGGAGGTGATATCGGCAGAGGCAATGGCCCAACCTACGCGCCAACCGGTGACGGAATAGGTTTTGGAAATGGAGTTGATGGTGATGGTTCGGTTTTCCATGCCGGGCACAGAAGCCAGAGAAATGTGCTGGCAGCCGTCGTAGATGATGTGTTCGTATATTTCGTCGGTGATGGCGTAACAATCCCACTGCTGACACAAAGAAGCGATGAATTGGAATTCGGCACGGGTGAACACTTTGCCCGTGGGGTTGTTGGGGGTGTTGATGATGATGGCTTTGGTTTTGGAGTTGAACGCAGCAGCCAGCTCGTCGAAATCGAAATGCCAGTCGGGAGTGTAGAGTTTAACGTATTTGGGTTTTGCACCCGACAGTATACCGTCGGGGCCGTAGTTTTCGTAGAAAGGTTCGAATATAATGATCTCATCGCCGGGATTGATGATGGCCGTGAGGGTGGCTATCATGGCTTCGGTGGCGCCACAGGTAACAGTGATGTCGGTGTCGGGGTTTGATTTGATATGATTATAAGCAAGCGCTTTGCGGCTGATGGCTTCGCGCAACTCGGGTTCGCCAAAAGTGACAGGATATTGGTTCCAGTTTTGATTGATGGCCCTGATGGCAGCTTGTTTTATTTCAGCCGGACTTTCGAAGTCGGGAAAACCCTGAGAGAGGTTTATACCATTCATGGCATCGCTGACGCGTGTCATTTCGCGAATTACAGACTCGGTGAAGGTTTCGGTGATGAAGGAGAGGTGTTTCATGGTTAGCCGTTTAGGCGTTTAGGTGATTAGGTGTATAGTCGTTTAGGTGTTTAGGTTAAAAGGCAATTAGTTTTTACACTATAAAAGATGTAGTATGTCATCTGCTTATTAATCGCGCAAAGACGCAAAGACGCAAAGAAATCATTTATACATTGACTTAAATCCTTACTTACCATAAAAGCTTCTGACCACTTTGATAACATAATCGAGTTCGACATCGTCAATTTCGACATTCATCGGCAAGGAACATACTTCGCGGCTGAGGGCTTCGGTTTCGGTGAAACCACGGTCGGGAAGGTTCAAAGCTTTATGTTTATAATAGGGTTTGCGGAATTGAGTGAGCACTTCAACACCATGTTCTTTGAGGTAGTTTGAGAATTCTTCGCCTTGCTTGGAACGCAAAGTATAATTCTGATATACATGGTCGAAGCCGGGACGGTCGTAGTGCGGCAACAGCAGATCGGGCAGATCGGAAAGCGCTTCGCGGTATTTGTTGGCAATGGCTTTACGTTTTTCGATCCATTGAGGCATGTAACGCAATTTAACATCAAGAAAAGCAGCCTGCATATTGTCGAGCAAACAGGTAAATCCGTGACCATGATATTCGCCTGTTTCGCGGTCTTCGCCGTTGAAACGCATGCGACGGGCAAAAGTAGCCACTTCGAGGCTGTTGGTGGTGATAGCACCGCCATCGCCATAACCGCCCAATATCTTGAAAGGATAGAAACTAAAACATCCGGTTAAACCCCATGCCCCTGCTCCTATTCCGTTGATGGATGAACCCAGACTCTGGCAGGCATCTTCGATAACCACCAGGTTGTATTTATCGGCTATCTTCATAATGGCAGGCATGTCGGCCATCCAGCCGCTCAAATGCACAGGCATGATACCTTTGGTGCGGGAAGTCATCACTTCCTTAATTTTATTTACATCGATATTGAAATCGGGGGTTACATCCACCAAAATTGGTGTTGCACCAACGTTAACAATAGCCGAACAACTTGCCACAAAGGTGTGAGCAGGAACGATAACTTCGTCGCCGGGACCAATGCCTGCAGCCCGCATGGAAACATGGAGGGAATCGTAGCCGCTGTTCAAACCAATGGCATATTTGGTGCCAACGAATTTAGCAAGATTTTCTTCAAACGATTTTAAATGTCCGCGATTTATCAATTCGCCTTTCTCCATCACATCAAAATAGGCAGCATCGAGTTCGGATTTGAGCATCCTGTATAGTTTGCCGGGATCAACAAAGCGGACTTTTCTTTTTTCCATAAAAATTCTGAGTTATAAAATTTCTTTAATAGCTTTAATAATATCGTCTTTGGTTTTGTAATAAACACTCTCGAGGCTTGCAGAAGCCGGAGCAGGCAAATCGGGCAAACAAACCCGTTTGACAGGCGCTTTCAGATATTCAAATATATTTTCTGAAACCAGGGCAGATATCTCTCCTGCAACACTCCCTGTTTTCCAAGAGCCATCGGCAATAACAAGCTTGCCTGTTTTTTTCACCGATTCGAATATCAGTTCTGTATCGAGCGGTTTGATGGTTCTCAGGTCGATGAACTCAACGTCGATACCTTGTTGCTTCAACTCATCAACGGCCTTTTGCGATTCGAGAGCCATATAGGAAAACGAAACGAGGGTAACAGCGCTTCCTTCATTTCTGATGATCCCTTTTCCGATCGGTATCTGATATGCTTTTTCGGGAACTTCGGCCTGCGAACGATAAAGCCAGCGGTCGTCGATAAAAACAACAGGGTTTTCGTCCAATATGGAAGAAATGAGAAGTCCTTTAGCATCGTAAGGGGTTGAAGGAGCCACGACCTTTAAGCCGGGCACATGAGCAAACATGGAATGTAAAGCCTGCGAGTGCTGAGCTGCCTGTTCGCCGCCACGATTTACGATGAGCCAGAACACCACCGGAACAGAAGCTTTGCCTCCGTTCATATAATACCAGTTGGCTGCCTGATTGATGATAGGATCGAAGGCATACAACACAAAATCGACACGGGGATGAACCACGATGGCTTTCATTCCTGCTATTGATGCGCCGACAGCCGCACCTGTGATGGCATTTTCGGAAACGGGCGTATCGATAACCCTGTCTTCGCCAAAACGTTGAACCAATCCGTTGCAGGTATTACCCACATACCAGGGGCTCTTTACACCCTGACCGATAAGAAAAACGCTTTCGTCAGCTTCCATCATTTGGTGGATAGCTTCGTTTATGGCTAACCCAAAATTTAGTTTTCTGCTATTTGAACACATAGTTACAAAGATCTTCTTTATCGGGTTTAGGACTGTTTTTAGCAAAATCGTTTGCAGCGATAACTTCGGTTTCAACCTGTTGGTGAATCAACTCTAAATCGCTACCGGTCGAAATATTGTTTTCTGTAAGGTAGGCTTTGAAAAGAATCAAGGGATCTCTTTTTAACCAGGCTTCTATCTCTTCTTTCGGGCGAATATCGGTATGCGAGCCCTGAATATTATCGTCGGGACCAACGTGACCACGGAAGCGATAGGTTAAGAATTCAATAAATACAGGGCCTTTACCATTGCGGCAATGCTCCACAGCTTTTTTCGCAGTTTCGTAGACTTCCAGAACATTGTTTCCGTCAACCCTAAAGGTTTCTATTTCGAAAGGATTAGCAATATTGAAAATATTACGGTTGGTACGAATTTCGTTTATGGGTAAATGGGTTGAATACAAATTGTTTTCGCAGGCAAAGATGATAGGTAGTTTTTTGAGTGCTGCAAAATTCAGAGATTCATACAAAACACCTTCGCCGGTGGCACCGTCGCCGAAAAAGCTCACGGTAACCTTATCTTCTTTTTTAATTTTAATGGATAAAGCAGCTCCCAAAGCGAGCGAAATAGTTCCTGAAACTATTGGTACTATTCCCATCACACCATTTTCGGGTGCGATCAGATGCATGGAGCCGCCTCTGCCTCTTGAACAGCCGGTTTCCTTTCCGTAAATCTCAGCAACCATGGCAGCCATATCGCCGCCTTTAGCCAGATAATGACCGTGGGAACGATGGTTACCGAAAATAAAGTCTTTTTGTTCAAGAGCAGCCCCAATACCTGTGGCAACAGCTTCCTGACCCGAATACAGATGAACAGGACAACGTATCTCTCCTTTTAATATCGGATCGACAAGGCTTTCTTCACACATTCTGATGCGAAGCATCATCCGGTATAGCTTTTCTAAAAAATCTTTGGAATACGTCATCAAATAAAAGCGGCTTGAGTTTGGAGTTAATTTCTTACAACAGCCTGCAAAGTTAAAAAAACAATTTTAATATCCACCCAAAAAGAATGCTCGCGAACGTATTTCAACTGCAGCCGCTTCTTTTCGGGCCATATCAGTTCCATGTATGCTTTATCGGGATCTTCTGCTCCTTCAAGAATTGTTCCTTCATCGGAATTCCAAACGGATGCAAAATCCGTAATACCGGGTTTCACAGACAAAATTGCTTTTTCTTCTTCGGTAAACAAATCGGTAAAATGTTTTACTTCAGGTCTGGGACCCACAATACTCATGTTACCGATAAAAACATTGATTAACTGCGGCAATTCATCGAGTTTATATTTGCGCAAAAAACAACCAATACCAGTGATACGAGAATCAGAACTAGTGGTAGAAGACCCACCTATCTGATCGGCGTTCACAACCATTGTTCTGAATTTATACATCTTGAATAGTTTCCCGTTCAAGCCAACTCTTGGTGCTTTATAAAAAACAGGGCCGAAATCGTGTAGCTTTATGATCAAGGCTATTACCAGAAAGAATGGTAAAAATATCAACAGTGCCAGATGGCTAAAGAATAAATCGAAGATCCGCTTCATATTAAAAAGATGTTATAAGTTCCTGTCATCCGATTTGTTTTTTTGAGAACCTGATCTTATAAAAGTTTTTGCTGAACAAAACTTTTATCATTGCAACAAATGAACCCAAACCATAAGAAAAATGCAAGGAAAAAAAGAAGAAAGGCAACAAAAACACATAGCGAAGTCCGATCTTAATATATCTGAAAGAAAAGGAGAATGAGGCAAGCAAATAGATACTCATAACTGCCAATAGTATCCAGAGAAAATAAACGGAGAGAATTGACATCAAGAGCGCACCAATAATTCCAGAAACAAAGATCAAAGGGATCAGATGACGGATAGTAACCGGAATGTGATCGACAAATTTTAAAGGGTTGATGGTCCAGAAACCGTTTCGGAAATTGTTTTTGATGAATTTAGCGAAATTGGTTTCTGCATAGTGATAATACACCTTTATATCAGGAATCAGAAGTGTTTTTCCTCCAATTTTCTTTAGCCTTGTATTGAAATCAATATCAGATGAACTGGTCAAATCTTCGTTAAAAAGTCCGATACGTTCAAATACATCCCTGCGATAGCAACCACCGAAAACAGTTGTTACCAATACAGGCTTGTCGGTACCTGTACGATATTTGGCACCACCAATTCCAAATTTTGAAGAAAGAACCATAGTGATCGCTTTGCCGGTAACGTTTTTAACCGGCCAGATCTGCTCGACCAGACCACCTACATTGTCAACTTTATAAGAGAAAAGAGCTTTAACATTATCAGCAATATAATTTTCAGAATATTCGGCATGTGCTCCCAAAATTATTATTACTTCGCCAAGAGAGTTTTTGTAAGCTAAATTAACAGCTGCCGGAAATATCCTCTTCTCGTTTTTCAGAATTTTGATAAAAGCGTGTTTCTTCTGATAACTTTGTGCAATTTCAACAGTTTTATCGGTACTTAAACCATCGACAACAAACAACTCCAATGAATCTTTCGGATAATTATTCTTAATTATCGATTCGATACATTTTCCGATCCACACTTCTTCGTTTCTGCATGCAATGATAACAGAAACCATTGGTTGTTGCTGCATAAATATTTATTTATCAGAAACTGAATTTGCTCACAAATGGTCTTTCGGTATAGATTCGTATACCCCATTTACGAATATAATCGCGCAAATCATCGGTTTCAATACTTTCGTCTCCCCAATATTCAAACGTTTCTGCATTAAATTTAAAATCATTCATCTGAACAAACGGGTATTCAATAATTATCTTCGGCACAATGTCATGATACCTTGCAATCGGCAAATAGCTGTCGATGATCTGCTGGAGTTTTAGTGCCTTTTGGTCCGGAGTTAACGGAATGATCTCTTTAATGAACTTTGCCGGTGAACCAGCATACACACCTTTTTGACTGATCGTTTTGGTCACAACGCTTTGAGCCCCTATAACCGAATAATCGGCAATGCTCACACCCATCATGATCAGACTTCTGTAGCCAATAATAACTCCATTCCCGATTTTAATTCCCGAGAACATAGCCGGAAAACCATCGAGAACAGACATCCAATAGCCATGAGTGAGAAATGAGGTTTCGGGAGATAAACCGACATCATCACCCAGAATCACCGGTTCGCATACGTTAATAAAGTTATTGTGAATGGTACATCTGTCGCCTATTGTGATATTTGCATTGGGATGTTGACGACCGCCGCCACCGATACGCAAGCCGGACGAATGAAATAAATGTTTGCCGATAGCAACATTATTGCCCCGGATATGAATATCATTACCCAGATAGCTAAAATCGCCCACGCTGAATTTGCCTTTCAGCGCAACAGAAATATTATTTCCTAAATGAACATTCTTGCCAATTTCGATCGAATCAGCTACAATTTTTATATTCTTTTTACCGTCTTCGTATATCATGGAACAGAAGTTAAATTATACAGCCATTAATATTCACACTTTCGCCGTTAATATAATCTGATGAAATAATAAAATTAACAGCGTTATAAATATTAATCGGGTCGCCAAAACAATTTGCGGGAATTTTTTCCTTGATCTTTTCCTGTATCTCAGCAGGCACATCACTAATCATTCCGATATCAAAATATCCTAGGTTCAAAGAGTTTATTGTGATCCCCTTTGAAGCATTTTCAACTGCAATGCTCTTTGATAAACCCCACAATGCAGCCTTGGAAGCAGCATAAGCACTTGTTCCGGCAACTCCCATTTTTGCTACAACAGACGAAAAATTAATTATACGTCCGTAATTATTTTTTCGCATCTCAGGCAAAATGGCATTGATAACGTTAAAAGTACCAACCAGGTTAACTTCGATCGTATTTTTCCATTTTACAGGATCTGCTTTATGTGCAAAAGCATTATAATTTGTTGCTGCGCAATTAATCAATTCAATTTTTTCTTCAAATTTTATTGAATTTACCCATTTTACGACTTCAGCATGATTTGAAATATCAACTTTTGCAATTAATTCCGAATTTTTAGGGTCCGGTTCGGTTGTAAGAAATGTTCCATAAACAACTTCGCCCTGGCTTTGAAATTTTTCGAATAAATATTTACCTATACCTCTTGATGCTCCTGTAATTATCTTCATAAACGACTCTTTTTATTAGTATCTACTTTTTTAGTTCATTATCCATCTCAACACCTCAAAAACTTCTGCGTATTCGCATCCGATCTGTGTGCCTCGTGTTCTCGACAAACTTCTGATAAATTCTTCCGAAGCATAATAGCGTCCTTTCTGAGAATTATACTTATCCAGAGCTTCGATTTTTTTCACCATGTGGCGTTCGTCGAGTTTGAAAAAGCACTGGGTTGCAAAATTAAGATTATTCCATGGTATTTCATAGGCCAGGATGCTTGTCTTTTTAAAAGCACGGAGTCCTTCATAGGCAATAGTGCTATGGTCCTGATGCAGATCGTGAAGACACGGCATAAAAACAAGATCTGGGTTGATCTTTTTATTCAACTGAACCAAATCCTCAAGAATTTCCTGACGATGGTATGCAAAATGCCGCACCTTATATCTGTATATAAGCAAGTTTGCAGGGGGTATGCCCAGCGATTTGGTTGCTTCCTTCACTTCCGATTCTAATATGTTTCTCGGATAAACGTCAGGCACCGACTCTTCGGAAAGAGAAAAGGCAGCATAATACACATTGGCGCCTTCTTCGATCAGCTTTGCTATTGAACCTCCACAGCCGAACTCTCCATCGTCGGTATGTGGAGCCAGAATTAAAATGTTTTTAAATTTTAGATTCATTTTTTTGAAATTATATCATCGTAAATTGTAATCATCAATTGTACGTTATTATTCCAGTTGTAGAATTCTTCCACTCTTTTTCTTCCTTTTACTCCCATTTCAGTTCGGAGTTTTTCATCCAGAGCAAGTGTTTCTATAGCCCTAGCAATTTCTTCGGAATTCATGACCGGAACAACAAAGCCCGTTACATTCTTTTCAACCACTTCGGGCAAACCGCCTGTTTCTGTAACTATTACCGGCACCTCGCAGGCTGAAGCTTCCAGAACAGCAACTCCAAAACTTTCACGTAACGAAGATACCACAAAAATGTCTATGTTATTATAATATTCAGGAATTAAAGAATGATCAACCTGACCGGTAAACAACACACGATCTTCAATTCCCAACTCACGGACCCTGTTCTTAAGTTCATGTTCGCAACTACCTGAACCCACAATCAACAGCTTCAGACTAAGATCAGTTAGTTTATCAGCAACCAGAGCAAATGCCTCTATCAAATACTCGATACCGTATACCTTCTCTAGAGTTTTAATGGTTCCAACGACAACATCATTCTCTTGGAATAATGTTTTCATTTTTTTCTTAAAGAAAATATCAGAGTCAATGCCAAACGGGGTTACTATTACGCTTTTTTTACAATATTTTTTAGTCTCTTCAGCCATAGCATGGCTTGTTGATAAAATACGGTCGGCTTTCGACAGGCTGTATTTTAATAGTCTTTTTGCAAGAGCCGAGCTACGGGGAAAATCAAAAACATCGCTGCCCCAAACGGAAATAACATAAGGATGGAATTTGCATAAAGCACCCAGTAATCCGTAGCTCGAAGCATAATGAGCATGAAGAATATCAGGTTTTTCGTTTGAAATTATCTTTTTAATTCTTGATACTGCCGTCAGATAGCTTAACTTTTTTGTTTTATTATCAATTTTGCTTAAGTCGCCACTCCTTCCAAATGAATATCCTTTAAAGCCTTTTAGTCCGCCATAAAATTCAGTATTAATCCGATTCAAACTAAAAAGCACGATATCAACCCCTCTATCGCATAAAGAAATGACCCACTTTCTGGTATGAATGCTGTCAGCATTAGCTAGTATCATTATTTTCATACCTGAATCTTTGGTTTTTTATTCGTGAGAATAATAAATATTATCATGTAGGCAGGTAATTCGAGAAAGGGTAATTGGTTGTAGTAGAAATCGAACCAACCCAGAACCAATGCAGCAGCGAAAAAGATATACAAAATTACAAACCAATAGTTTTTTGTTACGGAGGCCACGATCCAGATAAAATAGAGGATTATACTCATTATAAGGGTATATAAAATCCCAATAAAATAGCCTCCGTTGATCAGAATTGTTCCGAAAAAGGTTTTTACATTCACATCTTCGAGACAACGCCTGTCAATAAAAACATGGTAAGGACTTACAACACCAGTAACCTGATGTCCGGTGATAACATTATACAAATTAATGTACGGCATAAATAAACCCTTCGGGCTTTCCCCTATCGGGAAATTATGTTTTATATGTTCGCCAAACCCCAATACCCCGGCAAAAATATAGCCCGTTAAATGTTTTAACAGCATCAGCACTTTTTCCCAAAAAGTATAATTATCGGCTTTAACCGAAAACGCATAAGAAAGCAAAAAAAGTAAGACCACGATCAGTACCGAAATCAGTATCGGAAATATCCGGATCCTGAACTTGCGTAAATTATAATATCGTAAGAGAACGCCTCCAATTAACGGGATGTACAACCAGGTTTTGACACGATATAACAGCAACAGAAAAACCAGAAATACTATAGTCAGCAATGTCAAATAATCTTTCTTTTTAGCGATGCTTATAAAGAATATAAGCAAGGGTATCGCCAAACCCAAAATATGCCCGGTAGCGCCGTGTCCGCCGTAATCGGATGAAAACTCATCCGAACCGACAGCAGAAATATTTCCGAACGAACGGTAGGTTTTGTAGAACGAAAACAACATTATTGATATTACCACCCAGGCAAAAACCTGAAATACTTTTTTCAAGTTGGCAGAAACTTCAATATGCGGGTCCTTAAATCTTTCGGCAACATTATTTATTACTTTAGAAGGGATTATTACACTCCAAAAGAAACTACCAAACCAGAAAAAAAAGACCCCAACAATGCACAACAACAATACTGAATTGTTTACAGGCAAAAAATCCAGGGCCGTACTAAAAACAATAGCCAATGCAAGAATTAAAATAATAGGATACGACAAAATAACTACAGGCGAGAAATAATTCCCGAATATCTTCTTGTCAAAATGCGTAAAAAAAAACACTTCAGCAATGAGAATCAGAAGAAGTGCCAGATTTAACATAATGCTATTTTATTCGTTTCTTTTTGCAAAATAACAAATAATAAACCTTATAAACAAAGCCCGATTTATTTTGAAACAGACCTGTCAACTGAAACAAACAATAAAAAACTATAAAAGAAGGCCACGTATATTATGCCCGAAATTGTATTTAGTGCCGCTTCAAACATAAAATTCAGGATCAAAATACCTGAGAAAATCAATATCAGGAAGCGCTCCTTCGTAAAATTCTTTTTACAGAACAAGGGATAAAACAACCATGCCATAAAGATCAGAAAGCCAATCAATCCAAGAGCCACAAATGTTTCCAGATATTGGTTGTGAGTATTGTATCGGTTATTTTCGAGGGTTTGAAGTTTATAAAACTTGTATTTCTCCATCAATCTGTCGGACACATCACCTGAACCAACACCTATCCATAAATTCTCATTTATTATCTCACCCGCTATCATCCAAATCGGTATTCTGTCGATACCATACGAATCGATAAGCACTTTATAATCTTTGTTTTGAATGGCAGTCATAAAGCCATCTTTGTTCTTTAGTGCGGAGCTTATATAATAGAATCGCGAATTCTGTTTGAAACCTATCACACTAATAACAATTATGGCTGATATGATAGCAATACCCCATATCCATTTTTTTTCTTTCACCACATATCCGATGCTAAAGATAAGAGTCAATAACAATAATGAAACATATGCAGCTTTCGATTCCAGAAAAAAGATTATTATGACCAGGAATATAATTACGGAATAGTAAGTTATGATGTTCTTGACTCTGGAATTAAAAAAAGAGAATGAATTGCGCAAAAAATAGAACACAATAAAAACACAAAGAACCAAATACATCGAAAAATAGGCAGGATGTTTAAATACCGAAAAATTAGTGTAGAAAAAATAGTTTGGGGGTTTTGTGTTTAGGTCAGGATAGATGCCGGGCACATTACTATTGAAGATGAGCGAACCATTGTTATAATGAAACGAATGATAAAATGCAAAAGCCAGGCAAATCAAGCCTGCAATGATATTGGCAATAACAAATACCACCAGTATATAATTGAAATATCTCTTATAAAAATCGCGCAATAAATACATTACAGGAGGTATTACCAACATCGATAATTTTACCTGTATGTCGAACAAGGCAGAGGGTTTGTTTTGTGAATAAAATACTCCCACTACAAAGATCAGATATATCAACATGCTTAAAACAAACCCGAAATCAAGTTTAAAACTGCTGGCCGAATCTTTTCTTACTATCATAAGCACAATGGCGCTGATGATCCATAAAGTTATTGAATACGTAATAAAAACCTTGTTGAAAGGGATAATGCTTGCCAAAAACATGGTAAAAAAGACATGAATTTCACTTACTCCTATTCTGGTTTTTTCGAGGCTCATTGCGTCAATTCAGTTTTTGGAAATTTATTTCAGATTTTATAAAAATAGTCATTTTCACTGTTCGGTGTTTTGGAATTTTATCAAATATTCTTTATTCTTTTCAATGGCAAGACTGTACTTATTTTCCGAAATGTTGCTAACCGTACCAAAGTTGCTCTCAGGCTTAGTTCTGCTATCAAATGATAAAGTTCCTCCACTACAATTTGTTTTTATCTTGATCTTATTTTTATCCATGTAAATTTCTGCAATTCCATTTGGCATTGGTACTGTCCCTTTAATATATTCCAATTTCGCCAAGTGCGGTTCGATATTAAATTTTGCATACCCGGGTGCAGTCGGGTTTACTCCCAAAAAATATCTTCCAAGCAAATAGATGGGGCTGGCTGACCATGCATGGCATAGACTTTTAGCAAAAGGTCGGTCGGGATATCCATTCGAATAATGCTGCAATCCTTTTTCCTCAGGATTGTATGATTCCCAAAAAGTGGTTGCTCCCATGTCCAACATACCGCCCCAATAATTCTCTATATCACTGATAACTTTATCGTATTGTCCACATTCTGCTATAGCTGAAAGTTCATAGAATTTCATGTAAGGAGTAGTAATCTTGAGGATATTATCATTCATCAATACATTCTTGCATATGGAACTTTTCTGTGAGCTATTTGCATAATTATATAAAACCGCAAAAATATTCGAATATCGGGTTATATCAGGACTAATCGTATTTCCTTTTCGCGAATGCATATAACAATTTTTAGAAGCACTCCAAAACACAGTATTGATCTTTTCTTTCAAATTAACGGAAAGATCTGAATACTTTTTACTGTTTTCTTTATCGTTTAACAAATCAGAAAAATAAGCCGTTGATTCTAAGGCTTTGCAAAACAATATCTGTTCCACGCTTAATTCGCCGGTTTTATCCATCTTTGCCCAATCAATAAAAACCCAATCATCTTTTAGTCCTTCAACAAATCCGGACGGATTGCGCCGGTTAATACAAAAGTCCATTAAAGTAACCATTTTGGGATAAATTTGCTTCACAAAACCAATATCACCGGTGTATTGATAATAATCATAGATACCATTGAACCAATAAAAAGAATAATCGAGAATAGTGTTAATATGCGTATCAACAGGGTCTTTTCCCCGCAAAGCTATTATGGTTCTTTTATTTATTTCTTTATCAAAATACAGATAATAGTTCATAAGATAGCACTCAGTGGCATCGCCCGACCAAACCCACCGGTCGCGTTTTATTCCATCGAGAAAGAATTCCCGGGTGTTTAATTCGAGTGTATAAGCTGCAACATTCCATATTTTATTGAGTTTTTCGCTCGAAGATTCAAATTTCCCTATTTTTTGCTCCGGCAAATATTCATAAAAAACAGAAACACTATCAATAGTAATGTTTTTATCCAATTTTAAATTCACATAACGAAAAGCCCGGGAAGCCGGATTTACATATACCTCTGAAGTTGTATTTGCGAAATCAATTTCATCTGAAGTTTCGCAATCACCGGAGTTGGCTTCTTCTAACGATTCACCATAATTTATCCGAACTTTACCTTTTCCGCTTCTCTTTTTAATTTTCAGATATCCAAAGGTTTCTTTTCCAAAATCAACAAAAAAATTCGCAGGTGAAATAGTATATTTATATGCCTGCTCCTCGGTTGTCGGGAGTTTGAACTTTGAAGGCAATTTGTCCCCGGCATTAAAATTCCAATAGCCCGCTTTAACCCATTTTTTATCGTAGCACGAGACACTCCATGAAGTATCGGAATTAAGCTGTTTTCCTTTTACAAAAATGGTTGGAACCGACAGATCATTATAAACAGAGATCAACAGCGAATGTTTTCCGGCCGGAATAACCAATGTTTTAAAATTGTTATAAAGATAGTTTTCGTCGAGCTGAACATTAAAAATTCCTTCTGCAAAAATCTCAACAGTATCAGTATTTTTTAGTAAAAAGTCCTTTTTGAACTGAACATTCTGATAATAATTATCCATCCTGATATTAGGCGGAACGGGAATTCCTTTCTGAGTTCTGCGAATGGAGACTTTATTGTGGAGCTGGAGTTCAAAATCTCCGGGATACCAAATCCATGTTGGGAATTTTGATGCAGAAGTATCGGGAATATAGTCCGGAATATTTTGACTTGGTAAACCAATAATGATGGTATTTGATGGATTTAAAAGAAAAAAGTATTCAATACCAAAAGCAAGCACGATCAAAATGCATGTTAAAGCGATCTTTCCGGTTCTGTTCAATCTAAACATTGGTTATAGTTTCAGATTCGTTAAAATCAGCATGAATATAGTTCTCAAAAGTCTGCTTATTCACTCCGCTCATCGCGGATGAATTCCTGAACAAACTTTTCTTAAAATTCCGTATGGTGGTGCATTTTATTTTGTGGCGGTGTTTCAGCAAGGCAAAAATATACAGGAAATAAACACGCCGCCATAGTTTCCATTTCCATGCAGGCATATAACTCCTCAGGTTGATATAGCGGTTGAGATAGTGGATATACATTTTGCCGATGGCACTGTCAGACGCTTTTGAAATGGACGAATTTACCTTATGGTAGATCACCGAAGGCAGCACACAGGCAACTTTTACACGGTTTTTCTTCATCCGCAACGAAAACTCGTAGTCTTCCTCTCCGAAAAAGAACGCATCGGAAAGCAAGCCATGGGTTTTGAACACTCCGGCTTTTGCCATCAGGGCGCAACCCGTGATAAAACTTATGTTCAGAAAACTTTTGTCCGGCAGTTGCGAAAAAGCTTTATCGTCGAAGAAATATTTACGCGAGCCGGAAGCGGTGAGCCTGCCTCCGCAATTCCAGATCATATCGGGTTTGTCGAAATAGCGTATTTGCGGCGTTGCAACCGAATAATCAGGATGTGCCCGAAAAAAGCTGATCAATTGCATCAAAAAATCGGGGGCGACCGTGGTGTCGTTATTTAAAAGGAGTATGTATCCGGCATCAAGTTCAAGAGCCTTAGCGATGCCAATATTGTTTCCAATGGCAAAACCAAGGTTCTCGGCATTTTCAATAAAAGTAACCTTGATTGAACTCTCGTCTCGGTTTTCTTCTTCAAAACAGAACTTTCGTAGCGAAGCATCAGCATTGTGTTGGTGTAGGCGCTCTTTAATGATCGCCACAGAATTATCCTGTGAAGCATTATCAACCAGAATGATCTCGAAGTTATTATAGGTGCATAGTGCAAGGCTCTGCAAACATTCAAGTGTATCTTCGTATCCGTTCCAGTTGAGGATAACGATGGCGATATGCTCCTGGGTGATCGGATTATTGCGTTCGTTATTCATGCGCCTTTTTTAGTTTGAACACAAAAACCGCCAGCATGATGAACAGCAACATTTCGCTGATGAGCATCGAAGCCGAGGCGCCCTGATCGGCAAAATAATAAATAAGCCACACGAGGTTTATGATACTGATCAATCCCGTGATGGCAACAAAAACCATAAACTTCTTTTTGTAGCCCATGTTCACCAAACCGATGATGCCCAGAAAATAGTTCATCCCGCCAAACAGTACCACGAAACTCATAATTTGTATGTCGGGAATGGAATCGACAAATTTATGCCCCAGGAATACGGTGACTATGGGTTTGGCAAAAAGCAAAAACACTGCTGATATTGCCGTCAGCACCACAAAATATTTTTTGCCGAGGCGATACAAAAAGCCCACGTTCTGACCTGCACTGTCTGCGGCAAACCGCCGGCTCATGTATGGGAACAATGCATCCGACAGGGGAGTGATGAGCGACTGCACCCCTTTTATCACTTTTTCGGCCGAAGCATAATAGCCTACCATGGTCATGTTGGTTAAAAAACCGAGCAAAGGCACATTGGCATAGCGATAGAGGTTGATGCTGAATGTTGATACAAATATGGGCCAGGCTTCTTTCATCTGTATTTTGATCTCGCTTAACTTGGGCCATACGAGTTTTAGTTTGAAGATGCGGTAGGCGATCACAAAACTTATGATACCCGCTATCAGAAAGCCGAGTGTATTGAATATGGGCACGATCAGCAGGTCGGCTTCGGAGCGGACAAAAACAAAGATGAGCACGGTGAACACCAGTTTGGAAGCAAAATTTACTATGGTGATGAATTTCATTTTTTCCATGCCCTGAAACAACCACACCGGCACCAGCGCATCGCCTATCACCATGCCGAACGAATAGATGAAGATGAGATAATCGCGGCGGAACTGGTCAGTGAACAATATGAGCGCCATTAGCACGAACCAACACAATACAGAGATCATCAGTTTGACGGTGATGACAGCCGAAAAGATATCGGATATTTTGCGGCGATTGGTTTGGTTAACGGATATTTGCTGCGTGGCCGAATAGGCAAAACCAAAGCTGGTGAAGATGATGAAATATTGAATAATGGCGAAGGCAAAAGACCACAGGCCGAATTTCTCGACACCCAAAACCCGCGTGAGATATGGAATGGTGATGAGCGGAAACAGGAATGAAATGCCGTTCAGAACCGATAAGGAAAAGAAATTCTCAATGATCCTTCCGTGATCTTTACGAAACTGCTTGATCCTTGATGTTGAGCTTTTTTCCATGCGTCGAATTGCGGAAGTATGTTACTATTTTCCACAAAAATAACATTTTTAAAAACATGGGTGCTCAATATTAACTCGGGAAATTAACAAAGTAACCAACAATCAAACACCGATAAAGTATTATGTTTTTGATTTCTTAATTTGCTTTAGGGTAAGCGCCAATGCCGACGCTTGATCTTCTATCTCGTCATGCGATAAATAATTTGTTTTCAATTGTATCATGCGGGGCTGCAGATATTCGGCCGTGGGGCACAGCCCCTTTTGATAGCGCTGCCACACGCCTTTTTGGTGCTGAACCTCGTTTCTGAATAACGGTTCGTTGTATGTAAGTTGCCATGCTCCATAAAAAGCCTCTCCACCGTTTTTGATAAAGAGTTTTTTAAAACGCGACCAATCTTTTCCGGGTTGGGTGGTTTGCAATTGTATGGCATAGGTCCAATAGCAGTTTTCGTAATCCATAGTTCGCGCTTGTTCTTTTGCAATTTCGCAGTTGAACATAATAAGGTTATACAGACCACCCGATTGTTTGCGCAAACGTATCAGTTCAGAAGAACGCTGCATTTGAGCCAAAGCCACCGCGGCGCATAGTTCGGGCATTTTATAGTTGAAGCCGTAGGTGAGATGACGTTCAAAAGCTGGTTTCTGCAATTCGCCGCGCCCGGTTGTGTTGCCCGTGGCGGTGAGTCCGGCAAAACCCAGCCCGCTGAATTTGCGTGCTTTTTCGGCCAGTTGAGCGTCGCGGGTTATCAGCATGCCGCCTTCGCCGGCCGTGAGGTGTTTGCTTCCCTGAAAGCTGTAGCAGGCAAAATGTCCGAAACTGCCCACTACCCTGCCTTTATAGGTGCCGTTGATGCATTGGGCATTGTCTTCTATCAAATAAAGATGAAATTCGTCGCACAAAGCCAGCAGGGCATCATAATCGGGTGGCAAACCATAAAGCGCCACCGAAATGATGGCTTTGGTGCGAGGTGTGATGCACCGTCGCACCGATCCGGCATCGATATTAAAAGTTTCGGCATCCACATCGGCAAACACGGGAATGGAATTGTTGTGAAGCACTGCCATGGCAGGACTCGACATGGTTAAAGCCGGCACGATAACCTCGTCGCCGGGGCCAACACCCAGAGCAGCCAGCGCCGTGTGCACGGCACAGGTGCAGTTGGCAAGGGCAATGGCATAATCAACACCAAAGGTTTTGGCAAACTCCTGCTCGAGCCGCCGAACGAAAACGTTCTTTTTCGAAGCCCTGAAACCGTTGTCGAGAACTTCCTTAACATATAAGCGTTCAAGGGGGTCGATCTTGTTCAATGAATAGTGGTACATTGTTTGGGTTTTAATTACTTTATCTTCTTTTGTTATTTCATATAATGCAGGTAAATCAAATAAGGAACCAGATTGAAACTCATGTGGGTCAATATGGAAAAAATTATTCCATAGCGCATCCGTAGAAATCCAAAATTCAATCCCACAATTATCTTCGGGAAAATAAAAACCGGACTCAACAGCACAACCGAATAGTGAATTACAAAATAATTATTCAGATGCATGTAACCAAAGAGTAATGCGGACAGATAAAATATCAGCACAAAATATTTGTTCCAGAATTTCTCAAAAGGTATCCGAAAAAAGTTTATAACTACAGTCAATATTGCTGCAATCAAAATCATCAGCGCTGCATTTTCCAAAGTATATTTCCAGTTGAAGAAGATTTTTACATCGAAAAACGCATCTATACAAAAGAAAAAAATCAGGGTTAATGAAATGGCAAGAAAATAAGGTTTTGCACGTAAACTCAAGCGAAACATCAATTCTTCCAATATAGGGCCAATAATCACAAGAATCCAGAAACCACTGGCTAATATTTCGTATCGATACGTTATGGGAAATGGAATGATTTTAATGAGCCATAGCTTATTCAAAAGAGTGTGGGCAGTGTTCTCAAGAGAATAATAAATTAGAAAAAAGAAAACCAAATAAAAAGCAAAACCGGCTATGCGCCTTTTCAGGCTTAGCTCTATCGGTTTGTTGTTTGGTTTAAAAATAAAAAGAAACCAATCTGTAATCAGGAATTTGAAAAATTTCATTTTATTCCCGATTTACATAAATTTCGGACAGAAAAGTAATGTTATTTCTCATTTTTTACATGATTATGCAACTCCAATACGAACTGGGTGGGCCATAAGAGTCTATTTTGCCTTCAAACCTGAAACGGGCATAATAATGTGCACGCATGCCTACCTGATCCTCGCTGAACAGTTGAATCATCAGGCCGCGCTTCACAACACCAATATAGGCAAAGGAACTTAAAGAAGGCGATGCTGTTTGACTGGCAGGTGTGATGGCCATAAAAACCTGTATGTCTTTAACTCCCCTGCCTTTCGCCCTGCTCCGGCGACCCGGAACTGTTACCTGAATCAGATGCACCAAATGATCCACACTGCGCACGAGTCCCCACAGGTCGATGAGTGCGTTTTTATCTAACGGACCACTTTTATCTTCATCGGGAATTGTTATGCCCATTTGAATTCTTTGCCCGTTGGTCACCAAAGGATTGTTGCGCAAATAACGTTTAATAAACAAACGCAAACTTGTGTCGCTGTCCGATGTTCTGAAACCGCTTTCATATTCCCGGCGGGCATCGTTCATTTCAACATTTTGCGAACGTGTAAAGTTATTTGTACTGACGTTTGCCCACGCAGCATCCCAACGCATTTTCTTGGTGCCGGGAGTGGCGGTGAGCAGCGTCCATTCGGTTGCGGCACGCGCGGGCAAATCCCAACTGGCATAATTTTCGTTAACGCCATTCACAAAATTGTCCTGCCAAATGTGGAATAATCTATCTTTATGAGGAATATAATCTTTTGATGCCATGATGTATCGCTTTAAAAGATTTTACAATTATTATTTTTTCATTTTAATAGCTGTTATGGTTCTACAACGTGCAACAATATACTTTTGCTGTGCGCTGTATTAATGTTATTCATGAAACGGACAGGCGCGATGATGGTATAATTTTATGTTGCAGCAAACGCAACATTTTCCGAACAGTTTCTTGCGCTCAGAAATTCCCCCCAGCTCCGAGGGGACTCCCCCCAGTTGCAGGGGGGCGTCCCCCTGTTCCGGAGGGGCGTCCCCCTATTACTCATGGTCGTCCCTCTATATCAGGGGGGCATCCCTCTGTTGCTCATGGTTGTCCCTCTACATCGGAGGGTTGTCCCTCTATCATAGGGGGACGTCCCTCTATGTGCGGGGAACAACCCTGAGATCGACAAACGCTTTCTTCAATTTCAGGATCGGCAAGTACGTATTTCAGCACACCCTTTCAATTTCTACAACATGCAAAGAACATATCTGCAATTAAGGCAGTAAATTTACAAATAATACTTTCGTCATACAAACAATATGTATAAAAATTTCTGCAGCCTTCTCCACTGTTTTTTGCAGCTAAATATACAACTTTAGCAGTTGTGGCGATACGTAACAGGATGATTTGATAATCTTAAACTAAAAGTAATGAAGAATTTTCTTGCATATATACATTTAAATGCTTTAATTTGCATCATCAAAAAGTAGTGTATGAAGTTTTTCCTTGTCGGATTTATGGGAAGCGGCAAAAGCACCGTTGGCAAAATGGTGGCCGATAAGCTCGGATGGGATTTTGTTGATACAGATAAAATGGTTGAAGCCCAATGCGGAAAAAGCATCGTCTCGGTTTATGGCACCGATGGCGAAGCCGTGTTCCGCAAACTTGAGCGCGACGCCTTGCTGCATATCAAGGTGCATACCAACAACGCCATTATTGCTACCGGGGGCGGAATGCCCATTTTTTCGGATAATATGAGCCTGATGAACACCATGGGTATCACTATTTATTTAAAATGTACTCCCGAATTGCTTTTCGAACGGTTGAAAGATAATACCGTACTGCGCCCCCTGATAGCCGGCGACGAAGACCTGAATAAAATGATTAACTGCCTGCTGTCGAAACGCGAACCCAGCTACAAACTATCAACCCACATTGTAAAGATCGACAACAGCGACACACCAGACTCGGTTTGCGAAAAGATCTGCAAACTTTTCGAAAAACGATGCCCTGATAAAAAATAATCATGCAAAAACCCTTAAAAGCATTAGTGATAGGCGCAACCGGTTTGTGCGGCAATCAATGTTTAATTCAATTGCTCAATGACGAGGCCTATGGCTCCGTCGAAATTTGGGTTCGCAGATCGTGCGGCATAGTGCATCCCAAACTCACCGAAAAGATCGTTGATTTCGGCCGCATCAGCGAAACCGAATGCATCACAGCTCAACACGTGTTTTGTTGCCTGGGCACCACCATAAAAAAAGCCGGAAGCCGGGAAAATTTCACCCGTATCGACCACGACTACGTAATTTCGGTAGCCCGCATTGCCGAACGCTCGCAGGTTGAAAAGTTTCTCTACATCTCGTCGATGGGAGCCAACAAAAACTCGCAAAACTTCTATCTGCGCACCAAAGGCAAGGTTGAAGAAAGTTTGGGCATGCTGGTGTTTCCGTCGCTTGTTATTTTCCGCCCCTCAATGCTGATGGGCCACCGTGAGGAACATCGCTTTGGCGAACAGGTGGGCAAAGCCGTTATGAAAGCTTTGGGATTTATGTTTATCGGCAAACTGTCGAAATATCGCGGAGTGGAAGCTTCGCTCGTCGCTAAAGCCATGCTGCATGAAGCCAAAAAAGAAAAATCAGGCATCAGCATAATTGAATCAGACAAGATTCAACTATACCGAACTTTAGAATAGCCCAAACAACAAAAAGAAAATAACAAATAATATCGAAACTCCAAAACTATCAATTTCCAAACCGCCCTATGCCAACGTTTGTAATTTGATTATTGAGTCTTGGAATTTATTTGTGTTTTGTTTTTTGTGATTTGGAATTTTTATCAGAAACCACAAACCAATAATCTTTTTTCACCTAATCAACCTTAATGATCTTCCGTATCGTGATGTTCACACCGTCGTCCACACTTAAAAAATACATACCGCTGCGCAAAGCCGAAACATCGATCTGATGTTTGCGGGTTTCGCTGATAGCGCCCGACATAATAACATTGCCAATTATATCGAACATTATAAAGTGCGTGAAACTGCCTGGAGCATATTCCAGCCAAATGCTGCCGTTGGTCGGGTTTGGATACACATACAGGAAGCCCGGGGTTTCCACAGTCGGTTTATAGCCCGAAAAGCGCCCGCCGCAGGGTGTTTTATCTTTAATAAAATAGCTGCGCACACTGTCGATGCGCGTTTGCATCACGGGGATGGCAGCTTTGGCGCTCGAATCGGCAAAATTGCGCCCGTTCACAAAAGCCAGATCGAGATATTCCACCTGACCGGGATAAAATGTGAATGGACCCGACGAACCGTGGCTTCGCCTGTCATAAGGTGAATTGCCGGCTTGTTCCTCTGTCCAGGGTTCGGTGCCACCGGGATCTACACCCCATGTACCGTAATTGCAGGGGTCTGATGTACCGGGAAACGAATATCTGCAAACAGGCCCGGTTCCGCCGGCTTGCGGATGTCCGTTGCCCCAATAATGCTTTTGCACTCCGTCTTTCCAATAGCCTTTCAAATAATAATAGTATTGAAGCGCAGTATAGGGGTACGTTATAGCATCAAATCCTCCTGTTCCATTAATCATACCTGAAAAACTCAAACCATATCTTTCGTCGTCAATAATATTATTTCCAAAATTCAATCCGTTAATACCTTCATCGCAATTTCCGGCTGGGTTGTCAATATCATCGGGATCAATAAAAGGACCACCCAACACGGTTACCGATTGTGCCGGAGGAAAATAACCATAAGAAATTGAAGAACCTGAGCCATCACGATCTACCCCGTTGTAACTGTAAAAACTTCCCCTCTGCACATCACAGGCGACATAATCATCATAACCATAGCCAATTTCATTATCAGAGAAAAAGCCAACATAAGCATCGTGATAAGTATTTGCAGAACGGTTGATGATCTTATAGCTCACGAAAATGGCGTTCCATAAAGCAGAATCGGTAGGACAATCGAATGCATAAAGCATGGCTTGCACTTCCACTCCCAGTTTGGTGCCTCCGGTTTCGGTATGAGGTAATCGATCATCGTTAAACACGAAAAATACGGCTTCATCACCTTTAATCAAAGGATAATCGCCCGAGTTTGGATCGTAGATACCATCGCCGTTGCGGTCGTAAAATGGAGCTATTATGGCCGATTGCCCTTTGCTTACATCTCCGTTTCCGGGCCAGTCAAGTATTGCTTGAATAGGAGTATAATTCACGTCCCAGCAATGAGCAATATGATAATCGATATCAGCCTTCGTAATTTTCCACAGCCTTTTATATTTATAATCATACGCGGAATCATAAACATTAGAAATAGGTCCTGCCCAAAAATCACTTCCTTCACATTCATACATCAGGGCGGCAACATGCAAAGAATCGGAATTATCAATCCCTCCTATCCAAAAATTTCCGCAAAACATTGAATTTTTGCCGCTTCCTTTGGGAACTTCAAATTTTGGGTAATAATTCCAAACACTTGAACTATGATTCGGAATTTTATATGAAAATAGTGAACCGTTGGCATTTACAGCAGCATTTATATTATTGATATCAACCGAGCCAGCAAATAAGGTGTTATCTACTATAAGGATCAACCTACCGGCAGCAGATTTTGTTGTGTCGTGACCAAAATCGCGAATGACATATCTTAGAGTATCCATTCCACCTAAATAATTACTATTGGCAGTATATTCAATTTTCCCCTGAACAATATTTATGGTACCATGATGTGGGGTTGGATAACAATAAAATAGTGCAATCGAATCCCCATCTACATCAAAATCATTGGCCAGCACATTCACGATAACATGGCCGCGGGTGGTAGTGGCATAATCATCAACAGCCGTTGGGGCATGGTTGGTTTGGGAAAACAGAAAAACGGATAAAAGCAGGAATACTATGAAAGCAAAAGTTTTTTTCATAACACCTAAATATCCTCAAAGATAAAAAGAAAATAGAATAGAAATCAAATTATTATTAAAAAATCACCAAACAGCAAACGACAAACAAATCAACTACAAAACTTTCGCAAACGCCACAATGTGTCCGTCGGGGTCCTGCACATAAGCAACCTTGTGTCTCCAGACGTGTACTTTGGCATTGCTGACGCCGATAGCCCCGTTTTTCAGGGCGAACTTCATGCTTTGAGCCGGATCGTCAACCATCAAGTATAATTCGCAGCGGGGTATGCCGTTGCCCGATGCGGGAGGTTGGGTTTTGTTTTTCAATATTTTGGCAATGCCTTTCTCGGGCATCAAACCCAGCTTGCAAAACTCGTTCAGTTGAAACTCCGTCATGCCCGGCACATCCACCACCGGGTCATAGCCCAGTATGCTCTTGTAAAAATCGCGGCTGCGCGCCCGATCGGCCACATACAATATTATTTCAACGTGATTATCTTGCTGTATCATTTGTTTTAGCGATTAGTGAATAGCGATTTGCGATTGGTGTTGGCCAAGAGCCATAAGCCACAAGCCATGGTATTTTTCCATCTTTCCACCCATCCATCATTCCATCAATCCATTATATCATTGTATAATTATATCATTTTCAAATTAACGCTTTCTTCCCATCACCTTCATCACGGCCTCCACCACGTTCACCGTGTCCAGACCGTATTTCGTCATCAGTTCGTCGGGGGTTCCGCTTTCGCCGAATTTGTCGTTCACAGCAACCATTTCAAGCGGCGTAGGTAGTTTTCTGCCCAGCAATTGTGCTATGCTGTCGCCCAATCCGCCGTTCATCTCGTGCTCTTCGGCAGTTACCACGCAGCGGGTTTTAGCCACCGAATTTACTATAGCATCCTCGTCGAGGGGTTTTATGGTGTGGATGTTTATCAGTTCGACCTCAATACCTTTTTCTTTAAGTATATTCACAGCTTCCAATGCTTTCCACACCAGATGTCCCGTGGCAAAAATGCTCACATCTTTTCCTTCGGTAAGTTGCAGGGCTTTTCCGATCACAAAAGGCTCGTCTTCGGGAATGAACACGGGCACCTTAGGCCTGCCGAAACGCAGATAGACGGGGCCTATATAGTCGGCAATTGCCTTGGTGGCTGCTTTGGTCTGGTTAAAATCGCAGGTATTAATCACCACCATATTGGGCAGCATCTTCATCAACCCGATATCTTCCATGATCTGATGCGTGGCTCCGTCTTCGCCCAATGTGATGCCGGCGTGCGAGGCACATATCTTCACGTTTTTGTTCGAGTAGGCAACTCCCTGTCTGATCTGGTCGTAAACCCTGCCCGTCGAGAAATTGGCAAAGGTTCCTGTGAACGGAATTTTTCCGCCTATGGTCATCCCTGCCGCGATGCTTATCATGTTGGCTTCGGCTATGCCCACCTGAAAAAAACGGTCGGGAAATTCTTTCACGAATGCATCCATTTTCAGCGAACCGATAAGGTCGGCACACAGCGCCACAACGTTGGGGTTAGTTCTGCCCAGTTCGAGCAAAGCTTCGCCGAAGCCCGAACGGGTGTCTTTTTCTCCTGTTTTCTGATAGTTTCTCATGAGTTTAATTTAATAAAAATTCACGTGGGTAGTTGCACCCGATTCAATTTTAAACGATTTTTCGACGGTATATAACGATCGGGTTGAACCTTTCGAACGGAATATCACGCGATAGTTTCCCGGAAGCATATACAGGGTTTCCTGTTCGCCGCTTTCGTTCAGGGTATATATCATCGTGAGTTTGTTCTTATCTTCCAGATAAATGGCCCCATACCCTCTCATGCTCGGCTGTATCACAGCTATGCCGGGCATCGGTATTTCGACCGTGGTATTATAACTTTGGCGTATTTCCACATCTTTCACTTGCATACGCGGCAGGCTCAGCACTTCCAGATCGTATTTGCCGATAATATATTTTGTCTTATCATTAAACGACTGCACATTCAGCGTTTGCATCTTACCTGCTTGCCTAACGATGCACGAAAGGTTTTTTACCGAAGGGTAGTTCCCTCCTACTTTCAATTCCAGAGAGCCTTGCGGTGCATCTATAGCAATAGTGGTATGTTTTCCGGGTGTGATGGCCACACTATCCTTATGCACGGGCGGAATGGTATGCACCACGATATTATATGCCAGCAAAGGATCGAGTATCAGGGTATCGGGCAATCCCATATTATTTATCGTGTGCACGAAATCATATTTGATAAGCCCCGAAAAATTATCGTAGAAGGTCATACCTACATTGGTTTCGGTAGATTTTCCGTAAGCATCCATCAAATTCACCTGAGCGGTGGTAGAATTGAGCGCTTGCGATATCACCACTTTGAGGGCATTGCTGAAATCTTTTTCGGTGGTTGCATCAAAATAAGTTCCCACGCAATCGAAAGCATCTTTAAAGCTTTTTCCGATACCGATGATAAAAGGCTTGAGCGCAATACCGTTCTTTTGCAAGGCCAATGAAACCGCGCAGGGGTCGCCGCTGCATTCTTCAATTCCGTCGGTAATTAATATAATGATGTTCCTGCAATTATCGCAGGGCGGAAAATCACCTCCGGCAGCTTCGAGCGAAGCGGCTATCGGAGTGGTACCTTTCGGATTAACGGTTTTTAGTTTGTTCTTGATCTTTTCGATATTGAAGTAGCCTATCGGAATTTCCAGTTTCGAATCGTTACAATCCTGAGGCGGAAATGTTTTTTGATGGCCAAAAACCCGCAAACCCAATTGCAGATCGGGAACATCGACCAAACTATCCAGTATTTCGGCCATCAGTTTGTTGGCTATCGTTATCTTACGGTCGCTTTGCCACAAGCCGAGCATACTTTGCGAAGCATCGAAAACAAACAATATGCGCGTTACAGGTTTCGGTTTTTCTTTTTCTTTAACCTGCGCAAAACTGTTTACGGTCAAAAGCATGCCGCAAAGTGCTAACAGAAAAAACTTCAGGAACAGATGTTTCATTTTTTTAGCTTAGGTTAATAATCGCCGAGCGTTTCGGGTAATTGAGCCAATGCTGTTTTCAATTGTTCGTCGTTGGGAGCCACACCGTGCCATTTGTGTGTGCCCATCATAAAATCAACTCCGAAACCCATTTCGGTCTTCATCAATATAACGATGGGCTGCCCTTTAAAAGTATTTGCTTTTGCGATCTTGAGCATATCAATAACTTCGGGGATGTTGTTTCCGTTCATCTCAAACACCTTCCACCCGAATGCCTCGAACTTGGCATGCAGGTTGCCCAGAGACATTACTTCCTCTACCGGCCCGTCGATCTGTTTCCCGTTACAATCAACTATCGATATCAGATTATCGACCTTTTTGGCAGCAGCATACATCATAGCTTCCCAAATTTGCCCTTCATCCAGTTCACCGTCGCCGTGCAAACTAAAAACCAGATGTGTATCTTTATTGAGTTTTTTTGAAGTTGCAGTTCCAATTGCATTCGACATTCCCTGTCCCAACGAACCGGATGCTATGCGGATGCCGGGCAAATGTTCGGCCGGTGTGGGATGCCCCTGCAAACGGGATCCCAACTTACGGAAAGTGGCAAGCTCCGAAACGGGAAAATATCCCGAACGTGCCAACACACTATACCATGCGGCAGACAGATGTCCGTTCGACAAAAAGAAAATATCTTCGTTCAACCCGTCCATGGTGAAGTGGGGATTATGTTCCATTACGGAAAAATAGAGGCAGGTGATCAGATCGGCACAGCCCAATGAACCGCCGGGATGGCCTGAATTAACTGCGTGTATCATTCGTAGCAGATCGCGCCTAACCTGAGTGGCAATATTTTTTAATTCGTCGTTTGTTGGCATAAATATTTTTTTTCAAATTTATAGCTTTTTACTGTTTCGCTAAAGATTGTTCAAAAATAAAGAATAAGTTTTTTTAGCAGCCTGACGTTATGCCTGTTAAAATCCAAATCAGGATTAATGATGCGTACAATAGCCGTCGCAGACTCAAAAATGGCTACATTTGCAAAAAAGAATTTTATGGGTTTGAATTGCGGAATCATAGGTTTGGCGAATAGCGGCAAAACCACCATCTTTAATTGCATGTCGAATACAAAAGCGCAGATCACCAATTTTGCGTTCAGTTCAAACAAATCGAACGTGGCGATCGTGAATGTTCCCGACGACCGTTTGTATGTTCTGGAGAAACTGGTAAAGGCGGCCAAAGTGGTTCATGCTGCCGTTGAAATAGTTGATATTCCGGGACTGACCAAAGGTTCGAGCAAGGGAGAAGGCGTTGGCAATTCATTCCTTTCAGACATACGTCAAACGGATGCTATCATACATGTGATACGCTGTTTTGATGATGAAAACCTGCCACATATTGAAGGTTCGGTAAATGCGGTTCGCGATAAAGAAATTATCGACCTGGAGTTGCAGATAAATGATCTGGATCTGATAGACCGCAAACTGGTGAAGACCGAGAAGCTTGCAAAAACCGGAGATAAAGAAGCCAAACGCGCTTTTGATGTACTGACGCATTATAAAAACCATCTTGAATCGTTTCAGTCGGCCCGAACTTTAGATGTTTCGGCTGAAGACCGTAAACTGGTGCGCGATCTGTGTTTGCTTACCGAAAAACCTGTTATTTATGTCTGTAACGTGGACGACGCTTCGGCCGTGAACGGAAATGCTTATGTTGACCAATTGAAAGAAGCGGTTAAAAATGAGAACACGGAAGTTTTGGTTATCGCCGGAAAACTGGAAGCCGAGATCGCCGAACTGGAAACTATTGAAGACCGCATGATATTTCTGAACGACGTGGGACTTTCAGAACCCGGTGTGAACAAACTCATCAAATCGGCATTTCATTTGCTCAACCTGCGCACCTTTTATACTGCCGGACCCAAAGAAGCGAAAGCCTGGACCATTAAAGCCGGCATGACAGCCCCGCAGGCATCGGGCGTAATACATTCCGACCTTGAAAGAGGTTTTATCAGGGCTGAAGTTATGAAATATAACGATTTTGTGACTTTAGGCTCGGAACACGCCTGCAAGGAAGCTGGCAAATTTAATGTTGAAGGAAAAAATTATATCGTTGAAGAAGGCGATATCATGCACATCCGCTTCAACGTGTAAGTTTAGTTGCAATGGCTTAATTTATCTTCCAGGTTCGGACGACCCAATTCTTTTGCTTTTTTCCAATCGGGACATGCTTTGTCTAACTGATCAATGGATTGATATACCTGAGCCCGGTTGCAATACGCATCCATAAAGCCCGGGTTCAGCTCAATAGCTTTTGTGTAATCGGCCAAAGCGCCCTGATAGTCGGTTAAACTGAATTTCATGTTTCCGCGGTAATAATAAGCCTGATCAAACGTAGGATCGGTTTGTACAGCCTTGTCGAAATCGGCCAGGGCTTCTTTGATATGATTATCATTCATTTTATGAATACCCGATTTGTTCAACACTATGGCTTTTTCTCTTTTGGAAGTGCACGATGCTAATATGAGGATCGAAAGCAGGATAAAAAATATTTTTTTCATTTTATGCGTTATTAAATTATTGCAAAGTAACATCATTTTTTAGAAACCGGATGTGAACGGTTTTTACAAAAAATTTGTGTTATTTTAAACTTTCTTAACCGGCGTTCATCTAAACTTCAAATTTTGATATGCATTCAGAATCAGACGAGGAAATTTTACTTCAACTTCGTGACGTAAATACCCGAAACAAAGGGTTTACGCTGCTGATTCGTGCCTATCAGGAAAAGATTTACTGGCTGGTACGCAAGATCGTTATTTCGCACGAAGATACTAACGACACCGTTCAGAATATATTTTTGAAGATCTGGAATAATTTCGAAAGTTTCAGAGAAGATTCCAAATTATCGACCTGGATATACCGTATTGCCGTGAATGAAGCGCTGGCTTTTTTGCGAAGTAAAAAACTGCTGAATTTTATTCCTTTTTTCAGCGTGGAGCAAAAACTCGCCAATTCGCTGAAAGATGATAATTATTTTAATGCCGAAGAAATTCAACTGAAGCTGCAAAAAGAGATACTCGCCCTGCCCGAACGGCAGCGTTTGGTTTTTAATATGCGCTATTTCGACGAATTGCCTTTCGGGGAAATATCGGAGATTTTAAACACCAGCGAAGGCGCGCTGAAAGCATCATATCACGTCGCTTTTAAAAAAATTGAAAAAAATTTGATCGACAATTAAACCTTTCGATAATATTTTAATCTAAACTACCAGCAACATGAAAAAACAGACCTTTAAAATACCAACAGCGGATCAAATCGAACCGGAATCAGAACGAAAAGCTCTGCCCGGTTCGGATAATCCGTTTAAAGTGCCCGAAGGTTATTTTGAGCAGCTACCTTCTGTTTTACTGGAAAAGATACAATCGCAGCATCCCACAAAGGGGAAAAAAGTCAGTATGACGCATCGCATCGCGCTGGTTTCGGGTTTGGCAGCTGCCGTGATAGCCGTGCTGTTTATTTTTACGCTTTTGCTGCCGCACAAAACTCAAAATCATGAACAATTTGCTTCGTTGAATAGCTATGAAGACGCCATTACGGAATATCTGGAAGATAACCTCGACGAAAATACTCTGGTGGAAATGAGCAGCGACAGCATTAAGTTTTTTAATCCCGATGAGTTCGCTACAGTTGCTCAGATGGACGACACCAGCGTGAAACAGCAAATAAAAGAACCCAAATTCGTGTTCGATACCACCATCAATAATAACGACATTCTGGAATATCTCAACAACGAAAATATCGACCCCGAAAATTAATAATTAAATTAAAATAATCATTATGAAAACAAAAGCAGTATTATTCGGAATTATCGCAACCGCCTTCCTGTTTTTTGCGAACGGAAGCGTTTTTGCACAAAGTGCAGGTAACACCAACACTAAAATGCAGGAAAAAAAGGAAAAAGTGCAGGCAATGAAAATTGCTTTTATCAGCGACAAAATTACCCTGAGCGCAAAAGAAGCTGAGAATTTCTGGCCGCTATATAACGAGTATGAAGCCAAAAAAACCGACCTGCAAAAAGAAAACCGCCAAAATAACCGCAATTTGAAGCTAAACGGCACAGAAAATATGACCGAAGATCAGGCCGACCAGATTGTGAATGCTCAACTGGCGCAGGAACAAAGTTTGCTCGACCTGAAAAAAGAGTATTACCCCAAATTCACCAGGGTGATCGGCAGCGTTAAAGTGGTTCAGCTTTATCTGGCCGAAAAAGAGTTCAACAAAATGCTGGTTGAGAAATTAAAAGAAAACCGACAAAAACCCGCCATGACACATTAAAAAAAAAGCCCTTGAATCATCAAGGGCTTTTTTTTTGTATTGGATTTATTTTTTCTTCCACTTGTTGTATTCGCCAAGCAAGCTGACGAATTTTTCGTCGGTAGGTTTGCTGACGCTGGTGGTTACGGTTAAAGTTTTCAGCTTGGTGGGAAACATCACCACGGGCATATTGTCGCCGCCATAAGTTCCGTTCGATTCAACATAAGTTTCGCCGTCGACAGAGCTTGCATAGAACATGAACGGGCTTTTTGAATCGAATTGATACAAGCGTGCAGCTTTAATGCTCGGAAATTCCATGATCACTTCGCCGCACAATACGCCGTTTTCTTCGAACAAACGTTTGCTGATATTTTTTGCATCGGGATAGGATTCTTCGATCTTGCTACCATTAATATAACTTGTCAACAGGTCTTCAAAATCTTTGGGCTCGGTATATCCGGCCGAATCGACGTTCGACATGATGTTGATATACTTAATGGTGAGTTTTCCCGAATCTTTTCCGGTGAGTTCAAATGTGTATTGTTTTTTTTCGACGGTTAAACAACTGCTTAGAAAGAAAGCAAAAACACCGATTGCAATGAATAAAAAAATTCTTCTCATCTGTTAGGTTTTGTAAAGCAAAATGCCATCCTTAAACCCGATATGCAGCATTGCGCTTTTGTTAATAAAAATTACCGATCAACAGGATTTTATGCACCCGGGATTCGTTTTCAAAAATACTAATAATTTTGCACGTATATTTGCATTCCCAAAAATAAATATTTATGAAAATTTCTGTCGAAATAAGTTATTATCCCCTGTTGAACGAATATCTTCCGGCTATAACCGGTTTTATCGACCGCATCAATGGCTACAAAACCCTCAGATGCACCACCAACGGCATGAGCACGCAGGTGTTCGGCGAATATAAAGATGTGATGCAGGCGCTGACCAACGAAATGGAGAAATCGTTCGAATTGCCGCATTCGGTTTTCGTGATGAAGGTGATTAACGCCGATCTGCAAATCGTTGAGAAATGGTGAGGAAGTGAACAGTTAATAGTTAATAGTGAATAGTTAAAAATGCTTTTTAAACTTTTTCCTTTATGAACTATTAGCTCGTTAAATCTGATTTTTAAGAATTCTGATTATGTTGTTGCTGCAAGTTGACCGTATCGATATTATTTTGCAATGGATGTTGGTTCATTGGGTTGAAATCACCGGTTCGGTGCTCGGCCTGGTGGGGGTTTGGCTCGAGGCGAAACAAAACATCTGGTGCTGGCCCGTGGGTTTGCTGAACGTGATCATTTCGATGTGGGTTTTCTTTTTTTCGAAGCTGTATGCCGATGTAATTCTACAGGTCTTCTATCTGGTGATAACGATCTACGGCTGGTATTTCTGGGTGTTCGGCGGGCAGAAAAAATATGAAGTTCCCATCCGCAAATTGTTCCGCAAGGAGTTTATCGTGATGCTGATACTGGGTTTCGGCCTGACGGGCGTTTTGGGCTATTTTTTGAGGAACTACACCGACGCCGCTTTCCCGTATTGGGATTCGCTGGTGACGGTTTGGGGCGTTATCGCCACATACGCCATGGCGAAAAAAATAATGGAACACTGGCTGATGTGGATCGTGATAAACCTGAACTGCACCGCTATTTATTTTTTCAAACATCTTTTCGCCTTCTCGCCGCTATATTTTATCTTTACACTTTTGTCCGTTTACGGATATTTGAAATGGAAAAAGGACTACACGAAACAACGCGCCGCATAGTGCGGGTGGCCATCACCGGGCCCGAATCTACGGGCAAATCGTCGCTGTCGGTTTATCTGGCGCGGCATTTCAACACGGTTTGCGTGCCCGAATTTGCCCGAAAATATCTCGACAAGCTGGGCCGCGAATACACTTACGACGATTTGACGTTTATGGCCAAAAAGCAAATTGCCGCCGAAAAATGTTTGCAAAAAATGGCAACCCGTTTTTTGTTTTGCGATACGGAACTTAGCGTGATAAAGATCTGGGCAGAGCATCGCTACCAAAAATGCCCCGCATGGGTGGCCGAAAACCTGCCGAAGGTGAAATACGATCTGTATCTGCTGTGCGATATCGATCTGCCCTGGGAAGCCGATCCGCTGCGTGAACATCCGCACATGCGCCGGTATTTTTTCGATTGGTATCATCGGGAATTAACGGAGCGCAGGGTAAACTTTGCCGTAGTGTCGGGTTTGGGCGATGAGCGGTATAAAAATGCTTTGAAAGCCATAGAAACGTTGACCTTGTTGTAAATTTTATTTTCAGGCGTATTGTTTTTTCCGATGCCTTCAAAAAGCTGTTTCAACCCCCTTTTTTGGGCTTACATTTTAGGGCATCTCGTTTCGTCGTCATTTTTTTGGTGTAGGTGCTTCAAAAAAACTTTTTGATGCACCCGAACGTGTTCGGGAGGGCTCAAAATTTTTTTGAACGCACCTGAACGTGTTCGGATGGGCTCAAAATTTTTTTGAACGCATCTGAACGTGTTCGGATGGGCTCAAAATTTTTTTTAACCCACCTGAACGTGTTCGGATGGGCTCAAAATTTTTTTGAACGGGTTCCGACGTGTCGGATTGGGCTCAAAAAACTTTTTTACTCAATCCAACGCGATGGGACGACTAAAATTTGCGATTTTACGCTATCCAACGCGATGGGATGGCTAAATTTTACGATTTTACGCTATCCAACGCGTTGGGACGGGTTAAATCGCGGTTTCAACTGTCATTTTCACAAGCCATTCACTCAAAAACACAAATTTCTGTTAAAAAACCAAACATCATTTACCCGAATAGATTAATGTATAGATTTGTAAAAAAAATCCGGATGAAAAAGTTTTTCCTGCTCGCCTCATTTGCATTGGCCTCGCTCACAATTCGTGCGCAGATCAGCATAACTTCGGCCAACATGCCGGTGGCCGGAAATATCATTCCGCTGCTGCAAACCTCCAACGTGAACGGAATTGACTACGCCCTGACAGGAGCAAACTACGCCTGGGATTTTTCGAGCCTCTCGCCCACCACCACCACCATCGATACGTTTCTTTCGGTGCTCTCCACCCCGCTCACCTACAATATAGCTTACAGCAACCCCTTCGACGCCGCTCATCTGGCCACCGTGGCCACAAAAACCACCATGCCATCCATTCCGATGCTCAATATTACCGACACCTATATCTTTATGCAGAACAAAAGCGCGCAATTTTCGGCCGTGGGCGTGGGCGCAACCATAAGTGGCGTGGGAGTGCCTTTAACCTACGATAATGCCGATGTGCGCTATAAATTTCCGGTTACCTACGGCACCGCCGATTCGTCCGACTCTCAATACCACATCAGCCTCAGCGGGTTTGGCTACTACGGCGAAAAACTGCATCGCGTGAACCACGTCGACGGCTGGGGAACCCTGAAACTGCCCTCGGGCACTTTCGACGTCATCCGCGTGAAATCGGTCATCAACTACACCGATACCATCTATGCCGACACCATTAGCTACGGATTCAACATCAACCGCGTGGTTACCGAATACAAATGGCTGTCGACCGAGCTCAACGTTCCCGTGTTGCAGATCACCAACCAGTTTGGACTGCTCACCATTTTATACGATAGCCTCCACCCCGCCAATTATGGCATCCCCACGGCACTAAACCGGCCGAAACTTACTTTGAGTCCCAACCCTGCCACCGATGTGCTCACTATCGATATTCCGCCGCAACTCACCCAACCGTTAATCCTTATTTTTGATGTTTTGGGCAACGAGATGTATCGTCAGCCTGCCGCAGCCGAACAAAAAGCTATGGTTCCCGTCGGTCGCTTGCGCAACGGAATTTATTTCGTCAGGCTGCAAAGCGCCGAAGGAAATTTCGAAACCAAATTAGTGAAAAATTAAAAGGGTAGCTGGTAATTGGAACCTGTTAGCTGGTAACAAGTCTGTGGTATCTGGTATCTGGTAACAGGTCTATGGTGGCCGCAATTTGGTAATCGATCCATTAATTCGGATACATAAAAAAAAAACCACCTCTTCACATTTTTATTTCTCATTATGATTTACAAGTTTTCACAATAATTAATCGCCAAATACAAGATACCATAGACCAGATACCCCATACCATATACCCTGGACCAGATACCCCATACCAGATACCCTATACCATAGACCAGATACCTCATATCAACAACATTCGCGATTTTTTTCATTCCGAAACCGATTTTTCAGTAATTTTGAAGAAAAAACACCATGAAATTCAAAGTAGGCGATAAAGTTAAGTTTCTCAACGAAAAAGGAGGCGGAATAATCAGCCGTATCGTCAGCAACGAGCTTGTCAATGTCGCCATCGACGATGGTTTCGATATTCCCGTGCTCATGAAAGAACTTATCGTGATAGAAAGCACCAGCGCCGGCGAACGCTTCTTCGAAGAACACTATCAGGTAGAAAAAACCGGTTTCAGCCAGGCTCAGGCAACTCCCTCGCCCGAAAAAACCATTTCTAACGACGACGAAAACCTCCCCTTCGATCTGCCCGAAGGAATATATCTGGCCATGGTTCCCGACGACCAGCAAAATTTAATTTTCGGCGATGTAGAAGTGTTTTTGCTCAACAATACCGATTCGGACATTATCTGGTCGATGATGCTCAAAAAACGCGACAAATATATCGGCATCGACTACGGAAGCATCCCCAAATATTCCGAGGCTTCCGTTCAGGTGGCCGACCGCGCCGAATTGGAACTTTACGCGCATGGAATTTTGCAGATGTTGTTTTATAAAGAAACTTTGGGCGAAATCATACCGCCGGTCAACTGCGAATTTCAGATCAAGATGCAAAAACTGCTCAAAGAAGATAACTACGCCGTGAACACGGTTTTCAGAAGCCGGGCCTACATTCAAAAACTAATCGACGCGCCTCACACCGAACTAAAAGATTCGGAAACAAATTCCGCTGCAGCCAAAACTCCCGAACCTGTTGTAAAAAACGATACAACCATACTCAAACATAAAATTGACGACGATTTTGCCGAAGTCGACCTCCACATCGAAGCGCTCACCGAAAATCCGAATTCCTTGTCGAATCAGGCAAAACTGCTATTGCAACTCGACTATTTTTCGCGTTGTTTAGAAAGCGCCATCGCCGCAAATTTCAAACGCGTCATTTTCATTCACGGGGTTGGCGCGGGAATCCTAAAAATTGAACTCAAAACCATCTTAGACCAGTACGATTTCCTCGAATCCTTCGATGCTTCCATTGCCAAATACGGAATCGGCGCCACAGAGGTGTTGATACATCAAAAAAAGTAGCAATTTGCAATTGGCGATTGGTGATCAGAAAAAACAAAAGAGGCTGTCTTTTTTAACGGGCAGCCTCTTCTTTTTGTCAGAAAATAAATCTTACAGAGCGCGTGCAACTTCCAGAGCAGCATCATAATCGGGATGCGTTGTAACTTCTTTCACGTATTCCACATAGCGCACAATTCCGTGAGCATCAACTACAACAATACCGCGCGATAACAAACGCAGTTCCTCTATCAAAAAACCATACTTCAAACCAAAATCAGTTTCCTTGTGGTCAGATAACGTTATCACTTTATCGATGCCTTCGGCGGCACAAAAGCGACCCAAGGCAAACGGCAGATCGCACGAAATGGTGAGTATCACCACATTTTCTAATTTGGCGGCTTCCACGTTGAAACGGCGGGTTTGAGCGGCGCAAACTCCGGTATCAACGGAAGGCACTACCGAAATAATGCGTATTTTTCCGTTATAATCGCTCAGTTTATGCGGAGCCAGGTCGTTTCCCAAAACCGTAAAATCTTTAGCTTTATCACCCACTTTAACCATTTCACCAACCAGTGTCAAAGGGTTTCCCCCGAAAGTAATCATATCAATATGCTTTTCCATGTTCAATATTATTTAAATTTGTGCAAAATTACAGATTTTTTTAATTTAAGTAATCAATTACCGAAAATAATTTTTATGCCCTATTCCAGCCTCAACGATTTTATCCTCACCCTCGAAAAGCACGGCGAACTCCTTCGTGTGAAGCAATTTGTTTCGCCCGAACTGGAAATTGCCGAAATAACCGACCGTTTTTCGAAACACAACGGGCCGGCATTGTTATTTGAAAACACCGGAACCGGATTTCCGCTGCTGATAAACGCTTTTGGCTCCGAAAAACGCATGTGTTTGGCATTAGGCATCCAAAATCTCGATCAGGTGCAGACCGATATCGAAGACTTGTTCAAGAAATTCGTTTCGCCCAAAAACTCCATGCTCGACAAGCTAAAGATGTTGCCGATGCTCAAAGAACTTTCGTCGTGGATGCCCAAAACCGTTTCCCGGAAAGGAAAATGTCAGCAAGTTGTTATGGAAACGCCCGATATCACAAAACTTCCCGTGCTGAAATGCTGGCCGCACGATGGAGGGCCTTTTGTTACACTGCCTGTGGTTCACACCAAAGATCCCAACAATGCCACACGCAACGTGGGCATGTATCGCATGCAGGTGTTCGGCAAAGATATCACGGGCATGCATTGGCATCTTCACAAGAACTCCGCCCGTCACTATCACGAATATAAAGAACTCGGGCAACGCATGCCTGTTTCGGTCACGCTCGGGGGCGATCCTGTGTATACTTATGCTGCCACAGCTCCCCTGCCCGACAATTTCGACGAATACATCCTTGCGGGATTCTTGAGAAAGAAAAAAGTAACGATGGTAAAATGTCTCACAAACGATTTATTGGTTCCCGAAGATGTTGACTTTGTTATAGAAGGCTATGTAGATCCTTTGGAGGACTTGATTTCGGAAGGACCCTTCGGCGACCACACCGGGTTTTATTCGTTGGAAGATATGTATCCGAAATTCCATATCACCTGCATCACCCATCGCGAAGATGCCGTATATCCCGCCACCATCGTGGGCATTCCGCCGCAGGAAGACGCGTGGATAGGAAAAGCCACCGAACGCATATTTTTAGGGCCCATTCGTCTTACCATGCACCCCGACATAGAAGATATCCACATGCCGGTCGAAGGGGTGTTCCACAATCTGGTTCTTTTCAAAACAAAACCCTTTTTCGACGGACAAGCTTTAAAAATAATCAACGGATTGTGGGGTGCAGGCCAAATGATGTTCACCAAAGTGATGATAGCCGTCGATATGCCCTATCCGCTCACCGATTACCATCAATTGGCAAAATATATTTCCGAAAACGTAAGCATATCCGACGATATCATTTTTTCGAAGGGTCCGAGCGATGTCCTCGACCATGCTGCAGCGAAATTTGCTTTTGGAGGAAAAATAGGCATCGATGCCTGCAAAAAATCGAAAGTTTTAGAAACGACTGAAACCATGCCTCAAATTAAGAAAGCTGAAATTCTTGAAAACTTTCCCGAAATAAAAAAGATCAACGTTTCGCTTCCCGCTTCCGGAATTTCACTAATAATTATCGGTATAGAAAAAAACAGGCAACACCACATTACCGAATTATGCAATACATTGCTGGCAGGGAATTATATTTCCGGTATCAAGTTCCTGATATTTACCGACAGCACCTCCGACACGGAAAATCTAAAAGATATTGCCTGGCTGGTGTTGAATAATATCGATGCAGAACGCGATATCTTCCGCGTCAACCAGACTTTAATTATAGACGGAACAGTGAAGACCAAACGTTTTGATAATTTCAATCGTCCATGGCCCAATATAATTGTTGCCGACGATAAAACCATTGAAAGCATCGACAGCAAATGGGATCAATTAGGTTTGGGAAAATTTATCGAATCGCCTTCGCTTAAATACAAAAATCTGCTTCTGCCGGGTAAAGCCTGCATAGAAGAATAAGTGAAGGAATACTCTTCCGCTTATTATTAACTTTAACCTTTAAAAACATTCACCTAAAAAGAATTGGTGAACCCAAAATGAATTTTGGCTTGTTTGAACGAAATGGTTTGCCCGAACTGACTTCCCAAAGCATAATACAACGAAAACATACCGATCTTCGTGTCGAATGATAATCCTGCTCCAAAGCCATAAGGGGTATCGTGAACAAATGCTTTTTGAGTGTTCTTCTCATAATAGGCACCATTAACAAACAAAGCAAAAAACGATCTCTTCTCGAACAAATACCTCATTTCGACTAAAAACATGTTATAGTATGAAGCCATGATAGATTCCTCATCAAAACCGCGCAACGAACGCAATCCACCCAATTTAAAAAGTTCGTTATCGAATATGGCATTATTGATCAGGTATCCATTATCGGTATTGAGCAATAAGGTTGCTTTTTTGAACAAAGGAATAAACACGCTTGCATTTATAATCAGTTTTATTTGCGTCGATTTCAATTGAACACTGTCATACAAAGTTGGATTTATTGCAGCATTCTTTTTTATATTCTTTTGCCCGGCAGCTCCCGAAAAATAGATCAAATAGCCCTTCACGGGGTTTGGTTTATAATCGTATTTCTCAAAATTGAAATCAGCCCCGAACATATTTGCCGAAACATCTGCAAAGTCGGGCAACACGGTAATCGTTTCGAAGCCCGAAGAACTTAACAGGTTTGATTTATAAATATCGGCAAAGGCTTTCACATAATTTTGCCCGCTAAAAAAATATTGCACTCCGATATTATGGTCGATCGTCATATACGAAGTATCTTTTTTGTACAACGAAAATTTATAGTTCAGCCCGAAAGGCGTGGCAAACAAATAAGGATAAGCCAGATTTACCTTTAAATCCTGAGTTCCTTTGCTGATGCTTCGCCAGTCGAGGTCAATCAATTCGCCATGATTGAATGCACTCAATAAGGAAAGTTTAAGTTCACCGTTGATAAGGATTTTTCCCGTTGTTTGATTGTTCGGTAAAACGCCTAAAATCCCGTAAAAGGTACTGGCTTTCTTTTTGTCGAGATACAGAAATATCTTGGCATCATTTTCGGTAAACATAATTTCCGAAGGCTTTATCACATTGCAAAAAGGTAAGTCGTGCATCCGGCTATTAATCTTTGCAACCTGCGATTCGTCGTATAAACGTCCGGGTTTTACTCCGATATAATTATAAATGTATCCCCGGGCAATTTTTGCACTGCCCTTTAAAATAATACTGTCGATGCTAATTTTGTTATTCTTTTTGAAATTTATGGCAGCATCAATGGTGTTATCCGAAATCAGAATACTATCCAGTTTAAATGCCGCAAAAGGATATCCGTTATTTTCGCAATATGTCAGAAGTTTTTCCGATATCTTAATTATTTCTTCATATTTAAAAGTTCTGCCATCGAAATTCTTTTCTTTGAAACCAATCTCATTCAACAAATACTTATCGAGATTGCCTTTTCGCAAACTCAAATACTGATATTTGTTGCCAATAAAAAGTTGAATTTTCACCTGCACCGAATCTGTTAAAACCGAATCAATACTTGCAGCTAAATAACCTTGTTTATAATAAAAACTTAAAAGATTCTGAGCAGCCTGAATGGCTTCCAATTTTGTCGTATATTGCTTTGAAATGCCATGTTTATACGGTATTTTATTGACCGAATCCTTATACGCAATTTTCAAAGACACATTTTTTTGCGCTATAAGTTGTGCGGACAAAAAAACCAGTAATATAAAAATCCCATATTTTATAAACGTTTTTGGCATCTTCTTGTTTTCCTACAACGACCAATCAATTTCTTTTTTGCCCAAACTTTTCAAAATTTCATTCGCTTTAGAAAAATGTTTGCATCCCATAAAACCATTATAGGCCGAAAATGGCGAAGGATGTGCTGCTTTCAGAATAAAATGCTTCGTGGTATCAATTAAAGTTTCTTTGCTTTGTGCAAATTTGCCCCACAGCATAAACACTATTCCATTTTTCTTATCCGAAATATTTTTAATGACTGCATCCGTAAAAGTTTGCCATCCGAATTCCTGATGAGCATTCGGTGTATTAGCCCGAACGGTAAGCGAAGCATTCAGGAGCAACACACCTTGTTTCGCCCATTTTTCAAGATTGCCTGTTTCAGGAATTTCAATTCCCAGATCATTATTGATCTCTTTAAAAATATTTACGAGTGAAGGAGGTTTTTTAATTCCCGGCGAAACAGAAAAGCACAACCCATTTGCTTGCCCCGGACCATGATATGGATCTTGCCCAAGAATTACCACTTTTATGTCATCAAATGGAGTATGATTAAATGCAGAAAAAATTTGAGAACCAGGAGGATAAACAACATATCGTTTTTTCTCTTCCAAAAGTTTTTCTTTTAAAGAACTGAAATAATCGGAATCAAATTCATTTTGCAAAATCTGCTTCCAACTATCTTCAATTAAAGGTGAAATTTTCGTCATGAAACAATTTTTAGTAAAAATAACGTTAATAATCTATAAATAATATTGTTCAACACAAAAATGTTAATAAGTTTCGACTACAAACCTATTTCTTTTTTTTGAAATTTGATTAAATTTGCAAACCAATCAATTATTAACATAAATCTTTTTATGAAAAAAGTTGTTGTTATCCTCACACTCATTCTAATTGTTGCGATTTCTTTATCTTCATGTAAAACAGTACCGAACTGTGGAGCATATAAATCTCATTCATCACATTCAAAATATTGATCCTATGAAAAAAACAGCAGCCATAATATTTCTGGTAGTAATGCTAGCTACTATTTTTGCTTCTTGCCGTACTCATGAACTTTGCCCTGCCTATAGCAAAACAAATAAAGCTAAAACTGAAAAACGCGCTTAATTCCGTTTTCTTTTAGTATCTTTGATCAAATTTTCTTTCATGATCCGTTTTCGGAACATATTATTAGTATTTTTTCTTTTATTTTTAACCACTTCTGTTTTCGGGCAATCAGAATCTAATATTGAGAAAAAAATTCTCTTCCGCCGTGAACAAACCGGATCTATCTTTATTCATTCCGAAGGGTTCGGAATTGGATACCACAATGGCAAGTCAAAGACTTACCTCCGAAAATTTATGTGGGAAATTGAAGCCCTGAATATAAAACATTCCAAAGAAATTAAGATCTCTTCGTATTATGATAATTCTAAAAATTTCATTTACGGTAAATTAAACAGCTTTTATACGATACATGGTGGTGTTGGACAAATGCATACATTAAATGGGAAACCATATTGGGGAGGTTGTGAAGTTAGATTGTTCTATTATGGTGGCATTTCTCTGGGGATAACCAAATCACAATATCTTAATATTGTAAAATTCAATGAATCTACCGGAGAATATTATCTTGTTCAGGAAAGATTCGATCCTGCAGTACATAACATTACTGATATTTATAGCCGTGGATCATATTTTAAGGGGTTTAACCATATGGGCATTTATCCCGGATTATATGCTAAAATTGGATTGAGTTTTGAATATGGCGCAGAAGATAAATTTGTAAAGACACTTGAATGCGGAGTTTTTGCTGACGGGTTTTATAAAAATGTTCCAATAATGGCCTATCAAAAAGATCAATTTCTTTTTGTAAATGCATATATCGGATTTCATTTTGGCAGACGAAAATTATAACACCTATGTCTGATTCCAATACAAATAGTCCAAATCAGTTCCAAAAAAAACCTGATTGGCTTCACATAAAATTACCTTCAACAAATGAGTATTCTTTTATTAAAGAATATTTGTCGCATTTCGAACTTCACACAATTTGTGAAAGCGGCAAATGTCCGAATATAGCTGAATGTTGGGCTGCCAAAACCGCCACGTTCATGATTCTCGGGAACATTTGCACAAGAAACTGTAGGTTTTGCGGAGTTAAAAAAGGCAGCCCGGTTTCGACAGATATTGATGAACCAAAAAAAATTGCTGAAGTTATTTCAAAAATAGGATTAAAACATTGTGTGCTCACTTCAGTAACACGAGACGATTTAAAAGATGGCGGTGCCAAAATATGGCACGATACCATTATTGCCATTCGCGAAAAAACCCCTGCAATAACAATAGAAGCTCTGATACCTGATTTTAATGGTGATATCGATGCCATGAAAAAAGTAATTGAATCAAAACCCGATATAATTTCCCATAATCTTGAAACAGTTCGCCGACTCACTAAGGAAATCAGAATAAAAGCTCAATACGATTTAAGTTTGCTCGTAATAAAAACTATAGCCAATGCGGGAGTAAAAGCTAAATCAGGAATCATGCTTGGTCTGGGTGAAACAAATGAAGAAGTACTGGAGACGATGGATGATATTTTGAAACAAAACTGCAAAATTATTACGATAGGCCAATATCTTCAACCCTCGCGCAACAATATTCCTGTTGTAAAATATTATTCCCCTGAAGAATTTAAAGAATTCGAAGAAATCGGTATTAAAAAAGGGTTTGATTTTGTTGAAAGCGGTCCTTTGGTCAGATCGTCATTTCATGCAGAAAAACATGTTGCTGGGCATTGAACAAATCGATTTTCTTTTTTACTCATATTCCTGTTAGAAATTCCAAATACCTATAAACAAGTTTTACAGTCTTTTGTAAAAACTATTGTATTTTGTTGAAGTACGACAGTATTCGGTAAAAATACGACTGTATTTAGTATAAATACGACTGTATTTGGTATTAATACGACTGTATTCGGTACAAATACGACTGTATTCGGTACAAATACGACTGTATTTGGTATAAATACGACTATATTCGGTACAAATACGACTATATTTGGTACAAATACGACTATATTTGAACAAAAACCTATTTACATTGATCAAAGATACTTTAAATTACATTATAAACCTCGTTGGTATTGATAGTTAAGGATAGTTTTTTGCAATAAATAATTTATAGAACAAATTTTAGGCGTGTCACTCGGTTGTTTGAAATATCTTAAAAGCAAAATTCAATAAATATTTTTATACCATTAAATGGTATAATCATGCAAAACTTGTTCCTACCCAAAAATTGAATTAATTTAATAAAAAAAGTACCTAAAAAAAGTAAAATACCCTCAAATTTTACCGTTAACTTTTTTTATGCTACCGTTAACTGATTTGTTCTTTTTTTTTAACATATAAAGTATTATCTTTGAAACTTGGTTTAAAATTTTGTTGAAATAATTAATAAATACTATTTGGCAACTAAATAAAAAATCGTATCTTGTGCCCGTTTTTGTGGGGCTATAGAATAATTAAACAAAAAAATAAAAAAATAACAATCAATTAATTAGCAATATGAAAAGTAAAAATTTACTATTTAGTATCGTAGGATTAAGTGTAATAATGGCAGTAGTGCTGTTAATTGCAGTTAACGGACATTCTGAAAGAAGGTCTTTTTTTAAAAATTCAGAAAGTGACCAGGAAATTGAAGGGGCTATGAAATGGCTTGGAGAAATTCGTAATAACCAAATCAGCGGAACAATTAACCCTATTGATGTTATGAATGCCAGACAACAAATAGCTGATCTAATAAAAACAAAATCCATTGGTATGTTATGGAATGAATTAGGACCGGATAATGTTGGTGGAAGAACCCGTGCTATATTGGTTGACCACAATAACAGTAATTTGGTTTATGCCGGTGGTGTTAGTGGCGGTTTGTTTAAGTCTGTTACGGGCGGTACATCATGGGAACCATTAACCGGCATGCCAGATGTTAACATTTGTTGCATTGCACAAAATCCGATAAACGGGAATTTATACGTTGGAACCGGTGAAAGTTTTGCCAATGTAGGTGATGTAGACGGTACACCTGGATTTTTGGGCAGCGGTTTATATGAATCAACTGATGGCGGTACAACCTGGAATATTTTCCACAACGCAGCACCGACAGTTGTTGGAAGTACGAGCACTGAATGGGCTTTTGTTAATAGAATTGCAGTTGATCCTGTGAACGAGAGAGTTTATGCTGCTACAAACAAAGGATTACGATATTGGGACGATGCAACAAGTGCATGGATTAATCCGGTTTACTTAACAGCCACAATTCAAAATACTGCAAATTGTTCTTGCGTGGATGTTGGCTCAGACCGAACAGTTGCTATTGCTATTGGAAATAAAATAAATATTTCACCTGGTGTTACAGGAAATGGCGAACCTCAAACTTTTGTTGACAAATCGCCAGTTACCGGTGCATCCAGAATTGAACTAGCTATCGCTCCTTCAAATCCTGATTATATCTATGCAAGTATTGTCAATTCAAGTGGAGGACTTTTGGGTGTTTACCGTTCAACAGATAAAGGGAGTATATGGGCAGTAATCGGGCCGGGGGGTTCGTCAGCTTTTCAACTTTTCGGACCCAATAACCAAGGCACTTATGATAATTGTATTGCTGTGCACCCAACTAATCCAAATAAAATTTATGTTGGTGGATTAGTTATCTGGGAGTGGCACCTTGGAAGTAGTTTTGCTCAAGTAACTACTGGTTCAGAAGATTATGATGCACACGTTGATATGCACGCTATTGTATTTGATAAACTTAATCCTTCAACATTTTATCTAGGTTCTGATGGAGGTATTGCAAAAACCTCAAATAATGGTAGTTCATTTATTACTATTAATAAAAATTACAATGTCACACAAATGTATTCGGTTGCTTGTAACGGTTCTACAGGTGTTATGTCGGGCACACAGGATAATAGTTGTCCTTACGTAAGCGGGACAGGTTTCGATACTAAACAAGCAAGTGTTCTTTATGGAGGTGATGGTGGCTGGGCCGCATTTTCATTGATTAATCCTGATGTATTTTTTGGAACTATGCAATATGCTGGCTTTTGGCGTTCTCCGGATAAAGGAGTTACTTATCAGGAGGCAGCAAGCAGTCAATTTATCAGTAGTTATATGAAAGGCAGTTCCACTCCGGGAACTACTGCAACTTTTGCTCCTTTTGTTACTCCTTTATCTATATGGGAAAGTTTTAACGATCTATACAGTCCTTTCCAGACATATTTTGTGGATACTACATCTGCACATTCAGTTGGACAAATAATAAATGTTAAAAGCCATAATAACAAAGTACTATTTCAACATGTAATTACTCCATCCGAAGGTAATTTACTTAAAGGTGACACTTTATATGTTCAGGATATTGTTAATTCAAAATTTTTTGTCGGATTAAATAATGGTATTTGGATGACCTACGGCCCTTTGCAATTTCAAATAACTCCTCAATGGTACTGCATTGCTAATATTGCCAACCCTCATACTTTTAGCATTTCAAAAGATGGAAATTACATGTATGTAGGAACTACTGGCGGAGCTCTATTTCGTATTTCAAATTTACTTGCAATTTCAGATTCGGCAAGTGGTTCATATAATAGCCCATACAGTGTAGTTGAAACAACATTAATAAAATCATTCAGTGGTCAGGCAGTTACCAGCATTGGAATTGACCCTAATGATCCTGAACGTATTGTGGTTACATTAGGAAACTACGGAAATACTGATTATGTTTATTATTGTGCAAATGCACTTGATTTAGCTCCGACCTTTGTGTCAAAACAAGGAACGACAACTGGTAGTAAGCTTCCAAAAATGCCTGTGTATTCGGCTATCTTCGAAATGGGACATCCGAATATAGTTATACTTGGTACTGAATACGGTGTTTATGCGACCCAAGATATTACAAAAACTGCTGCTCAAATTCAATGGACAGAAGAAAACACAGGTATGGCAAAAGTGCCAGTGTTTATGGTTCGTCAACAAATTTATGATTATCCCGGAGTGAGTAATTATGGTACAATATACTTAGGTACTCATGGAAAAGGTTTTTATAATAACAACCAATATTTAGGAATAAATGAAAACAGTCAACCTAAGAATATTAGCTCAAATAATATTACTATATATCCAAATCCCGTTATTGATTACCTAAATATAGGTTATTCCTTAGTTCAAAAATCAAATGTAACAATTAATATCTATGATTTGAATGGACGAATAGTTAAGGCATTTACTCTGAGTGATAAAGCCAATGGTTATAATATCGAAAATATTAATTGTACTGATCTATCAAAAGGGACTTACATTATTCAACTCCTTGAGGGCAATAACAGCAAAACTTCAAAATTCATTGTTACAAAATAAATTTATTTAAGTCTTGCAGTTTATTGCAAGGCTTATTTTTTTAATTAAAAAACCAAACACTATGAAAAAAGTATTATCTACTCTTGTATGTATTTTCATGTTTTCCTTTGTGTTTTCAGCAAACACAATGTTTCCGCCAACATTAACAACTCCAACTAATGGCGCTGTTAATCAGATGCCAAATACATTTTTAAATTGGGCAGCCGTTCCAGGAGCCTTTAGCTATAAAATCCAGGTAAGCCTTGATAGCCTTTTTATTACATCCAGCAATTTTACTACAAATTTAACCGCATATACATTAAGTCATCTATTATTCAATTCGAAATATTTCTGGAGAGTTAAAGCAATTGGAGTCTCTGATTCTTCAGACTGGTGTATAGCAGGTAAATTTTATATCATAAGTACTGTTACGATTATTCAACCTGTAAATGGCGCAACAAACAGACCTGTAAGTTGCTACTTTAAATGGAATGCAATAACAGGCATAACTGATTATGAATATCAGATAGACACATCGATGTCATTTTCAAGTCCATTATTTGTTACAAGTAATGTTGGGTCGGCAAAAATTGATGCTTATTCTAAACAACTTACCTTCGAAAAACATTATTATTTAAGAATGAGAGCTCGCCATCCACTAAGTATTTCAAACTGGTCAAACGTTGCTGATTTTTATACGCTTACTGATTTCTTGTTGCGTCATCCCCAAAATGACACTATTAATGCTTTGCCTGTTACAGCATTTAAATGGGATTGGACAGGTTCTAAACAATATACTTATACTCTGGCAACTGATTCATTATTTACTACTAATGTTATATCTTATATTGTAGATACTACAAAAGTAATTAAGACATCATCTGATACAATAGTAAGGGCGATTCCGGATACTTTGCTTTTTGGAAAAACGTATTATTGGAAAGTACAGGCTCAAAATCTTCTTGATTCGTCCAATGAAACAATAGTTTGGAAATTTTCAACAATTGATAAAATGACTTTACTTGCTCCTGTTAGTGGGGCAACAGGAATTACAACGATCCCAACTTTAACATGGAAAGCATTAACAGGCATTGGAACCTATTATCTAGAAATTGACACATCTGCTTCATTTCTAACAGCAAACCATTTTGTAATTAAAAATGATACCTCTTCATATACATTTATTGCTGCATCTCCTTTATTACCGAACAAGCCATATTATTGGAGAATGAAAGCCACAACACAAAATGATACTTCTAGTTGGTCAGATGTATTTAATTTTACAACTACATCGCCTATTGGTATTGAAGAAATTGGCAATAATTCTGTTAGTATTTTCCCAAATCCAAGTTTAAATGGGAAAATTAATATACAAATTGCTGCAAACTCTTCAAACGATATTTCAATAAGTGTGCTTAATCTTGTTGGACAGGAGATTTTCAATCAAATGTATAGCATTAAAAACGGGAACAAATTAATAAGCCTTGACCTGAATTCAAATCCAAATGGAATTTATTTCATTAAACTTAAGCAAGGAGACAATATCATTACCCGAAAAATAATTTTGAGTAAATAGATTTTTATCTCTATTTTTGAAAAGCAGTTACACTAAAGTAACTGCTTTTTTTTATGAATCTTTTGATCAGAGTCTTAATTATCCTTTTAATAGTGATTGTTTCTGACTTCTATTACTATCAGACTCTGAAAAATTCTTTCTTTCACAATACCAAACACCAACTGATTCTTAAGTACATTATTATCATTCTGTGTATTTGTTTTATTATTTTTGAGCTAAGTGTATATTTTATTATTGGTTTTCCAGAAGATAGTTATATCAAGTACCGTCAGCTTTTTTTAATTCTAGATGCTTTTATTCTTATATATTTACCGAAAGCCGTTATAGCTTTTTTTCTAATTATCTCAGATTTAATTAAGCTTATAATAAAACTATCAAAATACATCCTGCGAAAAAAGTCAAAGATAGTAATACCAAAATGGATCTATATCACGGCATTTATTTCATACTTTGTCATTGAAGGAATTGCTGTTTATGGTTTTGTATATGGAAAAACGAATTTAAAAGTTGAAAGAGTTGAAATCTTTTCATCAAAACTGCCAAAATCGTTTGATGGGTTTACGATCGTTCAAATTTCTGATCTGCATCTTGGAAGTTTTTTAAATACAAAAACTATAGAAGAAAGTGTAGACATCGTTAATAAGATTAACCCTGATATTATTGTATTCACCGGAGATCTAATTAATGTCAGTGATAAAGAAATTAAGCCATTCATCAATATTCTATCAAAACTAAGATCAACTTATGGAAAGTTCAGTATATTAGGGAATCATGATATAGGAGATTATTTTACCTTAAAAAAGCCAATAAACCAATCCGATATAACTCGTAAATTAATTATTGATGAAAAAGAAATGGGATTTATTATTCTAATAGATAGCTCTTGTTACATAAAGAAAGGTAGTGATTCAATCGGGCTAATTGGAGTTAATAATTGTGGGTTCTATCCATTTAAGCATTCAGGGAACCTTCCAAAAGCTATGAAAAATGTTAAGGATACTGATTTCAAAGTACTATTATCTCATGATCCCAACCATTGGAGAGCTGAGGTCATTGAAAAAACCGATATTGATGTGACGTTATCAGGACATACTCATGCCATGCAAATGGCGGTAATTTGCAAACTATTTAAAATAAGCCCTGCAATGTTTAAGTATCATGAATGGTATGGTCTTTACAATTCAGGAGAGCAACAGTTATATGTAAATCCAGGCATGTCATACAGTGGATTTTCAGGTAGAATAGGAACAAGACCTGAGATCACTCTTATAACCTTGAAAACTAAAAAATAAAGTTTAATTATAACCTAAATTTTCTCGCTTCTAATCGTTAATTTTACAACAAAAAACAAAAATGACACTGACTCTCATTTTATCTGTTACCCTTTCACTTTTTACAGGTGGAATTATTGGATGGTTGCTTCAAAACAAAAAAGGAAGACAATTAAAAGAAAAAAATATTGAATTCGAACGCCTCGTATTTGAAAAAAACTCAGAACTAACAAACTTACAGAATTCTATTAATGAAAAGGTAGAATTATTTCGCCAAAATATCATTAACATAGAGAAACAAGTTTCATCAGAAAGAGAGAAAAACTTTAATCTGGGAAGTAATTTAGCGAAAGCCGAACAATTGAATCTTTCATTAAATGAAAAGCTTGAAGATCAAAAAAAAGAAACTGAAGATCTTCAAAAGAAGTTCTTATCAGAATTCGAGAACCTTGCCGGAAGAATATTAAAACAGAACACCGTTGAATTCAATGAAAATAATCAGAAAAATATTTCAGACATTTTAAATCCGCTGAAAGAAAAAATTAGTGCATTCGAAAAACAAGTTCACGAAACATATGAAAAAGGCATTAAGGATCAAACCGATTTAAAAGCAGAATTAAAAAAATTACAGGACCTAAATATCAATATATCGAAAGAAGCAAATGATCTGACAAAAGCATTGAAAGGAGATCAAAAAAAACAGGGCAATTGGGGCGAGTTTGTTTTGGAAAGGATTCTGGAACGTTCAGGACTGATTAAAGGAGAGGAATATGATACACAGTTCAGTACCCGAAATGATGAGGGTGATATTCTAAGACCAGATGTTATCATAAAACTTCCCGAGAACAAACACGTTATTATTGATTCTAAAGTATCCCTTGTTGCTTACGAACAATATGTGAATACGGAAAATCAGGAAGAAAGAGAACGAAACATTAAACTCCACATTGAGTCGATTAAAAGCCATGTGAAAGGACTTAGTGAAAAAAGTTATGCACATGCTGATGCAATTAACTCACCTGATTTTGTTCTCATGTTCATGCCTATAGAATCTTCGTTCAGTATAGCTGTGCAGCAGGATATTGAACTTTTCAATTTTGCTTGGGACAGACGGGTTGTCATTGTTAGTCCATCTACACTTTTGGCAACATTAAAAACCATAGAATCTATTTGGAAAAGGGAAAAACAAACTCAAAATGCAATAGAAATTGCCACTGAAGGTGGAAAGCTTTATGACAAATTTGCCGGTCTGGTTGAAGATTTAAAAAGACTAGGCAACCAATTAGATACCGTTCAAAAAACATATAAAGAGGCCAACAAAAAACTATTTGAAGGAAGTGGCAACCTGATTGGTAAAGTTGACAAATTAAGACAACTGGGTGCAAAGACTACTAAAAACCTGCCTGAAATATTTATGCTTGATGATGATTTAAATTCAGGATCGAACGAAAGTTAAGTAATGGTTTTTGAAAACAATAATTTCATGATGGTTAAGAGGATTATTTCAGTTGGTAATAAAATTAAGATTTCATTCTTGATTTCCTTTTGCTTTGTGTTTTTTGCCTGCTACAATCCATCCAAGATCAGCTTCACGAATATTTCTTCCAATTATTTAGTACTCTCAAAGAATTTTAATTTGAATATTTGTAGCTATAAATTTGATTCCAAAAACTGTAAAATCTATTATAAATTTAACTCTCAAGGTTTATTCTTTCAAAAGGATCTAAAGAAAAATTATTTTTATTCTTATTTTAAAGTCAATTACGAAATATATAAAAAATCTAACCTGAAACAAATATTAGATTCATCTTCCATTAGATTCATGGATACTATACATTTCAATAATCAGGCCGAAATCATGGACAGCTTTGTTGTTAATATGAAGGATGGTGAAGACTATGTATTATCTTTATACCTTACTGATGTGAATAGTAAAAATAATACGACAAAATACTTGTACATATCATGTAACAACCACTTTAGCAGAAACAATTTTCATTTAGTTAATGAGAATGGTGTACCATACGTTAAAAATTACATTAGTCATAAAGAGAAATTTGATATTATATGCAGCGACAAACAAATACAAAAGCTTTACGTAAAATACATTAAAAAGAATTTTCCTATAGCCGAACCTCCTTATATTCTCTCAACCAATCCACCCCTTTCATTTAAATTTGACAGTACATTCACGATAGATATTAATAACGGAAGTTCCGATTTAATTTCACTTTCAAAAACAGGGATATACCATTTTCAAACTGATACAAACCAAAAAGAGGGACTTACAGTCTTTCGTTTCTATGATGATTTTCCAGAGATAACGTCAACAGATCAAATGCTTATGCCCTTGATCTATATTACAACCAAATCTGAATTTGCCGACTTAAAGAATTCCAATAATACTAAACTTGCAATTGATAATTTTTGGTTAGACAAAGCTGGGAATCCTGATCGGGCAAGCGAATTAATAAGATCTTATTATAACAGGGTGCAAGATGCAAACCGTTTCTTCACTTCATATACTGAAGGTTGGAAAACCGACAGAGGAATGGCCTATATTATCCTAGGTCAACCCTTAAATGTTTTTCATTCAGCAACTAACGAAACATGGTATTATGGTCCGGATCGCAACATGGTTTCTATTACACTTGTATTTGTAAAAACTTTGAATCCTTTTACCGATAATGATTATACGCTTCAGCGCAGCATCGAGTATAAGGATATTTGGTATAACGGTGTTGAAAATTGGAGGAGATAATATGAATCTATTTATTATAATCAGTGTAAGTATCATTTCAATCCTGATCATTACTGGTATCATATATTTCAACCTATTTATCAGGTATCGGAATAAAATAAAAAACTCAGAAAGTGATATTGATGTTCAACTGAAAAGAAGATTTGATCTGTTGCCGAATCTGGTAGAGATCGTCAAAGCTTATGCATCCCACGAAAAAGAATTATTTGAAAAGATCGCCACTCAGAGATCGCTATTCACCAGTGCAAATACTACAAAAGAAAAAGCCTTAAGTGGTAATATTATGACAGGTTTATTAAAAAACCTTTTTGTAGCCGTTGAAAATTATCCTGATCTTCTTGCAAATAAAAGTTTCATTAATTTACAAGAATCATTAATTGAAATAGAAGATACGATTCAAATGTCGAGAAGGTACTATAATGCTGTGGTTCGTGATTACAATACATCCGTTGAATCATTTCCGGGGATACTTTTTGCACGTATTTCGGGATTTAGATCAGCAGATTTTTTTGAAATTGAATTTCTAGAAAAAGAAACAATTCAGGTTAAATTATCTTAATACATAATTATGAAAAAGATTGTATTTCTGTTTTTTGTAATTCTTGCAAATATTCAGGCATTATCGCAGGAAGCATTTACCATCAATAATTATCTGGTTGATATAAAAATCAATGCAAACGGATCATTTGATGTGTGCGAAACCATTAAACTTACGTTTTCGGAATCACGACACGGAATAATCAGAAAAATACCTTTCAGATATGAAAAAACCCGCATTGATACTGTCTATACAGCACAGCGCGATGATGTCAGCTTATACTACGAAACCTACATAAAAAATATAAGTGTAAGTGGCTATAGTTTTTCCACTTCAAAAGACGGCGATTTTGTGAACATAAAGATCGGCGATGCAAATACTTCTCTTACCGGTAGCCATACATTTGTGATAAAATATACAGTTTGGGGTGCTTTCAATAAATTCCGCGACCACAGCGAATTCTTCTGGAATCTTATCGGACATGATTGGGATACTCCGATAAAAAGTGTGAATTTCGCAATACATTTCCCAAGTAAAATAAAACTTACAGAACAAAATGTAATTGTATTTACCGGAAAAGAAGGATCAAAAGAGCATAATGCAACCTTCAAGATTGCTCAGGATGAGATTACAGGCTCCATGCTAAGTCCTCTTAATGTAAATGAAGGAATTACAATGGCAATCCGTTTTCCGTTGAGCTACTTCAAAAACACCGACGTTCCAATTTCGGAGATGGCGGACGAATATTATATAAAAAACTATTTCACTAAAGTTAAGATCAATAAGGATGCTTCGCTGAGCGTTGATGAACATTATTTCGTTGAATTTGTCAGACCTGCAACTTCTTTTACCCGATATTTCAATTACTCCGCTATTACTGAGGATAAGAACAGCGATATTCATCAGCAAATCTATCTTGAAAATTTTTCGGGAACTTGCATAAGTGGTGATAAGAAAAATATTCGTTTTGTTGAAAAGCCTTTTGGCGACAATAAATGCATCGGGGTTGAGGCTTTAAAAAGTCCTTTGAGCGGTTCGTACGAATTTGTTTTTCATTATAAAGTTTGGGGTGCATTAAATTTTCAGGACAAACTGGCTACAATTAACTGGAACATGCTCGATTCTCAGTTAAAAGAACCCGTTGAAACTTTCTCGTTCAGAATAGAAATTGATACTTCTATTCATTATGGCCGACAACGCATTAGTTTTTTCGAAAATTCAAGCCCTGCATTTTATGATACCCATTGGAATTTTAAAGATAACAGTTATGAACTCAAAAAGATCATTTCGCCCAAATATTGTCCGCAAATCGATTTCAAGATAAAACTCCACAGTTCTGATATTTATAAGACTAAAGTACCTTATTATATTTATGCGAAAAACTTTTTTATTAAAGATTTTCATACCGACCTGATCATTAAAAGTAATGGTGCCGTTCATGTGAAGCAAACCTACATCGTGAATTTCAATCAAAAATCGGGCGTTACAAATACATTTAAAGATAAGATACGGTATAATTATCCCCATGATATTGGTATGTATACCGGTTTATCATATTCGGTGCCCAATTACACTTTGATCGGCAGCCGGACCAAAGTTTTGGTTCAAAACATAAAAGCAACACCTGAAAACAGTATATATCCGGACTGGGAAAATATGAATCTCGATATTGAATTCGCCCCGAAGAACGCTGTGCAGGATACTGTTTTTACCCTTGAATACGATGTTTTTGATCTATTGAATGTGAAAGACAACAACCTAGAACTGTTTTACCCGCTTACCGGTGTATTCGAAGAACCTGTTTGTGGCGGCAGTTTTAGTATCATCTTTCCCGATAATATGAACCTTGCTCCCGTTTCGTACACAGCAGTTATTGACGGAAACGGTGCAATTAAAGAGAATAATCCGGTACATCTTTCGGGAAACAGGATCGATGGAAAGCTGATCCACGGTTTGATGCCATATCAATCGGTGGTTATTAAAACCGAGTTCTCTAAAAATGTTCTCAGCAAAAGTGTTTTATGGTTAAAACTTCGGTTGATATGGATGAACAATTATTTTCTGTTCATTCCATTTCTTTTCTTTATACTGCTGATCGTTCTGTGGTATTGTATCGGCAGGGATAAAAAAGAAACTGTGGTGGTAGGCTATTATCCGCCTGCTGAAGTAACACCCGCTGAGATCGGTTTTTTGTGGGATAATAAACTGCAAAAACGCGACCTGGTTTCGTTGATCTTTTATTGGGCAGGAAACGGTTTGTTAAGCATCAAAGAGTTTTCGAATGATCTTACTCACGAAACCGATTTTGAACTGACCAAACTCAAGGACCTTCCGGCAGATGCAAAAAGCTACGAAATTACCATGTTTCAGCGTTTGTTCAAAACAAGCGATACAGTTAAGATAAGTTCGCTGAAGAACAGTTATTACATCACCATGAATACTGCCGAACGCGAACTTTTATCGGATGCAAAGAACCGTAAATTCTACAAACCCGGAACTATTGGATTCGGCCGACTGCTAAAATTCCTTTCTATCATTTCGCTGGTTATCGGAACCGTGATACTTATGTATTCGCAGTATTTTTGGGCACAGATCATCATTTGCTTTTCGCTGATCTTTATTATGCTGAGAATTTTCGGATATATCATGCCCAAACGCGGACCTTACGGTGCAAAAGTTTATAATGAAGCACTGGGTTTTTACGAGTTTATGAAACGTGCTGAAATACCACGGCTGAATGAAATACTGAAAGAAAACCCGAACTACTTTTACCAAACCATATCTTACGCTATTGTGATGGGACAAGGCAAAGAATGGGCGTCAAAATTCGATACACTGATCACCGAATCGCCCGCATGGTTCGTGAGCGACAAAACTACATCGTTCAATACATTGCTGTTTACAAATGTGGTTATAAACAGCATGCATCACATGAACAGCAGCATGAACTATATGCATACAGCCGCCGTGAGTTCATCTTATGGAGGATTCACAGGAGGCGGTTCGGGCTTTTCGTCGTGGGGCGGAAGCGGTGGAAGCGGCTTTTCGGGAGGAGGATTCTCGGGCGGTGGCTTTGGCGGTGGAGGCGGAAGCAGTTGGTAGATATGGCGATTGGCGACCCGCCTAAATGACTCCAGTCGGGCAGGTTGGTGATTTGCGATTAGAAAGACGGAAGATAAAGATATTGATTACTTTATAACTTGATAAACATACAATGAGAAAGAAACAACGTACGGAAAGAATAGTTCTGAATGAAATTGAAATAACAGATGCCGGATCGGAAGGGAAAGCTATTGCCCGACACGAAAATAAAGTGATATTTGTGGTTAATGCAGTTCCCGGCGACATAGCAGATGTGCAGATCACCCGCAACAAAAAAGATTTTATGGAAGGGAAAGCTATTCACTTTCATAAACTTTCGGACAAACGAGCAGAACCTTTTTGCGAGCATTTCGGCTTGTGCGGCGGATGCAAATGGCAACACATGCAATATCAGTATCAGTTGTTCTATAAACAAAAGCAGGTGGTTGATAATTTCACGCGCATCGGCAAGGTTGAAATGCCCGAGATAAACACCATTCTGGCTTCGGAACGCGAAACCTGCTACCGCAATAAACTTGAATACACTTTTTCGGATTATCGCTGGCTCACCCACGAAGATATGAAACCCGAAAACCGCGAAAAGATGAACATGAATGCCCTCGGTTTTCATATTGCACAGCATTTCGACCGCGTGTTGGACATCACAAAATGCTATTTGCAGGACGAACCCAGCAACCTGATCCGGAATGCGGTGAAAGATTTCTGCATCGAACAGGGATTGACATTCTATAATCCCCGGCATCACACGGGGTATATGCGCAACCTTCTTGTCAGAAACACTACGCTGGATGAAACTATGGTGATAGTGGTGTTTGGAGAAGATGAGCCCGAAAACCAAAAGCTGGTGCTCGATCATATCCTAAAGGTCTACCCTGCCCTCACCTCGCTGATGTATGTTATCAACACCAAACACAACGACATTATTTCCGACCTTGAAATACAATGCTACTACGGCAACCCCTATATCACCGAACAGTTAGGCGCACTAAAATTCAGAGTGGGGCCCGTGTCGTTTTTCCAAACCAACAGTCGTCAGGCAAAAAAAATGTATGATATCGTGAAGCAGTTTGCCCACATCACTCCTGACAAAACCGTTTATGATCTGTATACGGGCACCGGAAGCATTGCCAATTATGTGGCAGGCGACGCTAAAAAAGTTGTGGGCATTGAATACGTGCCCGCTGCCGTTGAAGATGCACGCGTCAACTCGGTTTTGAACGACATTATCAACACCGAGTTCGTTGCAGGCGATATGGCCAAGATATTGAATGCCGATTTTATGGCCGAACACGGCCGTCCCGATATTATCATCACCGACCCGCCCCGCAACGGTATGCACCCCGATGTGGTGGAGCAATTATTGCTGGCCGCGCCCGAACGCATCGTGTATGTGAGTTGCAACCCTGCCACTCAGGCCCGCGACCTGGCCCTGATGAGCGAACTATATAAATTAACTGCCGTGCAGCCTCTCGATATGTTTCCGCATACGCATCATGTGGAGAATATTACTTTGCTGGAGAAGTTGGAAGTGCCTAAAGTGAACTAAAGTACTTAAAGCCCGCCTGAACGGCTTCAGTCGGGCAGGTGCCTAAAGTTAAGAATTCAGAATTATACTTCTGCTTCTTTTTTCTTGCATATTTAATCAAATCCTTATATTTTTGATGAATATTTTATCTGAAGCATTGAAGTGCTTTCGGTTTTAAACTTTTATTTATGAAAATACTCAAACAATTTCTTTTCGGTTTATTGGTTTTGGCCAATTGCTGTGCATTTGCACAGAAAAAAGAAAAAACCTATCTGGATTATTATAATCAGGGGCTTGAAAAATTTCAGCAAAAGAACTATACGGAAGCTGAATCTTTGTTCACACAATCCATAAGGATGAGTGCGCACGGCGATACATATTTTAATCTGGCTCTGACCAAAATGAAACTCATGGACACATGCGGGTATTGCGATAACCTGAAGATAGCACGCCAATATGGCGATAAAAAAGCCGACAGTATATACAATAAGAACTGTTTGCACAGAAATTTGATCCATTATGACAACCGCAAGCATCCTGATTCATCATTCTATTCAGAAATGGCAAAATATGTTTGTAAAAATAAAAGCGAACTGGTGATCGAATATTATATTAAAAACCTGATAACTTCGCAGATTTCGTCCTATACCGAAACGTATACCGATTCGGTGAATTTTAGGGAGAAAAAAGCTTTTACAACGTTTCCCGATCTGAAAAAGTTTTCGGCCGATAATGTTGTTTTTACGGTAGTTGAAGTGATGCCAGTATATCCCGGAGGCGAAGAGGAACGGATAAAATTTTTAAGTTCGAATGTAAAATACCCTGAGGATGCTAAAAAGAAGGGTATACAGGGAACGGTTTTTGTTACCTTTGTTATTGAAGAAGACGGTAGTGTTGGCGATGTGAAAGTGTTGAGAGGCATTGGCGGCGGTTGCGACGAAGAAGCCGTGAGGGTGGTTAAGATGATGCCAAAATGGACTCCCGGCCGGCAATCGGGCAAAGTTGTGAGAGTTCAGTTCAATATGCCTTTACGATTTACGCTTTAGATTAGTACTCAAAGCCATGAAAGTTCTCAAACAAATCTTATTCGGTTTATTGGTTTTGGCCAATTGTTTGGTGTTTGGGCAGGATTCTTTAGCCAAAAAAACTAAGTTATATAATAAAGGTGTGGAAATGTATAACAAGCATCAATTCAAAAAAGCGGAATCGTTTCTTACATCTTCATTAAATGTTATAGCTTTTGACAAAAACTTTAAGGACTCTGCTTATAACTTAACATCAAATTCTTTTTATTATCTGGCACTCACACAACTTCAATTAAAAGATACCTGCGCAGCTTGTAAAAATATAAAAATATCGGCATACGCTTATGTTAATCTAAAAACACAGCAATTAAATTATGATTGTTTATGCAAGAAAAAGAAAAAAATTAATTACAACAATTGTTTAGGACCAGAAACAAATTGCTATGTTGAATTCACTGAAGGAATATGCGAAGATACAAAGGAATATCCCTTATATTTAATTGAGAATTTAAAGAATGATGGCGGATGTTTATTTAGAATAATTGATCCCGATAGTATTAAAAAGTTCGATCCTTATACTCAATTCCCAGATATTAAAACAATCCCATCTGACAAAATCGTGTTTATAATAGCTGATACTTTACCTGAATTTCCAGGAGGAGATACTGAAAGAATCAAGTTTCTTACTGATAATATAAAATATCCGCAATCAGCGAAAGAGCAAGGTACAACTATAAAAGTTTACGTAACTTTTATAGTTGAAGCGGACGGAAGTGTATCAAATGTTAACATACTAAGAGGAATTGGCGATGGGTTTGATGAGGAAGCTATTAGAGTCACTAAACTTATGAAATGGAAACCAGCAAAATGCTGTGGTATTCCGGTAAGGATGCAATTTAATATGCCGGTGACATTTTCACTATAACTAATATAATAACATTATGGAAACCGAACCCATAGAAGCGGAAATAGTTCAGGAAACGGAAGAGCGTCCGAAGATATATTCGCGCAGAGCCATCAGCGGCTTTGCTGTTTTTTTTACCACCATTTTCGGGGCGGTGCTGCTGATGCAAAACCTCAACAGCATCGGCAAACGTAAAGAAGCCTACATCATTTTGATCTGCTCGATATTTTACACCATCTTTTCGATCATCGTGGTGAATATTCCCGATAAACCGCACACTTCGCTCACGATGTTGCTGAACATTGCAGGGGCTGTGGCGCTGTCGGAGTTTTTGTTCAAAAAATATTTTCCCGACGAAAAGCAATACCCAAAAAAAAAGATTTGGAAACCGCTTATCATCTCAATAGCCATCATCCTGCCGTTTTTGCTGGCCCTTATTTTCTGTTAAGCGATCATTATGGATATCATCCGCCTCATAACTTGCGACAACGCAGTAGAAGCTCACCTGATAAAGGGAAAGCTGAACAACGAAGGCATAGATTGTTTTATTACCAACGAGAACACCTCTACTTTGATACCGTATATGAACAATATGATGGGTGCTGGTGTGCAGGTGATGATACATAAAGAAGATTATGACCGAGCCCGCGAACTGGTGAAAGACAAACTACAACCCGACAATACGGACATTGTTTGCCCCTACTGCGGCTCGCACAGGATTGGTTTGGGACTGGGGAATCACAAGTGTATGAAATTGTTCATTATTTTTATGGCTTTGCTTAACCGAATTGCTATGGGAAATTTAAAGCCAATGTATTATTGCAAAGATTGCAAACAGGAAATCAGATAAACACCTATGAAGATGATCAGAAAACAAATATTCCTCGCCTTTTTCGCCGCTGCCCTGCTGAGCATGGCCCACGGTCAGAACCTGATCAAAATAGATACAGCGGGAATGCGGCTGAGGCAGTTCTACGTGAGCATGCGCGTGGATAGTTTGTGGAAAGCGGGCCACCACGTGAACTGGGAAACGGGCGCACCCGACCAACCCAATGCCGCCAAAGATATCACCACCCATTGCAGTGCTTTTGCTGCGGCCGTGTGCAAAAGGCGCGGCATATACATGCTGAGGCCGCCCGCCCACGACACCGAACTGCTGGCCGGCGCCCAATATAAATGGCTTTTCACGCAGGCTGCCGCCGACTCGGGCTGGCGACAGATAAAAACCAATGTGATGGAAACAGCGCAACGCAAGGCCGATTCGGGCCTGGTGGTGGTGGCCGTGTGCAAAAACCCCGACCCCAAACGTTCGGGACATATTGCCATGGTGATGCCCGCCGAAATAAGTTCGGACAGCCTCCAACGCACGGGCCCAACCCTGATGCAGGCCGGCCGCACCAACAATAACTTTATTTGCCTGCGCACAGGTTTCGGCAAACACCTTAAAAGCTGGCCGCCCGTGGCTGCCGACATCAGTTTTTTTTATTATGCAGGCCGAAAACAAAAAGAAACCTCAATTTACAAACCTTAAACGCTCAACACACAGTTTATGCTGAAAATACTGCTTGCCACGGTTAAATGGATATTCATCATTTTGTTCTTCCCGCTCTCGCTGCTGTTTGTGGCATATTTTAAACAGCGCAGGGCTATAAAATCCTGATTTTAGCTAGGTTATTCTTCAATACTCCAATTGTTAAAATTTGTTAAGAAATGCGGTACAATTGTACCGTTACTCGGTACGATTGTACCATTACTCGGTACGATTGTACCATTACCCGGTACAGTTGTACCATTACTCGGTACGATTGTACCATCACTCGGTACAGTTGTACCATTACCCGGTACAGTTGTACCATTACCCGGTACAGTTGTACCATTACCCGGTACAGTTGTACCATTACTCGGTACGATTGTACCATTACTCGGTACGATTGTACCATTACCCGGTACACTTGTACAGTATCTCAGTACAATTGTACCGTTGCTCAGGACGTTATTACCGTGATAAGGGATGTTTATACGGCGATGCCTGAAAACCAAATAAAAAGCAGGGGTACGAGAAATTGTGTCCCTGCTTTATTTTTATTTCAATAAAATAGGGAGTTGATAAATTTGTAGATTTGTGGAGGGAAGAGAAAAAAAAACGATAATTTAAATGGCAAAATTCATCAAAGCATATTACTATCTGTTTTACAAATTCTATCAAGTAGCAAAAACGGGGGCGATCAAATCGCTGAGCCATTGGTATGCACAAATAGCAATGATGGCATTAGAAATATGGTTTGCATTTTCCTTGTATAACTATTATACCATGTTCATTAACCGCCACGCCACTCTCGAAATCAGATCCTTTAAAGTTATTTTTTTCATAATAGCCTTATTGGCACTAAATTACTTTTCTTTCGATTATAAAGAAAAGTGGAAGGCTCGCATTGCCGAATTCGATCAATGGTCAAAAAAGAAAAATATGATTGGTGGCATAATTGCATGGAGTTTCATACTAATGATAGTTGCAAACCTAATCTTTTCATATTATTTAATGAGTCAAATAAGCTGGTCGCAATATCGCTAGAATGGCAATAAAAATTGTAACCATAGTTGTACATACCCCCAACCTCCGCCCCTTCCCCCCACTTCTGAATTCTCACTTCTGAATTCTGAATTCTTACTTCTGCATTCCCAATATTAACAACCAAATAATCTTCACGCCATCCCCAAAACTTTCCTACCTTTATCGGGCAATTTAAGCGCAACTATGAAAACTCGTATTCTGGGCATTATTCTTCTCGTTATGGCGCAAACGGCCATCGCGCAAAACATCTCCAACTTTTACAGCCAGGCTTATGGCGATGCCAAAAACCCCGCCATCATCTTTCTGCATGGCGGGCCGGGCTATAATGCCGTTTCGTTCGAGGTATCTACCGCCCAAACATTAGCCGCTCAGGGTTTTTATGTGGTGGTATACGACCAACGCGGCAGCGGACGTACCAAAAAAGACAGCACATCGAAGTTCACATTCCGCGAAGCCTTCGACGATTTGAACGCCATCTACGCGAAATACAAGCTGACAACCGCCACACTCATCGGCCACAGCTACGGGGGCACGCTCGGCCTGCTGTTTGCCAACGCTTATCCCGAAAAGGTGAGCAGTCTGATTATGGTCAGCGCACCGCTTTCGTTTCAGCAAACCTTCAGGAACATCATCGCGCGCTGCCGCAAAATATACACCGAAACCTCGTCGGTGCAACTCAAATACATCGATCTGCTCGAAACCATGGATACCGCCTCGCTCGAATACAGCTCCTATTGCTTTCTGCATGCCCGCGCGTGCGGGTTGTATAAAACAAAGAACCCCGCGCCGCGCTCGAAAACCATCAGCGACAGCCTGAAAAAGTGCCCATGGGCGGCCTACCTCAGCAACATGACCAGCGCCCCCGTCAGCGGACTGTATAAAAACGAACACTACACTACCCTCAACCTCACTGCCAGCCTGGCCGCACTCAAAGGCAAAGTAAAAGTGTTCGGCATCTATGGTCAGGACGACGGACTGTTCGACGCGGCCGAAATTGCACAACTGCAAAGCGCCATCGGCGCCGAAAACTTCACCTTCGTGCCCGATGCATCGCACACGGTTTTTGTCGACCAGCCCGATGTGTTCATCGCACTGATAAAAAAATATATGCATTAAGCGGTGTAATACAATAAAATCAGCATAAACAAATAAATTATCAACTTCCTGCTGATTTACAGTAATTATTTTCTTGCATTTTAAATTACTTTATGTTAATTTTGTATTAAATATTAACTAAAACCAATATTATGAAAAAAGTAATTTTTATTCTAACGTTTCTTTTGGCAACAACAGCATTGTTTGCACAACAATTCAACATGCTGGAAAAAACCTATGAAATAACAGGCAAAGCCAAAAGGGGAACACTGGTAAATGTAAAATACGACAATGCTGCCGGTCAGTATAAGTTGTATTACTCAATTCAATCCAGCGCAACTGCCATCACCTTGCAGATCTACACCTTCGACAAAGATTTCAATTTTGTGGATGTGAAGAACGAAGATGTTGCAATGGATAAACTAAACGATATGAAAAAGACCAACCCTCTTGATTTCTCGTGGGTAAACTTTAAAGGGAGTTCATATTCGGTTGAAGGCAACAACGTTGAAGCAAACCTGTTAGGCACACTGGTATTGAAAAAGAAGCGCATAAACTACACATACAACTGGTTTAACATGAGCTATAACAAAAGTGTTCAGATTCTCGATAAGGTAAAACCTAAAAATGATGAAGGCACTCGTTTTTACTATTTCACACATTTTGAAGATGACAACAACGGCGATTTGTATATACTTTGCGGAGCCCGTGATGCAAAAAAAGGCAACGATCCATACAAATATTACAGGGAATTCCATATTTTGAAATACGATAAAGACCTGAATCTGATTAAAGACCTTAAAATACCTTTCGATTTCTACAATGGATATATTTATGCCAAAGGCATCACTGAAAGCACAGGAGAAGAGTCGGAAAACAGTTCGATGAGCGAAATGATTTTCGTCTTTGCGCCATATGATATGGGTAAAACCAACCGCGACCCCGACAAAACTAATTATACCTATATCCGCGTTGATAAGGATCTGAATCTCACAGAACGTATTCCTTTCCAGTCAAAAGCCGGTTATTGGAATAGGTTATGTTTTATGATATTGTAGAAAATGATTACTTTTGAAGAAACAAAATTGTCATGGATTTACAAAAAGTTGTACAGGACTTAAGCAGAGAAGAAAAGGCCGAATTAATACGTTTATTATCAAAAGAACTCAAAGAA
>CAIWKO010000053.1 GCA_903913285.1 uncultured Bacteroidales bacterium | reverse complement strand
GTGCTGCGCTGACACAAACACTGCTGAAATTTGCAAGGTTAGCTGTTGGCAATGCATTTACCATAATTGACTTTGACTCCGTGTTGGTACACGAATTAGCATCGGTATAGGAATACGTTATTGTAAAAGTTCCTACACCAGCTGTCGCGGGGTTAAAAACACCTGCACTCACGCCTGTCCCGCTATAAGTTCCTCCGCTTGGGGTTCCGCCTGTTAAGGTAAAGGGTGCTGCGCTGACACAAACACTGCTGAAATTTGCAAGGTTAACTGTTGGCAATGCATTTACCGTAATTGACTTTGACGCTGTATTGGTACACGAATTACCATTGGTATAAGAATAGGTTATTGTAAAAGTTCCCACACCGGCTGTCGCGGGATTAAAAACACCTGCACTCACACCCGTTCCGCTGTAAGTTCCTCCGCTTGGGGTTCCGCCTGTTAATGTAAAGGGTGCTGCACTGACACAAACGCTGCTGAAATTTGCAAGGTTAACTGTTGGCAATGCACTTACAGTAATGGTATTTGACGCTGTGTTGGTACACGAATTACCATCGGTATAAGAATACGTTATTGCAAAAGTGTCTACACCAGCTGATGCCGGATTAAAAACACCTCCGCTCACGCCCGTGCCACTGTATATTCCTCCTGTCGGGGTCCCGCCTGTTAACGTAAAGGGTGCTGCGCTGACACAAACACTGTTGAAATTTGCAAGGTTAACTGTTGGCAATGCACTTACCGTAATGGTATTTGACGCTGTGTTGGTACACGAATTACCATCGGTATAAGAATAGGTTATTGCAAAAGTGTCTACACCAGCTGATGCCGGATTAAAAACACCTCCGCTCACGCCCGTCCCGCTGTATGTTCCTCCTGTCGGGGTTCCGCCTGTTAACGTAAAGGGTGCTGCGCTGACACAAACACTGCTGAAATTTGCAAGGTTAGCTGTTGGCAATGCATTTACCATAATTGACTTTGACTCCGTGTTGGTACACGAATTAGCATCGGTATAGGAATACGTTATTGTAAAAGTGTCTACACCAGCTGATGCCGGATTAAAAACACCTGCACTCACGCCCGTCCCGCTGTATGTTCCTCCGGTTGGGGTCCCGCCCGTTAACGTAAAGGGTGCTGCACTGACACAAACACTGCTGAAATTTGCAAGGTTAACTGTTGGCAATGCATTTACTGTAACAGTTGCACTTGCTGTACTTGTACAACCATTTGCAGCTGTGCTTGTAACTGTGTAAACCGTAGTGGAGGTTGGAGAGACTGTTACCGGGGTTCCGGTTGAACTGTTGCTCCAGGAATAGCTTATGGCTCCTGTTGCTGACAAACTTGTACTTGATCCATTACAAATAGTTGAAGGTGTAGCAATAATTATAGGTGGAAGGCATGGTTTATTAATAGTATAATCTTCATACTCTCCATATTGTATGGTTCCACAAGGTGATGCCCCGGAACTGTAGCTGATACTCACCCTCATTGTTGTCTGTTCAAATGTTGCAGTTAAGGGTACAGTATAACTAGCGGTTGTAATTGCAGTTGTTTGTGCAACATGGACAACTTGTTCTCCTGCATCAGTATAAAAACCATTATGGTTATAATCTATCCATACATCAACATAATCGCCTGAATAATATTGTCCGTTGGTAACCGAAATTGTCTGTGTGCTTCCCAATGGCATATTCGTGGATAATGATGTATAGTCTCCATATCCTGTACACGCAGAACTGTTATTAATGCTGCCGCAAGTAACGTTTGAAATGTATTCCCACGAACAACTAATGGAACCACTGGTGCAATAGGTTAAATTAACCGTATAATCTTCATACTCCCCGTATTGTAAGGTTCCACACGGTGAATTACCGGAACTATAACCGATACAAACTCTCATTCTTACAGGTCCAAAAGTTGCAGTGGCAGGTACGGTAAAGTTAACGGCTGTTGTAGCAATGGTCTGAGCAACATGAACAACTTGTTCACCGGCATCTGTAAAAAAACCATTATTATTATAATCGATCCATACGTCAACATAATCGCCTGAATAATATTGTCCGTTGGTGACTGAAATTGTTTGGGTACTTCCCAAAGACAGATTTGTAGACATTGAAGTATAGTTTCCATATCCGGCACAAGAGGTACTGTTATTAATGCTCCCTAAAGTAACGTTTGAAATGTATTCCCACGAACAACTATTGGAACCACTGGTGCAATAGGTTAAATTAACCGTATAATCTTCATACTCCCCGTATTGTAAGGTTCCACACGGTGAATTACCGGAACTATAACCGATACAAACTCTCATTCTTACAGGTCCAAAAGTTGCAGTGGTAGGTACGGTAAAGTTAACGGCTGTAGTAGCACTGGTCTGAGCAACATGAACAACTTGTTCACCGGCATCTGTAAAAAAACCATTATTATTATAATCGATCCATACGTCAACATAATCGCCTGAAGAATATTGTCCGTTGGTGACTGAAATTGTTTGGGTACTTCCCAAAGACAGATTTGCAGACATTGAAGTATAGTTTCCATATCCGGCACAAGCCGTACTGTTATTAATACTTCCTAAAGTAACGTTTGAAATGTATTCCCACGAACAACTATTGGAACCGACTGTGCAATAGGTTAAATTAACCGTATAATCTTCATACTCCCCGTATTGTATGGTTCCACACGGTGAAGTACCGGAACTATAACTAATGCAAACTCTCATTGTGGTGGGCCCGAATGCTGCTGTTATCGGAACTGTAAAATTTGTGATTGTAGTAGCCCCTGTCTGAGCAACATGATCAACTTGTTCTCCGGCATCCGTAAAAACACCGTTATGGTTATAATCGATCCAGACATCAACATAATCACCGGAAGAATATTGCCCGTTAGTAACTGAGATTGTTTGAGTACTTCCCAATGCCATATTTGTTGATAATAATGAAGTATAGTTTCCATATCCCGCACACGCAGTACTGTTATTAATGCTGCCGCAGGTAACGTTTGAAATGTATTCCCAGCTACAACTATTTGAACTGCTGGTGCAATACTGAGCTTTAAGATTTAAATTAGTTATGACAATAAAAATTACAATAAAAAGAATACGATTATGTTTCATTTGGTCCTCCTGTTTTTTTTTATAATTATGTTTGTTATAAAATTTAATATTGGATCACAAACTTTTTATTCTCATTACTTGCTCATTTCCTTAGTATATAATAGCGTATAATTCAGTGTGGTTTTAGTTGAACGATGTCTTAACAATTCAAGTAAATAAAGCAAATCTGTTCTTCTTTCCCTGCTTTCGGTCTGTACCGCACCTCATATCGGGAGTGGCTCCCGATGCTTATGCAGCATTTAACTCACATCATTTCCATCATTTTGCAATGTAAAGATACATATTTATTTATTCGATTCATAAAAAAAATAAAAAAAAAAGAGCCCGCCCTCTCAAGCAAGCCCTCCCTCAACTAATAATTAGTAACTCGTAACTAATAACTAATAACTCCCTCAAGCATCAGGTGCCGGAGGCCCGTCGTCCACCGGGTCCATCGGCAAATCTATTTCGTTGTCGTCGTCGGGAGTGATGCTGATGTTTTTAAAATAGTTGGCATAGCCGTCGGCGGTGCCGCGGATGGTTTTGCAGTCGGCGGGTATGTGATCGTTGCCCCACGAACCGTCGTCGTCGGTTTCGATGGGTTCGGCAACTTTGTCGAGAAATACCAAACCATTGGCAATGGGCTCGAGGCTCACGCTGTTGTACATTACGCCGAAGCCATTGCCGTAGCCCGTGGTGACGGGGGTTGTGCCGTCGTCAGTCACGGTTTTTTTTTGCAAAATTATCGTCTTCTTTTCAATATGCTCATCATCCACTTTAATATTTGTGGTCACCACGGTTTGATACATATCGTTCTCTGCCGTCAGGTTCCATGAGCCCGGTTCCAGACTGTATGCCCGCATCCATCCCAGTCGGCTGCTATATTTCACCTCGCTCAGCTGGCCTTTTGTAAGGGCGCATTTCACTTTCAAAACTGCGCCGCCTGTATCGGCATCCAAAAATTTGTATAAAATAGAGGTGTGTCGCATGCCTTTTGGCTGTCCTATGCGGCTTTCCGTGATCCAGTTCCCTTCCAGACTCTCGAAATACGAATGTATCAATTTGCCCATCAAAGCCTTATCGGTTTCCAGCTTGGCTATGCATACCGAAATCTGATCAGTTCCTTCCGATTTTCGTGTTTTAATATCGCTCCCCGGCAAATTCATCACAGCATCAAATTTAGCGATCACCTTTTCCATATCGCTAATATCGGCAGCTTTAATTTCAGTCAGCGTAGCCATATTGTCGTTCATATAAACTTTCAGGTCGGTGGACCGTGCCAGAGCTGACTTATCATTAGCCTTGGTGATATACGAAACCGGAAAATCCAGGTTTCCTTCCATTTTGTTTTCACCCAGCAGGTGGGCTTGCACACAGCCGCGTTCAGCGTATTTTATCACCGTGTTGCCTAAAATTTTCTTAATAACTTCCTTGTCGGCTGCGTCCATCCCGGTTTCAACGGTCTGCAGCAAAATAGCATTTTCAAGTGCTGTCAGATCGCCGTTAAAAACGACAAGCAGCGATACGAACAAAGATACGGCATTCAGTGCTGTACTGTTTTTCGTGACAAAAATTCTGATTCTGTCATAACTATTGTAATGGGCAATTTCATACTTGTTCATAATAATTAGGTTTTAGGTTACTACTAAATTAATTGTTTTATAATGTGTTGATTTATTAATCTTTTCCGTTAAAAAGTCCATATCCGATAAAACGTGAACCACATCCCGACACGGGATATCCGAAACCCGATAAGGCTTGACCATAACCTGATAAAGGCTTACCAAAACCTGATAAGGGTTAATCAAAACCTGATAAGGGTTGACCATAACTTGATAAGGGCTGACCAAAACCTGATAAGGGTTAATCTTAACTCGGTAAGGGTTGACCATAACTTGATAAGGGTTGACCAAAACCTTATAAAGGTTGACCAAAACCCGATAAGGCTTGACCATAACTTGATAAGGGCCGTTCAAAACCTTCCAAACGTTGGCAAAAGCATTGCAACTACTGTGTTTCATGCTAAGTTCGAAATAATATCTTGTACTTTTGATCTGCATTTTTTGTACCCGTGTTTTCAAATTGAACTTGACGATACAAAATTACAACGAGTTGAAGCAGAACTATCGTCATGTAGCAACTTTGCAAAGTTTGGCTATTGCGGGATACAAAACCTGCAATTTGAGATACAAAATTGGTTTTTGAAATGGGGGTGTTTTTTGAGGGAAAATTGGTGATTTTCGGAGGAAAGACTACAAAATGGTTGTTTTTTTATAAAAATGATGTTTTGTTAACTCAATTTTTTGAGCGGAATGTGAAAATAGTTTTTGATGCTTTGGATGAGTTGATTGATGCGAAGACGGGAAACGGGAATTACGTGTTCTTTGTAATAAATTTTATCTTTGAAGATATAGCCTTTGTCCATGATGAAGAGATGAATGAGGAAATGGGTATGACAGCGGTTGAAACTATCGGCGGGCAAGAGGAGCATGAGATCTTTAAGGCAAATGGGCGCTATTTCTTTGCTGCCGTCGTCGAAATAAATCTGGCAATTGCGGCCAAAGGTTCTGCAGAAGATAATTTGGGACAGTTTACGGTAAATAATTTTGTTGTTGTAGGTGATGTAGATGCCGTTTTGGTTCACTACTACTTCGTTTGTCATGACTGAAAATATTAAAAAGGTTAAGTTTTAATAAGTTTAACATGCATGATGTTGTTAAAGCATCAGGGTATTAGAATAGTAAAAAATAGTAGTACAAATTTAAAATACAAATAAGCGAAATCAAAGAACAAAAAAGTTAACGGTAGCTTTTAAAAAGTTAACGGTAAAATTTTATGTAGGGACACAAAAATTTGTGTCCTTTTTATGTTGGGCCATAAAATTTTATGACCATTAAAATGTAGGGACACGATATATCCTGTCCGCCTATTACCCATAATATCGTGTCCTTTTATTATTTTCCGGCATCATAATTCAGAACAGATAAATATCATGTGCGTGCTTTTTAGCCTTTCAAATCAGGTCTTTATACCTGAAAAATAGCAACACTTTTAATCAGCTAAATCGGGTTATTTACATCTTGTAATGGCCTATTGCTCAATTGTAATTTTGTTTGTTGGATTCGTGTTCCTTTTTGCGGAGGAATAAAATATTTATTTTGAATGAATTATAAAGCTATGAATAAAAAAATATTCTTATTGTTTTCGTTCATTTTTACATTGCATTGCCTGGTTTCGAATGCTCAAACCGTCAAAACGGTTGGCGGGGCAGGGGCAAACTATGCAACGCTCAAGGCAGCTTTTGATGCCATCAATGCCGGCACCATCACGGGTGTCATAAGCCTTCAAATTAACGGAAACACCTCCGAGAGCGCTTCGGCAGTTTTGAATGCCACCGGAAGCGGAAGTGCCAGCTATTCGTCAATTACCATCTATCCCATTGCCACGGGCTATACCATCAGCGGTTCGCTGAATGCACCCCTCATCGATCTGAACGGCGCCACCAACGTGGTGATAGACGGACGCGTGAACGCCACGGGTTCGGCCAAAGACCTCACCATCACCAATACCTACACCGGCTCGGGCGCAACAGCATCCACCCTCAGGTTCATCAATTCGGCAGCCAGCAATACGGTAAAATATTGCACCCTCAAAGGTTCGGAAACCAGCACCACCAGCGCCGTGCTAATGTTTTCGTTGGCTTCGGCGGGCAGCGGCAACAGCAGTAATGTTATCGACAATAACAATATAACAAGCGATGCCGCCGGACGACCCGTGAATGCACTCCTTTCGTCGGGCACTCTAACCCACGAGAACAGCAGCAACACCATCAGCAACAATTGTTTCTACGATTTTCTGAACAACACGGTGGCTTTTGCCTCACACGCCATCAGCATCTCGACCAACAGCGGCGCGTGGACCTTATCGGGCAACAGTTTTTATGAACGTACATCGCTGGTGCCATATGGTGATGTGGAATACGATGCTATTATCATCAGCACCGGAGCCAGTTATACCATCACGGACAATTACATTGGCGGAAGCGCGGCCTCCTGCGGCGGTTCGGCTTTCACCAAAACCAACGCCAAAAACAACGCCTTTTATGCCATCTACCTCAATGTTGGCACTTCGGCTGCCAGCAGCGTGCAGAACAATACCATCCGCAACTTTGCCTGGAGCAATTCGGCAGCTTCCGACTGGACCGCCATTAACATACAGGCCGGCTTTGTGAATATTGGAAATGTGAACGGCAACACCATAGGCGCCGAAACAGGCACAGGTTCGGTTGTTGTTAGCGAAGGCGCCAGCGGAGCCACTTTTTATGGTATCAAAATAGCCGGTCCCAGCGACTGCGAAAATAATAAAATAGGCGCTATTACCATCGGTACTTCCGATGCCAACCATGCGGCCAATTTCTACGGCATCATCCGGTCGAGTTCGGGCACGGTAACCATCAGCAACAACACCATCGGCAGCGCCACCACGGCTAACAGCATACAGACCGCCTCGGCAAGTTTGGCCAACGCGCAGAATATAACCGGCATCAACAACAGCGGCGGAGGCAGTTACACGATAAGCAATAATACCATCGCAAATCTAACCAACAGCAGCAGCAATACCAACACGGCAACCTTAGGTTCGGTCACCGGTTTGGCAACAAGTTCAGGCTCGCCAACCCTGTCGGGCAATATCATCCACGACCTCACGACAGCCAACGCCAATACTTCGTCCACCAACACGGCATCCGTATGCGGAATTGCCGTTACCGGAACGGATGCAGCAAAAACCATCACGGGAAACAAGATCTACAATTTGTCGAACACCTACGCTTCATTTTCGGGCAGCCTTATTGGGTTATACTTTTTAAGTAATACGGGAAGCAACACAGTTGCTTCGAATTTTATCGAGAGTTTGTCGGTAAATGCAGGCACTTCTGCTGCTACGGTCTATGGTATTTACATTGCTTCGGGAGCCACCACCTATTCGAACAATATCATTAACCTTGGCGGGAACACAGCGACCGGCATCTATGGCATATACGAAACAGGCGCGGCCTCGCAAAGCTGCAACCTGTATTTCAACACCATTTATATTGGCGGAAGTTTGGGTGCGGGAGCGTCGAACAATTCGTATTGCGTATAGAGCAATGCCGCCTCCAACACCCGCATCTTCAAAGACAATATCTTCGAAAATGCACGCACCAACAGCGGAGGGTCGGGAATGCACTATGCAGCCTTTTTCAATTATGCCGTCGGCACGCTGCTGACCCTGGATTTCAACGATTATTATACATCCGGAAACGGCGGTATGTTGGGCTATTACAACGGGGCCAATGTTGCGGCTTTGCCATTGATATCCGGCCTCGACACCCGTAGTTTGAACATTAACCCGTCGTTTGCATCGGAAGGCGGCACCGCTGCCGCGAACTATATACCCACTTCGGACAAACTGGAAGGCACCACCATCAACACCGTTAGCAACGATTATGCTTCGGTGACCAGGGCAGCTACACCCACCCTGGGTGTTTATGAAGTTACGCTGAATCTGAATCTGGATGTATACAAGGCAGGGGTGTTTCAATCGAGCTATTCGCGCCTGAAAGATGCTTTCGATAAAATAAACAACGGCACACATACGGGAGTGCTCGAGATTAGGATTAAGGCCAACACCACTGAAATGGCTTCGGCAGTGCTGTATCAAAGCGGAAATACCACGGGGGGCGGAACATCAAACTATACTTCGGTCAGCATTTACCCTACCGTGGCAGGGCTTACCGTTACCGGAAACTTTGATAACCACCTGATCGATCTGAACGGCGCCGACAACGTTACCATCGACGGCAGAGTGGGGGCCACGGGCAGCACCAAAAGCCTCACGATAGACAATACCTATACTGGAAATTCAGCTTCGACCATACGCTTTTACAATTCGGCCGAAAGCAATATGGTGAAGTATTGTAATATCAAAGGTTCGGAAACAAATGCCTCCTGCGGCGTTGTCTATTTTTCTACCTCCAACACCGGAAACGGAAATATCAACAATACGGTCGACAATAATAATATCAGCGGCAACGGTGATGTCAGGCCTTCCACTGCATTATATTCTTATGGCTCGACAGGCAAAGAAAACAGCGGCAATATTATCTCGAACAATAATTTTAATAATTTTCTAAACCCCAATGCAACATCGAACGGAATATTTATTGGAGGTTTTTCGAACACCTGGACCATCTCGGGCAACAGTTTCTACGAAACCACCACACTGATACCTACAGGTGCCTATACCTTCACACCGGTGAGGATCTCGGCCAACGAAAATAATCTGATCTCGGGCAACTATATAGGCGGCAGTGCTCCTCAATGCGGCGGTGCAGCTCTTACAGTAAATTCAAGTACGGCAACTTATTTTTGCAGCTTATACGTCAGCGGTGCCACCGGTAATCCCTGCGTTGTTCAGAACAATACGATCCAGAACATCAATTATACCAGCACCGAAGATAATCCCTGGGACGGCATCTTCATAAATTCGGGCGATGTAACGGTTACGGGCAATACCATCGGGGCAACCACGGGCAACGGGTCGATAACGGTCACCACACCTTTGGCTGTTGCAACTGCAACCATGTCGGGAGGCGTTATAACCGCGGTAACACTGATCAGCGGCGGAAGCGGATATACAACTCCTCCTGCCATTTCGTTCTATCCGCTAACCTACACAACGCCTGCAATTGCCACAGCCGTCATTTCGGGTGGTGTTATAACCGCCATCAATCTCACAAATGGAGGCAGCGGCTATCCGTCGACTCCTTCTGTGGTTTTCGACGGACAATCGAATAACTATTCCACTTCGCACGGCATGATAAATGCCGGAGTGGGAACGGTCATAATTTCAAACAATACCATAGGCTCTGTAACCACGATTGGCTCAACAACCTATTCGCACGGGTTTGAATCGATCTATTTAAGAGGGGCAACAGGAACCACCACTTTAACAGCTAATCTGATCGGCAGCCTGACAACTCCCAACAGCATCAACACCAGTTCGGCAGCAACCTCATCGCTTCAGAAACAGGATGTATACGGCATATACAATAACTCAGGAGGCAGCGCCATTATCACCGGCAACACCATAGCAAATATAACCAATTCATACAGCGGAACGAACGGCGCCTCGCGAACCCGACCCATTGCAACTATTGCAGGTACGAACACCATTCAGAACAACCTGGTGAGGAATATCACTTCTGCAAGCGGTCAAACCGGTACAATGTCTACGGCTTCGGTTATCGGCATTGCTCAAACATCGGCAATCGATGGTACTACCCAAATTGTGAATGGAAACACGATCTATAATCTGTATAATTCGAATCCAAGTGCTCAAACCGTTATCTACGGTATTTATTATGGCGGGCCCAATTCCGGAACTAACTCTGTTTCCTCCAATCTGGTCCACAGCATCTCTTTTGCTTCGCCAAATACTTCCTGCGATATGGAAGGCATCCTTTTCAATAACGGACTAACCACCTGCTTTAATAATATTATCAATCTGGGCGTTGGAATTACCACCGGCTATAAGATAAACGGTATTTGGGATGAAAGTTCAGCTACTAACAATAACAACATTTATTTCAATTCGGTTTATCTGGGCGGAACCGTTGCGTCGGGAGTCACTTCATCTACTGCGGCCTTGTGGAATAAAAACAATACTTCAAACCGAAACTACCGAAATAATATACTGATGAATGCCCGAACGGGAGGTACCACGGGTAAACACTATGCCATTCGTCTTGAAGGAATGACAAATGTTACCATCGATTACAACGACTATTACTCTGCCAGTGGTTCGCTAGGCAGGATCGGAACGCTCGATAAAGCTGATCTGGCTGCCTGGAAATCGGGAACAAGTCAGGATGTGAACAGCCTCGGCAATGATCCGGCTTTCACCCTGGCCGGCGGAACAGCAGCTTTAAATTATTACACATCGGCAGTTTTGCCCGGTATAACAGGTACAGGCATCACCACCGATTACTCCGGCATTACCAGAGGTTCAACTCCCAAAATGGGCGCATTGGAAACGAACAATTATGTTTGGCAAGGCAACGTCAGTAATGATTTTGCTACGCCTGCCAACTGGTCGGGTGCCGTGGTGCCTTCCAACGGTATGGACATCGCTTTTGCTTCCTCGCCTGCAAATAATTGTGTTTTGGATCAGGCCCGTGCCCTTGGCGATATCAATAATGCACAAGCCACCTACAAGCTGGTAATCAACGGCAAACAACTCGCCCTGAACAAAAGCCTGAATTTTTCGAACGGTGCACAAATTGATGCAACAGCGGCTTCATCCGAAGTTGTATTTGCCGGTTCGTCGGTTCAAAACATACCCAACGGGGCATTTCTTAGTAATACCATTAATGCATTGACCATAAATAATACGAAAGGCTTAACCCTCAATTCCGATATAACTATTACCAAAACTCTCTCCTTAATAAATGGCCAAATAAACATAAATGGAAAAGCCTTGTCGATAACAAATGATGCTGTTATAACGCTCACAGGGGGTAGTTTATCCACGGCTCCTACCTTCCCGGGCATGGTTGACGTTGTTTACAATCAATTTGCCTCACTAACTGAATCGGGAAACGAATTGCCGGATGATGCAAGCAAGATCAGAGATCTGACCATAAGCAATAACAATGGAGTAAAACTTTTAAAGAATATTACTGTAAACCGAAATCTGGTTTTTACCACCGGAAAAATTGATATCACAGGCGGTAATTTAACCCTTGCCGATGGTGCAACCATCACTGGCTATGATGCTGCAAAATATATAATTGCAGGAGGTGCGACTTACGTGCCGGGAGCCGGACGACTGATACGATCTGTTAATAGTTCGACACCGGTATCAAATCAGGTATTTCCGGTTGGAACCGAAACAAGCTACACACCCTGCTATATTTCCACAACAAACGCCACCGGAACTAACTATAAAGTTAATCTGTTCGGGACGGTTCTGTCGAAGGGTACAAGCGGAGATGATATTAGTAAAGGCGATAATATTGTAAGATGTACCTGGGATATTGTACCTGAGAACACAAATAATGCAAAGCAAACCATGCTGAAATTACAATGGAACGATGCAGATCAGCATAATCTTTCCGACCCTGCTTCAGTATCTTTGTATCAAAATCACCATATTGCGGGTATAGATGAAACATGGACAATGCTATCCGGCAATTATCAGTATTCAGGTTCCGGTCCCTTCACAGCTTCTGTTGACGGCATAAATACGTTTTCAAATTTTATCATAGAAGGAAAATCTTCGCCTTTGCCCATAAGTCTGTTATCATTCACAGTATCGTGCAATGGAGATAATAACCAGTTGGAGTGGGTCACAGCAACAGAAACCAATAATGATTACTTTACCATCGAACGAAGCTTTGATGTAAAAAATTGGAACCTGGTTGGAATTGTAAAAGGTGCCGGAAACAGCAATGAGTTGAAGTCATATAGTTTAACCGATAAAGCTTCGGACCAGATCATATATTACCGACTCAAACAAACCGACTTCGACGGAAAGTTTTCTTATTCCGGAACTATCTATTCCGAGCCTTGTACGCAAAATGAAAGCTCGATAATTAGTGTTTATCCAAATCCGTTCAACGTTAATTTGAGTATCGATATGTTCTCCAAAACGGAACAGATTGTAACAATAATTATTTCAAGTACCGAAGGTAACATGGTTTACACCAGGCAATTTTACTTGAGTAGCGGCGATAATACTGAAATTGTAGATCTGTCCGACCTGAAAGGCGGTACCTACTTATTATATATTTCAAATGCTCCACACAAAATTTATAAGATCATAAAGCAATAGCTCCGGGAGTTAAATTTGTACTTAAATTGTTCTATTAAGTACTGGGTTCGAAAAGGGTAGAACATCGATAAAAAAAAGACTTTCATATTGTTATGAAAGTCTTTTTATGTGGGTGGTATCAGATTCGAACTGATGACTTCTTGCCTGTCAAGCAAGTGCTCTAAACCAACTGAACTAACCACCCGATACCTTTTATCAGGCACAAAAATAGTAATAAATTTTACATCGCGGGTTTCAAATCTCTTCAAACCCAAAAAAACATCATTGGTTTTTCCAGAAACCGATTTGTGTTGTGCAACACTTTTTTCCCTGCGAAACGCTGAGGGTGTATAATCCGGATTCATAAACAGTCAGATCGAACAGCCGGGTGTAAAGCCCTTTCGATTTGGTTAGTTTCTCCTGATAAACACTTTTGTTTCGGGCATCTTTTATACAAATCGAAGTTTGTTTATCCGGATCGAGATTAAAGGCCACTTTGAGGGTACCTGTTTCGCGGTCGGGTTCAACGCTGTAGTTTTCAACTTCCGGCGCTGCCGACGAAACAATTTTCCTGCAATTGATGTTGTATGCCTGAAAATGTCCCTGACCGGGCGTTTGATCGTTGCCGAATGAGTTGTCGTTGGGTGTATAGTCGCGGAAATTATTGCCGGATTGCAGGGAATCGAAACCATATGGGGTTTCGTTATCAAAGAAATTGAAGTTATGGTTATTGAAAAAGCTGCCTGTTGAGTCGGAAAAGCGTTTAAAAAGGTCGTCCATTCCCTGAAAATTGCCGAAACCCTGTCCGAACAGATCGGAATAATTACGGTCGAACTTCGGAAATCCCTGCATAAAATTTGAGTCGAAGGGGAAAGTTCCGTTAAAGAACATAAACTGCGAATTGTTGCCGGGCATGCTATCGGTTATAATGCTGTTTCCGTCGCTGGTGTATGTTTTTTCTTTCACGATAGTGTCGCCGTTTTCAATGGTGATCGATTTGATGGTGATGGTTGATTTGGTTTGAGCGGTGGCCCATAATGCAGCGAAACATAAAACTGCAGAGCAAATGAATTTAAAGACATAAGTTTTCATAAGTTTACAATTTTTTGAATGATCAGTTTTTTTAACGACAAGCCTCTATCAAAAATTGTACAAAAAATAAAAAAAAATTAGGGGGTATTTATCGAAAGCGGAATTATTTTTCCGTTCATGTAGTTATGAGCGTTCAGCGCAAAGTGGGCTATATATTCTGCTATATCAGCGGGCTTCATCGAAGCCTTGTAGTTTGGAAAAGCTTTTTCGAGCATTTCGGTTTGAACCGAACCCAAACACAAACAGTTTACTTTTATTTTTCGATCTTTTAATTCTTCTGCCAAACATTCGGTGAGGCAAGCCAAAGCAGCTTTGCTTGAGCTGTAGGCCGACAGTCCGGCAAACTTGGCGCTTCCCTGAAAACCTCCCATACTGCTGATGTTAACAATATGGGCATTTTCCGAAAAGCGGGGCAATAAGGTTTGTATAAGCCGGAACGGTGCATTAAAATTAACGTTCATAATGCGTTCGAGTTCACTTTGTTTGAACGCACCGAAAGGCTTGTTTATAAGATATCCTGCATTGTTTATCAGAACATCTATGGTGCCGTTTATGTTTTTTAGGATATCATCAAAGGGATCTTTTTCGAGATCGAAAGCAATAGGAACCAAATTCTGATGGCTTTTCATTAATTCCAGCAGAGCATCAATATTTCGTGAAATTGCCAGAATGCTGTGTTCCGGATTATGGAGCAGCTTTTTGCATGTTTCGAAACCGATCCCTTTTCCGGCACCGGTGATGATGATATTCATACGCTTAGTTTACAACTACATTAAATGTCGATGCGGGCATATTTTGCATTTTTCTCAATAAACTCTCTGCGTGGAGGGACTTCATCGCCCATAAGCATCGAAAAAATACGGTCGGCTTCGGTCCCGTTATCGATGGTTACCTGCCTGAGAGTCCTGAATTCAGGGTTCATGGTAGTATCCCACAATTGTTCGGAGTTCATTTCTCCCAAACCTTTGTAGCGCTGAATATGTATGCTCGATTCTTTGCCTGTTTTAGCGAATTCGGCAACAATAGCTGCACGTTCTTCTTCGGTCCAGCAATAATGCTGTTCGTTGCCTTTTTTGATCAGATAGAGCGGGGGAGTGGCTATATAAACGTGTCCACGTTCGATAAGCTCTTTCATATACCTGAAAAAGAAGGTAAGAATTAGTGTTGCAATGTGGCTTCCGTCCACATCGGCATCGGTCATGATGATGATCTTGTAATAGCGGAGTTTATCGAGGTTCAGTTCTTTTGAATCTTCGTTTGTACCAATGGTGATACCCAAAGCAGTAAACATATTCTTGATTTCTTCCGACTCGAATATTCTGTAGGGCATGGCTTTTTCCACGTTCAAGATCTTTCCCCTGAGTGGGAGTATAGCCTGAAATTTACGGTCGCGGCCCTGTTTTGCCGTACCACCTGCAGAATCACCTTCAACAAGATATATCTCGCAAAGCGAAGCATCTTTTTCGCTGCAGTCGGCCAGTTTGCCTGGTAATCCCGAACCTGAAAGCACGTTTTTGCGCTGCACCAGTTCGCGGGCCTTGCGGGCAGCATGACGAGCAGTGGCAGCTAAAATAACTTTGTTTACAATGGTTCGCGCTTCTTTAGGGTGTTCTTCAAGATAATAGTTCAAGAGTTCGCTAACGATCTGGTCAACCGCACCCATAACTTCGTTGTTGCCAAGTTTGGTTTTGGTTTGTCCTTCGAATTGAGGTTCGAGAACTTTTACAGAAATAATAGCTGTTAATCCTTCGCGGAAATCGTCGCCGTTAATATCAAACTTAAGTTTCGAAAGCATTCCCGATTTTTCAGCATACGATTTCAATGTACGTGTTAATGCCCTCCGAAATCCTGCCAGATGCGTTCCCCCTTCGTGGGTGTTGATGTTATTGACATACGCATGAATGTTTTCAGAAAAGGAAGAATTGTATTGCATGGCAATGTCGATAGGGATATCATTTTTTTCGCCTTCGATACAAATAGGGTCGGGCATAAGTTTTTCGCGGGTGGCATCCAGATATTCAATAAAATCTTTTAAACCGTTTTCGGAATAAAAATCTTCAGTAATATTATTCCCGTTTTCATCTTTTTCGCGAAGATCCGTGAGGGTTAAGCGCACTTTTTTATTTAAGAAAGCAAGTTCGCGTAAGCGCGATGCTAAAATATCGTAGCTATATTCTGAAACAAAGAATATGGTTTTGTCGGGCATAAAAGTAATGGTAGTACCAGTTTTATCAGATTCCCCGACAACTTTAATTGAGTAAAGTGGGTCGCCGAATTCGTATTCCTGTTCAAAAATTTTGCCTTCGCTATACACATTAACCTTTAGATGCGATGACAAGGCATTTACAACCGAAACGCCGACTCCATGCAATCCACCGGAAACTTTATACGAGTTCTTATCGAATTTTCCACCTGCGTGTAAAACAGTCATAACTACTTCGAGTGCCGAACGACCTTCCTGTTTGTGTATTCCGGTTGGAATTCCACGACCGTTATCGGAAACCGTTATCGAATTATCGGGGTTGATGGTGACACAAATGGTGTCGCAATAACCACCCAATGCTTCGTCAATAGAATTGTCTACCACTTCGTAAACCAAATGATGCAAGCCTCTTTGACCAGTATCTCCGATGTACATTGAAGGCCGTTTGCGAACTGCCTCAAGGCCTTCGAGTACTTTTATACTATCTGCATCGTAAGTAGAGTTGTCCAAAGCTTCGTTTGGAATTGCTTCATTTTCCTTATCGCTCATAATCAATTACTTAATTTTATTGTAACATGTACAAAGATACTCCTTTTTTCTGAAACAGGAGATAATTTTTTAAGCCTAAATTCACAGAAGTTATCAACAACTTTTTGAGTATCTTTTTTGAGGAATTTTGAACACAACCTATCGGGAATAATTTTGTAAACTTCTTAATAATTAATATTTTTACAGAAAATTGCAATCGATGTTCTGGTATCATGTTCTGGATTATTTCTTTCTGATATTTCATACAATACTGACACTTTTTAATATTGTTGGATGGATCTGGAGAAAGATCAGATTAGCCAATTTTATTACGCTATCGCTAACGGCATTATCGTGGTTTGGTTTGGGATTATTCTACGGAATCGGTTTTTGTCCTCTCACGGAATGGCATTGGCAGGTTCTTGAAAAACTAGGAGTACGGAATTTGCCATATTCGTATATTCAATATCTTATTTATAGGTTGGCACATGTAAATATGAATCCAAATTTGGTTGAAATAGCCACGGCAGTAGTTTTTATTATTGCTTTTTTTGCTTCAACTTATTTGAATTTTATCAAAGGCAGGTTTATTCATAAAAGCAGATAAATAAAAAATAGTTTACTTTGCATTTCGAATATGGATTTCACAAACAAGGACTATTATTTATACGCGCTGCCACTTGTGGTTTTGGTTATTAACCGTATACCATACGTGGGCAAGTATTTACGTGTGGTAAACACTTTGATACATGAAAGCGGTCATGCATTGTTTGCACTGCTCAGCAGCGGCGAAGTTTATGAAGTTGAACTTTTCAGCGACCGTTCGGGAACCGCTACCACAAAGACTAACGGTAAGTTTAGCCGGTTTCTGGTTGCATTAATGGGTTATCCTTTCGGGTCAGCATTTGCCTATCTGATGTTTTATCTGATCTCACAAGATTATATTCATGTGGTTTTATACATAGTGGCTATTATTGCACTTCTGAATCTGGCCATGCTGGTTCGGAACACTTATGGCGTGTTTTGGCTTATAACTGTCATTATACTGATTATGGTGGTGGTTTTTTATAGCAACGATATCGTGCAATATGTTTTCACGCTATGGCTTTCGGGTGTGATGCTTTTCGAGTCGTTGTATTCGTCAATAGAATTGGTGATAATTGCTTCGAAAAAATCGAAAGCAGCCGGAGATGCCTATAATCTAGAACGCTTCACAGGAATCCCTGCCATGTTATGGGCTCTGTTGTTTGTGGCTCAGGCAGGTGTTTTCGTATATCTCACTATCAAATTGTTCTTTAAAATATAACCCGACAGGTTAAAATCCGCCACCCATCGAAAGCCCAACTCCCGGAACAATTTCACCTGTACCAATAACGATATGCGACATAACTGAAAGCCTCAGAAAGAAATGTTCGCGGCTTATCCAACGAAAGGCCATTGCAGGAGTGATATTGATATTAAATTCGTTCAGTAAATAATTTTCGAATGTAGCATAAACTCCGGCTTCGAACTTTTTAGTTCCCCGTCCCAATAAAACATTCATACCCATAGGAAAAGCATAACTTCTTGCAGTGAACCCATATCCCGCTCTGGCATTCAAACTAACTATGCCTTTCTCAAAAACATTCCTTTCGTAATTTATTGAATAAACCAAACCCGTTCCTGCTATTTCCAGATACAAATAGTTCTTATATCCCCAAGGCTTAACATTCTTTTTAGTTGCGATTTGTGGTTCGTCAGGATTGTATTGAAACGTATAATCCTGTGGTTTCACAACACGTTTTTCCTCAAAAGTTTCAGGTTTATTATTGTCGAGTGTCCACATCAACCCGATATCAATTCCGGCCGACCATTTCTGAAAATCTGTTGTGGCGCTTTGTATCAGGTCAGAACTTCCCTGATTGAAAGAAATAAAATGATAACGTAGCGAAGGTAAGATATCAATACTTAAGCGTTTTGTAGCAGGAATCGAAATGCCTGCTTTCACTATACCGCTGAAACCGCCACCAATAGTAAACACATCTCCAATCTTACTTTTTCCGTCAATTCCATAAGGGTAATCACCGCTTATTTTTTCCATTGCGTAATTGCTGAACATCAGATCGAACGAAAACCCTAAACTTGCCTGAAACCTGACTTTCCCGCTTTGAGTTTTGTATCCGGCCAAAAATGGGATGCTCAGAAACATTTGATTCGCGACCTTATCGATTGAAAAAGTACGGTTTCGGCCAAATGCAAGAACTGTTTGTGTTGTTTTTGGATATTTGGCTCCAATCCATGTATAATTTAAGCCCGATTCGATAAAGAATCCATATTTGAATTTATTCACAAAACGATATCCTGCTGATAATCCGAATCGGGGAGAGGTTGTAACACTGTCATCAGCGTTATTCAAATTCGAGCAGGCAGGTGAGATAAAAAAACCTGTAGAACGAATAAGTGTATCGGCTTTTTGCGATCTTACAAACAAAGAACTTAAAACCAAAAAGCATAAGCATAATATCTTTTTCACCATTGTTTTGTTTTGGAATAGTAATAGCAGAACAAAGCTATAAATTTTTCTAATTCATTTATCAAAGATGAAGAAAAGAAAAATCAAAGCAAGTTTACAAAATTGAACTTATGATCAGAAAGCGTAAGTTACTCCTCCCATCAAATTAAACCCATAGGATGGATAATTGTACCATGTGTAATATTTTATCGAAGTAATATTATTCAGGTTCAGGAAGGCTGATAATATCTTCGAATAACGATATTCTAACCCAAGACTGATATCGGCAAAGCCTTTGACGTTCTTTGCCACAATAGAAGTACCATCGAAAGTTTTAGCATAAATATTCGAACGTCCGATTAAGCTCGACGAAATGATGAACTTATCGTGAATATTGTAGAAGAAATCGATATAAGCATCAAAAACAGGCTTTTGCCATGCTTTTTGTTCGGTAGCCATTTTGTAGTTATAGAAATTACCACCCACTAATAACTTAAACTTTTCATCCTTTTGGTAAGCCAATTCACCTTTAATATTTAACAGTTTTGCATCATCATAAATTACAGCAAACTTATTTCTGAAAACCATGTTGGTATCATTCACATAAAGCGGCATGTTTTTCAGGTTCGAATATGAAACTGCAGCCGAAAAATTCAAACTGCGACTAATATTGCTTTTGATTCCGCCGTAAATATTGTAAGGATTACTGGTATAAGAAAGTAAAGTTTTCGATTCCACATAAGGGTTTTCGGTTGTGAAGCTTAAGAATGAGTTTTGTGTGAGATGGCCGTCGATTCCGGCAAAAACGATCAATATGTTTTTTACAATATTGAACTGAACATCAACATCAGGGTAGAAATGCATTTTAGCATTGCTGTCGGCTGAAGTAGATATATCGAGTCCCAGATTAAAGTTAAAACCTTTAAAAGTGGTTTTCAAATAGGGTTTCAGGGTGATAATACCTGCATTATAGTTCAGGTTCGTATCCTGAGCAAAACAATAGTTCACGCGGGCAAAAATCCCCAGCACCTGCGAACTCGTGAATTTAAACAAATGAAGGTCTTTATTAATATCGCCGGTTAGAGCAATCGCATTTTCGGTTGTATTGTAATAATCGTTCAGATAATAGTATTTCAGGTCGACGCTGTAATTAAGTTTTAACGAGTCGGGATGATGAGTGCTGTTAAAATAAACATCGGCATTTATCAGATTGAATCTTTGTTTATACACATTTTTGTCAGTTGGCTGAATGAGAAATTCATCCGGTTTGAATCCATAATAATGATACACGTTTCTTTTGTAATCAATGGTACCTCCAATTACACTTGTTTTAAAGAATTTTTTACCGTAGAAATCAACTGCGTTTTCGCTGTTACCAGGATATGCCCAACTCTTCAGTTTTCCCGACGATGACAGGTGTTTTAAATGTGCTCCGATGGAGAATGATCTCGAGTAAGTATTGTTTGCATAAAACTCTCCGTAAGGCATGGTGTAATTACCAAATCCTGCCTTCAATAAAAACTTATACAATTTTGTAAACTTTTGTTCGCCTACGCGAGCAGGTTTTATCGGCTCGGAAGCATAGGCAGTTTTGTATTTACGTGTCAGAAATGTGTAATTCAACGGCGAAATGGTGACATTGGTATCTGCTATCACCGGTTGTGCATTCAGTTTATTGGCATCCGACAATGTTGGTACGAAATTGCTAACAATAGTAACATTCTCTGTATAGGTTTTTACCTGAGCTGATAATCGGAAACAAGCGCAACCAATTAGCAAAAAAATTGCAAGGCTAAATAAGAATGGTTTCATGATGGTTGTTTTCATAACTATATGGGTTTTCATGAAATTTTATTTCAGAATATTAATATCAAGGTTGGGGTCGGGAGTATTCTGCTGTTTCAGCAATTCATCAGCTTTTCGTTGTTCTTCCTGTTTCTCGGCTTCAATAATTGCATTGAGTTTGTCCTGAGCAATTTTTACCAGATCGACTCCCTTATAATTATCAATGATGCTTTTCAAAGTTGATTTTGCCTGATGAGGATTGTTGGTTTTTAGATAATCGTCGGCGAGCAAAATAAATGCCTTAGCAACCCAATAATCATAGGATGGAATTTGGTTTATCAGGTCGAATGCGGTTTTTTGAGACTCTTCGTAATTTTCTGTTTTATATTGAATTTCAGCAATGTTGTATTTTGCTTCTGCTCCCATTTCGTTCTTCGTGTTTTTTGTTACGGTTAAAAATTCGGCTAAGGCAAGTGAGATACTGTCTTGCGCCAGGGCTGATTTAGCCATCGTAAGATGAGCTTCACAATTTAGTTCTTCGGGAAGTTTTTCGGTTGATAATAATTTGTTGGCCGATTCGATGGTGGTTTTATATAAGGCAAGTTGAAAATTGCAACGCATTTCGCCCAAATAAGCCGTGGTGATATTTTCTTTGTATTCGGCATTTTTCTCCAAATCGTTATAGTTGGTCAAAGCTGCCTGATAGTTTTTTTTGCCGAAGTTAATTTCTGCAGCGTTCAACAGCGAGGTTTCGGTAAATTTGCTGTGTGCTTTAGCATTAACAAAATTATAGTGTTGCAAAGCTTCGTCAGTTAATCCGGCACGATAGCAACATTCTGCCAGATAAAAATTTGCATCCAACTGGTAAACCCCGTTGGGGAATTTCTCGATGTAGCTTCTAAAACCCTTGCTGGCGTTTTCGCAATCGTTGCGCATGTATCGGTTTTCAACAGCAATATAGGTGATTGAATCCTGTTCCGAATCGGAAACATTGGCGAAGGGGAGTTCTTTCACATACACAAAAAAGTCTTCAACTTTGTCCATATCAACATACACATTACGGATACTCACCAAAGCTTCTTTCGATTCGGCAGTTCCCGGAAAATCGCTTACAACCTTCTTTAATACCTGTAACGCCATATCGTCCTGCGACTGATTGAAATATATCATTCCTTTTTTCAACAATGCCTGACTGATGTAACTCGATTTGGGGTATTCCTTAATGAGTTTGTCGAAATATTCGATGGCTTTAGGGTTGTTGTTCAAACTTTGATATGTACTACCCAGTTCGTAAAGTGCCGAAGCCCTGTAATTAGAATTGGTGTAGTTGTCGACAAGCTGCATTAAAGTAACGGCTTTGGTCTCGAGTTTGCCGAGTGCGCCCTCCGATAATGCTGTTTGATACAGTGCATAGTCTACATCAATGAGTTTCATTTTGATGCTTTGTTGGTAGTTATCAATTGCGTTTGTGAAATCCTTGCTCATAAAATAACAGTCGCCGGTTCGGTTATATGCATCATTTAAGTTGATGGGCTTTGCATTTTTTGCTTCGGAACAATATTTTTTGAAATTGGCCAATGCCGATGTCCAGTTTTGTTTTTTAAAGTAGCAGTAGCCCAAGCCATAATATGAGTTCAGGTAATGTTCTCCATCCAAAGCTCCTGGTATGGATTGCAACATCTTATAATTGACGATTGCCGAATCGTATTTTTCCTGTCGAAAGCATGCTTCTGCAATCCAGTAGTACGATTGAATTTCGATGCCCGGGTTTATCGGATATTTCAACGATTTGCCAAGCAGTTCAATCGACTGACTCAGGTCGGAATTATTAAAAAGCTCTATCCCCCTCAGGTAAGCAATCTTTTGATAGGCTTCGTTGAGTTTAATATCGCGTTTCTTAATTTTTTCCAAAGCAATAAGAGCATCTTTATAGTTCTTGGTCGAGAGGTAGATGTTCGACAAATAGGTATAAGCCTCATCAATGTTAGCAGAGTTTGGGTATTTTTCGATGTATTGATTAAATACATCGATAGCGACATTATAAGGGTTGTAGACCGTTTCATAGGCCAGTTTGGCGTAGTTGAACATGGCGTTTTCCTGAATATCTGCATCAGCATCAATTTTATAGGCTGACGAAAACATGTTCATTGCAAATTGTTTCTGCGCGGTTTTTAAATAACATTCGCCCGAATGATAATAGGTTAGCTGGCTTAGTGAATCGTTTAAAGTTGTGTTTATTTTGTTAAAATAGGTGAGGGCATTATTGTAATCCTTCACTTTGAAATAAGTGAACCCTATCATATAATAATCCTGACGTGTCAGAGGGGTAAAGTTTTTTTGCAGATAGATATCCAGAAAGGGTATGGCTTCTGAATAGCGTTCGGTTTGATAATAAGCTTCGGCTGCCATACGGGCAATTTCGGGAGCACGTTTGCTCGAAGCCGAATCGAGCAGGGCAGGAGCTAGCACAATAATTTCGTCGTAGTTTTGCTGGTAGTAATAAATCTGTATCAGATAATAAGGGGCAATTTTACCGTAGTTTTCGTCGGTGAGCAGCTTTTTGAAAGCCTTCAGGGCGGTTTCGTAATTTTTTTCGGTGTAGGCAATGTGTGCAAAATAATAGTTTGCCGGAGCGTAATATTTAGAATCTTTATCCAGAATTTCGTAAAATGCTTTTTTTGCCTTATCATAATCCTGATTTACGAAATTGCTGTAGCCGGTTTTAAAGTAATATTCGCTCAAGTCGGCATCGCTGAGTTGTTCAACATTCACATGTTCATAAGCAATCAGAGAGCTGCCGTATTGTTTGTTTTTGAAATAATAATTTGCCAAACGAAAATAGGCTTCGTTCACCTTTGGATTTTCGGGATGACTTTTGATGAACGACATCGCCAAACTTTCGGCATCGCCATTGAACAATATCAATCCGCAGATCCCCGAATAATATTCTGCGTTGGCCCTCATTTCGACCGTACTTTTTTCGCAAAACTGTACTTCGCGGAATTTTTCCTGAGCGGCGCTGAATTTTTCCTTGTTGAAAAGCTCAACACCATCATTATATTGCGATAAGGGCGACTGATACGTTGTGGTTTTTTGCGCGCATACCCCTGTGGTGATGGCCATAAGTGCAAAACAAACTATAAATTGCTGAATTTTTTTGAGCATATCGATACGCTTTAAAAAGTATTTATCTGATTGATAATAATTGTATTATACGAATAATAATCAAATTATCAGCGAATTTATTATTTATTACAGCTGCAAACGCACGCCACTTTAGGTAATTATTAACAGGAGGTATTTGATAACTCTTTAGCCTGGGCAATAACGTCATTGCGAAGGAGGAACGACTGAAGCAATCTCATCATGTAATAGCTTCACTTTAAGTAAAACTATCACTTCGCTGCCGACTGTCCGCGTTCTAGTACCGACCGTCCGCTCTCTACTGCAGACTTTCCGAGCTCTACTGCAACCTTCCCAAGCTTCACTGCAGACTTTCCAAGCTTCACTGCAGACTTCCCAAGCTTCACTGCAGACTTTCCAAGCTCTACTGCAACCTTCCCAAGCTCTACTGCAACCTTCCCAAGCTTCACTGCAGACTTCCCAAGCCTAAGTGCGAACTCTCCAAGCCTTAGTGTAAACACTCTTTAAACCTGTTTAAACAACCTACTTTATACTACTTTGATTATTTTGACACCTTGAAGTTGTCGCCCGACATAATTCCGTCCAACCATTTCTTATGTTCCACAATAAATCTGATTTCGGAATACGAAATTTTCTCATTAAATGCGTTCTTAATTTCGCTCAGCAGTTCCGTAGGATTTTGATAGAGATACTCCAACACCTTTTTCGTTTTTTCTTCTGATACGAACTTGGAAATGCTTAACTCGCCCGTTGCGATATAACTTGCCAAATGCCCTTCAACAGTTCCTATTGTATGATTGCGTTCTTTAGCAATTTCGTATATAGGTTCGCCCGATTTGTAAAGGTCGAAACTGAGTTTGGGCGAATCAACTTTTACTTTTTTCGGTTTAACCTGAATTACGGTCTTTTCAGGAGAAATCCCGTTATCATCACAATATTCCTTAATGATAGCTAAAATATTTCCGCCGAACTGGTCCAGTTTTGCCTTGCCGATTCCTTTCACAGTTTTTAATTCTTTCAATGTGACCGGCAATTTTTTAGTTAGTTCCTGCATTGTTTTAAAAGGCAGCACCCAAAACAAAGGCATATTGTTTTCTTCAGCTTGTTGGTCGCGCCATAGTTTCAGCCTGAGGTAGAGTTCGGGATTACTGATATCTTTCGAAACTTTGGCCGGCGATTTTTCTTTCACCTTCAAATCGGGATGGAAATCCAGTTCCGTATCGCCTCTTTTCCTGATATAGCTAATGGTTTCGAAACCATTGTGGCAATTTGTCATGCAGCCGGTTTTAATAAAAAGGTCTTTTTGAAATTGTTCCAGCGAGTCGGCCAGAAGTTTTCTGATGATCTTATTATCTGTTTCGAAATTTACGGTTTCCTTAAAATACATCAGCATAGCCATCAGGTGTTCCGAAAAATAGAGCGCAGCTTGTTTAATACGTTCCTGCAAAACGGGATTTTCTTCCGGAAGCGTTTCGGACTGCATTAAATGCAATAGTTGGGGCTTGAATTTTTCGGCGACCTGAAACAACTCCACATCCAATTGGTTTCTGCGTGTCCGCAAATCGGTGATCATACCTACATCCAAAATGTTTGAATTTGTTTCGGTTAGTTTCAGCAATTCATCGAAACGATATTTAATTAATTTAAAGTCGAACAACTCCAAAATGAGTTCCTGCTGAAACAGTTTCTTCGATTCGAGAAGTTTTTCGGGTCCGGGTTCGTTTTTGCGGGTTTCGTCGGCATAATTCAACACCAGCGAATCGGTTTTTATGCCCGAAACTGAAATGGGTGTACTTAATACAATGCCTTCAAAGGTGCGGCAACGGCTCAACGCAACATACACCTGCCCGAAGGCAAAAGCGGCATTGGCATCAATAATCACTTTGTCGAAGGTCAGCCCCTGGCTTTTGTGAATAGTGATTGCCCACGCAAGTTTGAGCGGTATTTGCGTGAAAGTTCCGGCTACTTCTTCCTTAATTTCTTTGGTGGCGTTGTTGAGCGAATATTTCATGTGTTCCCAAATCACCTTGACGACTTCAATTTCGGCATTATCGCCCGGGCATTTAACAAAAACGGCATCCTCTTCAATCCGGCTCACCTTTCCGATTTTCCCGTTGTAATAACACTTTTCAGGCGAAGGGTCGTTTTTAATAAACATCACCTGAGCGCCCACTTTCAGTTCAAGTTCGGCTTCCGTCGGAAAATCGTAGGAAGAAAAATCGCCTTCGACCGCTGCCGAAAATATATGTTTTTTGGTTTTAATTTCTTTCAGTTTGGCGCAGTTCATTTCAAAGGCATTCGCGTTATGTGTGGTCAAAGTAATATAGCCTTCGTCGTCGGTGGCTTTAAACCCTTGAATGTAGCGCGTGTTGATTTCTTCGATGGCTTTCGCATCAATTTTATTATCGCGTACCTTATTCAGCAGGTCTATAAAATAGGTGTCCGATTGCCTAAAAATTTCTTTTAATTCAATGCTGATGGGATGAGAGTTTTTTAGCGCCACGCTGTCGAAAAAGTAGACGCTTTCGTAATAATCTTTCAAAATTTCCCATTCCGATTGTTTAATCACGGGAGTGAGCTGATGCAGATCGCCTATCATCAATAATTGCACCCCGCCAAACGGTTTCGACCGGTCGCGGTATTTCCTCAGCACCTCGTCGACAGCATCCAATGTATCGGCCCGAACCATACTGATTTCGTCGTTCACAAGCAGATCTATGCATTTGATGAGCCTTATTTTCTCGCGCCTGAATTTCCGTTTGTAATCATCGTGTTGGGGAGCCGTGTTTTTTGGTTGGAGGCTTTCCGGAATGGCAGGTGCGAAACTCAACTGAAAAAACGAATGTATGGTAACCCCGCCTGCATTGATGGCAGCCACACCTGTAGGCGCCACCACTACCATACGTTTCGGTGTAATTTTACGAAGATTATGCAAAAAGGAAGTTTTACCGGTTCCGGCTCTCCCAGTCAGGAAAATGTTTTTGTTCGTAAACTGTAAAAAATCAGCGGCGAGTTTCAACTCCGCATTTTGCCGGTATTCCATGGGGCACTATTTCAAAAAAATATGAAATGTAAAAGTAGAGAAAAATGTATAATGAACTAAAAGATTGCGTATAAATTTAAGGCACATACAAAGTAATCATAAAACAAAACCCGACACTAAGTGCCGGGTTTTGTTTTTATAAATTAAGATTAATTTCGATTGTAGATTCAAATCGCCAATCGCAAATCACTAATCGCCTTATTTATTAAATTTTCCTTCAGCGTTCAGTTTGTTATACAAGGCTTCCATCTGGTCGACCAGTTTGTCGAAATTAGCAAAAGCAGCGTTGTAGGCTTCGGGTTGGGTCATATCTACTCCGGCTTTGCGCAGTATATTCAGCGGATAGTCGTTGCCGCCCGAACTGAGCATGGTGATATAACGGTCGCGGTCGGCTTCTTTGCCGTTCAAAACCATTTCGCTCAGCGCCATGGAGGCTATCAAGCCTGTTGAATACTGGAATACGTAGTAATCCATATAAAAATGAGGTATGTAGCTCCATTCGGTTTGAATGTAATCGGGCACTTTCATCACACCTTTTGCGTCGCCGTAATAAAGTTTGGTGAGTTCCAGGTATTTTTTATCGAGAAAATCGGCTGTGAGCGATTGTCCGCTTTCAACCTGTTGGTGCATGGCCAGTTCGAATTCGGCAAACAAAGCCTGACGGAAAATGGTGCCGCGGGCGTTGTCGAGATACTGGTCGAGGATATAAATTTTGAACAAATCGTCGGTTTCGGTTTTCAAAATGTAATGCATCAGCAGATTTTCGTTAAAGGTAGATGCAATTTCGGCCAGAAACGTTTCGTACTGCGAAGTGGCATAAGGTTGGGTTTTGTCCGAATAATAGCTGTGCATGGTATGTCCCAGTTCGTGGATGAGTGTCGAAACGGAATTATAATCGCCATTATAGTTTACCTTTATAAAAGGATGCACTCCGTAAAGTCCCGACGAATAAGCGCCCGATTCTTTGCCTTTGTTGGGATAAATATCGATCCAGCCTTCGTTGAACGCTTTGGTAATAATATCGGTATAGCCTTTCCCCATGGGTTGCAGCGTGTTCAGTATGATTTGTTTGGCTTCGTCGTAGGTGTAGGTTTTCGAAACCGATTTCACGGCCGAAGTATAAATGTCGTCGTAGCTATAGTTTGGCAGGCCCAGCATTTTCTTTTTCAGTGTGAGGAATTTTTGCAACGAACCCAGATGCGAATGTATGGCATCAATAAGTTCGGTATAAACTTTTGTATCAATGGCGGTCGGATACAGGCGTGCATCCAGACTTGTCGGATATTTTTCAACCTGAGCTGCAAACCAGTGTTTTTTAATTTCGCCATTGAGCAAAGCGGCGTAGGTGCCCTCAAATTTCTTCTGGTTATCCCAAAATGTGTTCATCACGAGCGAACGGTCGGCCTGATTAGCGCTGCCGCGATATTTCATATAATTGGCCACGTTGAGGTTTATTTTTGTTCCGTCGTGGAGGGTGACGTCGGGGTGTGGCATTTCGACATTCGAAAGCACTCCGTAAGCTTCGTTGGGCGCCGAACTGAACAAACCGGTGAGCGACACGATCTTTTGCTGATCGGAACTTAAGATGTGGTCTTTGTTGCGAAATGTTTTTTCGATGCCGAATTTATAGATCTCAAGGCCTTTTTCGGCTTTCAGATATTCGTTGAATTTGGGTTCGCCCAAAGCAATGATGTCGCTTTCCATAAAGGAGAGGCTGGCGCCGAATTGAACAAAAAAGTTCTCCACTTCGCCTTTCAGCGAAATGAACAGGGTGTTGCCCAAATCCATGTTGCTTTGGTTCGAAGCATAAGAATACAACTTTTCACCCGTAAGCGAAATATCGTTTGTGGTATTCAGGAAATCGAGCATATTTTTAGCCGAAGCGGTCCATGTTTTCGACAGGCTTTCAATTTTTGCGGATTGTTGTTTCACCTTTTCCAGATCGGCTTTCCAGGCGTCGGTGGTGGCATAAATGTCTTCCATCCTCCATTTATATTCTTTCGGAACAGCCGAGCGATCGGTGTTCGAAAAATCGGGGATGCCCGTTTTGTTCTGACCGTTGGCAACCAAGCCAAACGAAACTCCTAACAGCATAACAATTGTTTTTGGGTTTGCAAATAATTTTTTCATCATTCTGATATTTTTATTAATCTTTTTGGGTTGCAAATGTAATATTTTTTTGATTTGCGAGCATCTCTATGGATTGAACACCTATTTCAATTGTCAAATAGTTATGATCAAAAATAATAACAGCAATCTATTGCCTATTGATTATTAACAAATGGTTTCTTAAAAAAGCAAAACAACAGTCCCATAAGCCGGGTTCTGTTTTAGTCTGTCATTTATCTAGCCGCGTCGTCGCCGACGCGGTCCAACGACCTACCCTCCGGAATGGGGCGGGCAGCCCTCATGCTCCGGTTTATTTGGTCTTTCAACCCATAAGGTTTACCCTCCCGACAGGTTACCCTATCGCGACGTGAGCTTTTACCTCACATTTTCACCCGTTCCCCTCCGCACGAGGCGTTGGGGTGGTTATTTTCTGTGGCACTTGCTGTCATTCGGTTGCCCGAAACCCTTCCCGTTAGGAAGTATGGCGCCCTGTGTTGCCCGGACTTTCCTCTTTTCGGGTTGCCCCGAACAGCGACAAACCGGACTGCTGTTTTACTGCTACAAAAGTAGTTAAAAATGTGATTAGTGATTTGCGATTTGCGATTTGACCCTTCTAATCACCGATCACAAATTGCCAATCGCTATTCCCCGATGTCTGTTTCGCCAAAAAATCGTATTTTCGCACCACTTTTAAATCCATTTTAATGAACGAAAAAGTTTATATAGCAGGATTGGGAATCGTTTCGGCCATTGGCCTTACCGTTGATGAAACCCTTGAATCGCTCAAAGCAACCCGCTCAGGCATCGGGCCCATAACACTGCTCGAAACAACCCTCAAAGCTGCCATTCCGGCCGGTGAAATCAAAAAAACCAATACCGAACTCAAACAGATGCTTGGCCTCGATGTTAACCAAAGCATCACCCGCACTTCCCTTTTCGGGATGATGGCCGCCCGCGAAGCATTGCAAAATTCGGGTGTCGACCTATCGAAATATCGTTGCGGAATTGTGTCAGCAACTTCCGTTGGCGGCATGGATCTGAGCGAACATTTTTATGATGATTTTAATGCCGACCAAACCAAAGGCGACACAGAAGGTGTGAAGGGCCACGATTGTGCCGACAGCACCGAACGTATTGCAAATTTTCTTGGAATAAAAGATTATTTGGCAACTATCAGCACAGCTTGTTCGTCTTCGGCAAACTCCATCATGTTTGGCTCGCGGCTTATCAAGAACAACATAGTAGATGTGGTTCTGGCAGGCGGCACTGATTCGCTCACACGATTCACCCTCAATGGTTTTAATACTCTGATGATATTGGATAAAGAACACTGTAAGCCATTCGATGCCAAACGTGTTGGTTTGAATATGGGCGAAGGCTCCGGCTTTGTGGTGTTGGTTTCCGAAAAAGTGATGGGGGAATTGCATAAAAAACCTATGGCCGAAGTAAAAGGCTATGGCAATGCCAACGATGCCTATCATCAAACCGCTTCCTCGCCCGACGGACAGGGTGCTTTCCTTGCCATGACAACAGCTCTAGCTATGAGCGGACTGAAACCCGGAGATATTGACTATATAAATGTACACGGAACCGGAACCAGCAACAACGATTTGTCGGAAGGAGTTGCCATGCAGCGAATATTTGCCGACAAAGTTCCTTTGTTCAGTTCCACCAAACCATTCACGGGTCATACATTGGGAGCGGCAGGAGGTATAGAAGCTGTTTTGTCGGTTTTGGCTATACGATATAATATAGTATACCCCAATTTGAATTTCAGCGAACCGATTCCAGAACTGAATATTTCACCCGTTACAAAACTAATGGAAAATATAAACGTGAGGAATGTGTTGTCCAATTCGTTTGGTTTTGGCGGAAACAATTCCACATTAATTTTATCAGCCTGTTAATTTATGAAAGCATATATAAACTCCCTTTGTGCCATAAGTCCGGCTGATACCTTCAGCGGCGAATTTCAGCTTCAGGTTTCTGAAACCGCTTATACTTCGGACTTCCTTAAATGCATAGAACCCGATTATAAAGAGATCATCAATCCCAACCTCATTCGTCGTATGGGGCGGGTGATAAAAATGGGTGTGGCGGCAAGTCTGAAATGCCTGAAAGATATTCAACTCGAAAATCCCGATGCCATCATCACGGGGACAAGCCTTGGATGTATTGAAGATACCGAGAAATTTCTTCATCAGATCGTGATAAACAATGAGCAGTTTCTGCCACCCACATCTTTTATCCAGTCAACTCACAACACCATAGCCGGACAAATTGCGCTGATGCTGAAATGCAATTCCTATAATTATGCATACGTTCACCGCAACTTTTCCTTCGAAAATGCTTTGCTCGATGCGTTGATGATGTTGACCGAACAACCTGCCCATAAAATTCTGTTGGGTGGAGTGGACGAAATCACGGAAGTTTCTTACACGATAATGCAACGTCTGCAAATATACAAAAGCGCCAAAGATCTGTCACCCGATGTGTTTCGTACAAAAACCGAAGGCAGCATAGCAGGAGAGGGGGCAACGTTTTTTGTAGTATCGAATTCACCGGAAAAAGCATTTGCAGCGATCGAAGGAGTTAAGATATTCTACAAACCTCTTGACGAAACAGAAACCCAAAACCACATCAACAATTTTATTTCAGAACACGGGTTATCGGCCAACGATATCGATGCTGTTATCATGGGTTATAGTGGCGACAGTCGTTACGATGCTTTGTATGACAAAATGGCAGACTCAATTTTTGCGCACAATAATATAATGTATTACAAACATCTTTCGGGCGAGTATTTCACATCATCCGCTTTTGCCATGTGGACTGCAGCTCAAATGATCAAAAAACAGGTTTTTCCCGATGCTATGAAATATCGTTTTGTTTCACCGAAAGCGGTTGAAAAAGTTCTGATATACAATCAGTATAAAAATTCTGAACACTTGTTAATATTACTTTCTGAATAATGAATTTCAAGCGAACAAGTGTAGTTTTTCTTATGTTGATCATGTTTCTGAATGTGATGAACATTTTCTTTCATATTTCGGGTTGGTGGTATGTTATTCCGGGAGTGGTTTTGTTTGGAATGACAGGAATTGGTTCTTTTCGTATTGGTATGTCGTTTTATTTTGATGTGATAAACAGGTTTAAAAGCAAGAATCAAATAGTGCTGACTTTTGACGACGGCCCCGATGAAAAAACAACCCGTAAAGTATTGGAAGTATTAAAGAAACACGATGTAAAGGCTGTTTTCTTTTGTATCGGCAGCAAAGCAGAACAATTTCCCGAAATCACACGAAGTGCATATAATGATGGCCACATCATTGCGAATCATTCCTATTGTCACAGCGATTTTTTCGGCTTTTTTTCTTCTAAAAAAATAATTGCCGATCTTCAAAAATGCAACACAATAATAAGAGGTATAATAGGAGAGAGTCCGCGTTTTTTCCGTCCGCCATTCGGGGTCACAAATCCGAACATGAAACGTGCTTTAAAAAAATACCCCTTGGTTCCTGTTGGATGGAGTTTGCGAACTCTGGATACAGTGAATAGTGAACCGGAAATACTCATGGAAAAACTGAAAAAAACAAAAGGGGGCGACATAATTCTTTTTCACGACAGAGTTGAAAATATCGATAAAGTTCTGGACGAATTTTTGTTCTTTTGCAAACAACAACATCTGGAGATTGCCCGTTTAGACGAAGTGTTGAATATTCCGGCTTATGAATAAATTGATTTATAGTATTATAGCATTTCTGGTTGTTGGAATCAGTGCAACCTTTGCTTCCCCTGCCGACACAACTTACACGGTGTTGAAAGATACCACTGCATTGAAAACCAGGGTGAATACCTATTCCAAAAACCTGACAACCATCGAAAGCAATTTTACGCAGAAGAAATATATGTCGGTACTCACCGAACCCAGCGAATCGAATGGGTATTTCTGCTACAAGAACGGTACAATGATCCGGTGGGAATATATTGAGCCTTTTAAATATCTAATAGTAATTAATAACGGGCGTTTGGCTGTTCACGACGAAAACAAGACCAATTCATACGACCTGACTTCAAACAAAGCTTTCCTAGAAATGAACTCAAAGTTGGGCAAAATTCTTCAGGGCAATGTTTTTATCGATCAAAATGACTTTGCCTGCATGTTTTTCGAAAATAGCCAGAATTATAAACTGGTACTCACTCCAAAAGCAAAAGCACATACGGGTTTTTTTAGCCGTGTGATTTTGTATTTCGATAAGAAAATATTTTCAGTTTCGCGTGTGGTAATATTGGAATTATCGGGCGATAAAACCGATATTGAATTTACCGACAGAAAGATCAATTCTCCCGTTCCCGATGAAAAATTTAACCTTCAATAAATACTGATTATGTTGCTAAATTCTTTTTTCAAAATTCTTTCAACTTCCGTGCAAGAAGAAAAAACTTTAGTTGAAGTTGAAATCAATGGTGGTCATGAAATCTTTGAAGGTCATTTCCCCGGCAATCCAGTTGTTCCGGGTGTTTGTTTAGTTCAAATGATCCGTGAAACTATTGAGGTTTTGCAAAACAAAACCTTCAATCTTGAAAAGGCAGATGAAATAAAATTCATGAATATGGTAATTCCAGAACAAAGCAGCAAACTTACTCTTGAAATTCAGCAACGAACTAAATCTGAAAATCCCTATGCTTATAGCATTATTATAACCGACGGACCAACTGTTTTTTTGAAGATGAAAGCAGATTTTAAGGAAGTGAAAAATGAAAAGTGAAGAGTTGAACAAATTATTACAAACTGCCATAGATGCATCCATCGAGGCGGGAATTCAGATAAAGGATGTTTTTAATACGAAAATTCGCGTAAGTATTAAAAGAAATCTAACACCAGTTACCAATGCAGATAAAATAGCAAATCAGATCATCATTGACCGGCTTTCACAATTTGAGATTCCAATTATCAGCGAAGAATCTAAAATTGCTCCTTACGAAGAACGCTCTAAATGGGGTTATTGCTGGTTGGTCGACCCATTGGACGGAACAAAAGAATTTATTGCCCATCGAAATGATTTTACGGTTAATATAGCTTTGATCTGTAATGGTATTCCGGTTCTTGGTGTTATTTATGCTCCAGCATACGATCTACTTTATTTCGCTTCAGAACAGATTGGTTCGTTCAGATTAAAAAATGCAACTAAAGTAATAGGGGAAAACAGATCAATCGAATCAGTAATATCAGAAAGTACAAAATTGCCTGATGCGAAAACCGATACATACACTTATGTCGTAAGCCGTTCGCATATTAATCACAAAACACAGAAATACCTTGAAAGTAATAACAGAGAAAAGGTGTTTATTAGTAAAGGCAGTTCACTGAAATTATGCGCAATTGCCGAAGGGAGTGCCGATGAATATCCGCGTTTCGGTCGAACGATGGAATGGGATATTGCAGCCGGAGATGCTATATTACGCTATGCCGGAGCTAAAGTGCGAATTTTTGAAATAGAGAATTTGCTCAATTACAATAAACCCGATTTGGTAAACCCTGAATTTATCGCTTCCCGTTAGTTTTATCCGAAATTTATTTTGTTTGTTGACATTTCCATTTTTGTTTCGACAAGATTATCATGGTCGATGAATGACTTAATGTTGTTGGATTGAAACCAATTGTTCTCGGTAAAGATACGGCCGTATTCTGTTTAAATACGACCTTATTTGGTATGAAACCTATAGGTTTTTGTCTGATGTCGATAGGTTGAAGTTTGGAACCATTTGTCCTTGCTTAAAGACTATTTATATTTAGTCCACAAGTCAAATAGTTAGAACATAATAAACGTATTGACAATTTGATGTTTCATAAACTCATAAAACTTTAATGTTGTTGCAATAAAAAATAACAAAATTATTTTTAAACTTTACCAAGTTTTATGAACGAGATTACGTTATTAATGATGAGAAAAACAATTGAAGTATTAACTTGAAACACTTTTTATAGTATTTAATATTTATACATAAATAGCAGGTAGAAAGCTAAGAATAGAATAAATTATGCCAAAAAACAAAATTTGAAATGCTAACACTAAAAATAATTTTTTTGAGAGTAAAATAAAATCAATAATACAATCAATTAAATAAAAAATGTTAACTACTTTTTAAGAAAAAATAGTTTAAATTAATGATAAAATGTTAGTACTTTTGTACTAATTTAAGGTAATTAGAATTTATTTTTTAAATTAAATTAAGAGAGAAACAAATATAACTTTATGAAGAAATTTTTATTAACTATACTCTTTTTAATTTCAGCATTATTTGTGAATGCCCAAGGTACTATTTGTACTGGTGCCTCCCCGTTTTGTACAAGCTCTACTTATAATTTTCCTGCTTCTACTGGTGTGCCTAGTCTGGGTTCAGTTGGATGTTTAGGTTCAACTCCTAATCCTGCATGGTATTGGATGCAAGTCGGAACTTCGGGAACTATAACAATTAATATGCATAGTACCCTTGGTAATCATGATATTGATTATATTTGCTGGGGACCTTTCACATCATTAGCTCAGGCTTGCGGTTCTAATTTGATGAATGATAATACCTATGTTGATTGTAGTTATTCTATTGCATCTAATGAAACATGCACTATTCCTGGTGCTATAGCAGGTCAGGTATATGTATTGCTTATAACAAATTATTCTGATGCAACAACTAATATTCAATTTAATCAAACAGGTGGAACAGGTGCAACAACTTGTTCTATAATTGCACCTCCTGTAATAAATAATGGACCATTATGCGTGGGGCAAACATTACAACTTACTGTAACTGCTGCTACTACAGGGGCTACTTATGCATGGACAGGACCCAATGGTTTTTCATCTAACGTGATGAACCCAACAATAACAAATGTTACTACTGCAATGGCAGGTGTTTATACTTTGGTTATGACCGTTGGAGGTGTTAATAGTTTGCCTGTTACAACCACAGTTGTTATAAATCCGAATCCAGTGTTAACACCGACAGCATCGCTTGCTACGATATGTGCCGGAGCGTCTTCATCTTTATCAACAACAAGCACAGTAGGAGGTACGACCTATTCATGGACTCCGGGTCCATTAACAGGAAGTCCTGTAACAGTAACTCCAGCAACGACAACGACCTATACAGTTGTTGGAACAGCAGCAAGTTGTAGTGGTTCCAATACAGTTACAGTTACAGTAAATCCTATACCAACCGTAACTGCAACAGCCACACCAACTACAATATGCGCAGGTCAAAGTTCAGGATTACAAGCCTCAGGTACAGCAACTTCGTATACATGGAATCCTGGTGCTTTTACAGGATCGCTTTTTAATGTTTTCCCAATTATTACCACCACATACACAGTTACTGGATCTTTAGCAGGTTGTAATGCAACCAATACTGTTACAGTAACAGTAAATCCGGTACCCACTGTAACCGTCAGTGCCTCTCCAAATCCAATTTGTGCGGGGCAAACAACAACCTTAACCGCTTTGGGAGCTAATACATATACTTGGTGGCCGAATTACAGTGGTTCACCTCCACCGCCATACAATATTGTTAGTGTTCATCCTAACATAACTACAACCTATACAGTAACTGGAACAACAGTTGGCTGTACGGGTACCAATACTGTTACAGTAACAGTAAATCCGTTACCAACAGTAACCGCCACTGCCTCTCCAAATCCAATTTGTGCAGGGCAAACAACAACCTTAACCGGTTCGGGAGCGGATACATATACTTGGTGGCCGAATTACAGTGGTTCACCTCCACCGCCATACAATATTGTTAGTGTTCATCCTAACGTAACGACGACTTATACCGTAACAGGCACTGCATCCGGTTGTACAGGTTCTAATACAGTGACAGTGACAGTGAATCCGAATCCAGTGTTGACCCCGACAGCGACTCCTGCAACGATATGTAACGGTGCTTCATCTTCGTTAAGTGTGACGAGTACGGTAGTTGGTACGACATATTCATGGATGCCCTGATCTTTACCC
>CAIWKO010000052.1 GCA_903913285.1 uncultured Bacteroidales bacterium | reverse complement strand
CGGCATTCGCCTGCACGGGCGTAGTAGCCCGATATCTGCGCGCGGGCTTCTATCTTTAACTTGTTCGAAATTTCGGATGCAATGATGCCGCTGATGCCACCAAAGCGCGGATGGCCATACTCGTCCAACTCGGAACTGGCATAAACCACATCAACCTTATCCTTTGTTTCGTCGTACCAGCGCACACCTTCCGAAACTGCCACCACCAGCGATTTCTTTTTCGAACTCAGGTAGGCTTCTTTAACCTGCTCGAAAAAAAACTCTTTGCGTTCGCGGGTAACTTCATATTCGGGAATCAAAGCCAGGTCGGCACCGCCAAAAGCAGCGCTTCCGGTGAGCCATCCCGCGTCGCGGCCCATCACTTCCAGAACAATTATCCTCGAATGCGACTCGGCTGTGGTGCGGATGCGGTGGGTAAACTCCATCATGCCTTTTGCAGCCGACGGGAAACCCGGGCAAAGCACCGCTTCTATCAGTTGACCGTTATAATGATGCATACTGCGTGTGCGCAGGTCGTTGTCGATGGTTTTGGGGAAACCGATAACGGGTATGCCTTCGGATTCGTAGAGGCGTTTCGCGGCCCCGTTGGTGTCGTCGCCGCCGATGGTAACTATGACATCAATTTTATAGCGTTCGAGGTTGCGGAGTATTTGCGGAACGCGGTTCTCGGGATTCTTTTTAGAAGGAAAAGGGTTGGTTCGGCTTGAAAGTAAAGCCGTGCCGCCATAAAAACCATCGTAGGGCTGAAACGAAAGGTCGACCACATCTCCATCGCCCAACAAACCTTTCCATCCTTTGCGGATGCCGTAAACTTTAAAGCCCAGCATAGAAGCACGGTTGCGGATAGATTCAATACTTGAGTTCAAAGCAGGAGTATCGCCACCGCCTGTTAGAATTGCCAGAGTTTTTCCGTTGAATAATTTTTGATCGTTTTTCATGAACCTTCGGTTTTTATTTTTAACAAAAGTAATAATTCATCATTAAAGGCAAAACCAAAGTTCGAAATTTTATCGGAAAGCATTTAGTATCTTTTCGGCTAAAACTTTGGCATGTTTATAATTCGCCTCAACCGACCATCCGGCGATATGGGGTGTGAGTATCACATTCGGCGCTTTAACCAGATATTGCATAGGTGCGGGATAGTCGGCAAAGCTTAGTTTTTCGAAGGAAGGTGATTCGTATTCCAAAACATCCAGTCCGGCTCCCAACACTTTTCCCGTTTTCAAATTCTCAACAAGGTCGGCAGTCTTCAGCATGGATCCGCGGGCGGTGTTCAACAGATAGAAATTCTTTTGGAAGGATTTGATAAAGGAGTTGTTCACCATATAACGGGTTTCGTCGGTCAGGGGCACGTGAATGCTGACAATATCCGCCTGACTAAAGACTTCTTTCAGGGATTTTTCGCACACAAACTCGTCGGAATAATTGGTTTTATATTTGTCGTAGGCAATAACATTCAAATCGAAGCCATAAAGGCAGCGGGCAAAAGCGCTTCCCATGTTGCCATAGCCAATGATGCCAATAGTTTTGCCCGAGAGTTCGGTTCCGCGGTTTTCTTCTCTCAGCCACTTGCCTTCGCGCACTTGGCGGTCGGCAATATGGAGTTTGTTGAGCAGGTTGAGCAACAGGCCCAGGGTATGTTCGCCCACAGCCTGACGGTTACCTTCGGGTGAGTTGAACCAAAGGATTCCCTTTAGACCGAGATAATCAACATCGATGCTTTCCATGCCGGCACCTACCCGCGCAATAAAGCGGAGAAGGGGTGCCTTGTCGATAATAGTTTTATCGATAACAAAACGACTGTTGATGATGATACCTTCGTAGCCGGAAATCTCTGCTTCGAGTTCACCGGAATTGCTCAAAAGCTTTGTTACGCATGTATGACCTGCTTTCTGCAATTCATTGATCAGGTATTCGTGCGTTTTTGCCGCGAAGAGAATTTTCATGTTGTTGAATAGATACATGCAAAAATAGCAAAAACCCGACAGTAAATTCATACTGCCGGGTTTTTCTTTGTTGTTGAACTCTGTTGAAGATCAATTTTTGAATATCTTTCTGCTGATAGATCCTTCTGCTGATTTGATAGTAACAATGTAATTTCCGGAAACTAATTTTGAGAGATCTATTTCTGAGGTTGTTGCCGAGAATGAATTTTTGAGAACTATTGAGCCTGTAATATTGTATACAACGATCTCTTTAAGGTCGTTGTCATTTGTGGAAATAATCAGGTTGTTTGTAGTTGGGTTTACAAAAGCATTTATTTGTACCGAGTTAATATCATGAATGCTTGTAGTAGTTGTGCTTCCGGCAGCAATACCTGTTCCGGCAACGTTTTCGTAAGCATAATCTTTAATGGTAACGTATCCTGTGCCTGAGGCAATATTTACTCTAACCCAACCGTAGTATACAACAGAGCTTAATGAAAATTTTACTCCAATATACAAATCGGTGTTAGTAGCTAATGTGTGAGGAGCGGTTTGCCATCCGGGATTAAAAGAGCAATCACCCTGGGTATAGAAACCACTTGCTGAATTTATAACTGTGCCGTATGGAACATTTTTAAAAACGTCCCAATCTGCTGCAGGATAAGCCGCCCAAGTCACAAAATCCAATATTGGATTGGTAGTCGGACTCGTCATGGTCGTCACATAGGGATCGCTCCATGTAAAGGATATTTCGGGTGTAGCATCGTTATTGAAATCAACGGTTGCTGAAGTTGTTGTGGCATTAACTGTAACATCGGTAATATTCGTGTAGACAATTGCTGCTTTTGAGGTTGTGAACCAACCTACGATGCCTGTAACAGCGATTAAACATAAAGTTTTTCTCATAATTTCTTTCATAAATAGTTAGTAGATTATTTAATGGTATTAATAATTAGTACTTACAAACGTAAAATTCTTAAATAAACTTGGTCGACGATGAAAGTTTTTTCAAAACTCAGCAGTATCAGATAATTTGGGAATCCAACTTCAATAATTCTTTGTAATTTATTCTTCGTACCTTTGCTTTTCATTATGAGATCAGCAACAGCAAACGATTGGCTTCCGATTAGCAAAGAAGAACTTGATAAACGAGGCTGGGATTATGTGGATGTGATCATCGTCAGCGGCGATGCCTACGTTGATCATCCTTCTTTCGGCCACGCCATGATAGCACGCTTGATTGAAAGCGAAGGATACAGGGTAGCTGTTTTGCCTCAGCCCAACTGGCGAGACGATCTGCGTGATTTTAAAAAGTTGGGCAAACCGCGTTTATTTTTCGGTATCAGTTCAGGATGCATGGATTCGATGGTGAATCACTACACTGCTTTTAAGCGGCTGCGTTCCACCGATGCCTACACACCCGGCGACAAAGCAGGTTTTCGACCGGATTATGCTACGGTGGTTTATAGTAAAATATTGAAGCAGCTTTTCCCGGATGTGCCTGTGGTGATAGGCGGGGTAGAACCTTCGTTGAGGCGGTTTACGCATTACGATTATTGGTCGGATACGCTGAAACCATCGATATTGGTTGATTCCGGCGCTGATCTGTTGGTGTATGGCTCGGGAATATTGCCTTTAAAAGCTCTATTAAAACTTATCAAATCGGGAGGTAGCATAAATAATGCTCATAGTATTCCTCAGACAGCCTACCTGACTAAAAACGGAATTGAAGATATTGCTGCTCCGAAGATACAGCTTCCGTCGCACGAAGATTGTTTGAAGAACAAACGGCTTTTTGGTCAAGCGTTCACCGTTATAGAAACCGAATCGAACAAACTGAAGGCAGATACCCTGATACAGGCCGTTGGCGATAAGCTGGTGGTTGTTAATCCTCCTTATGCACCCATGACTTCGGAAGAATTGAATGCCGCCTATGAGCTTCCATACACGCGTATGCCTCATCCGCGGTATTTGAAAAGGGGCAGCATACCCGCCTATGAAATGATTCGGCATTCGGTGAATACGCATGTGGGATGTTTCGGCGGATGCAGTTTTTGTTCGATATCCATGCATCAGGGCAAATTTGTGTCGTCGCGATCGGAAGAATCGATACGCAAAGAAGTGGAGAAGATCATTGCGATGCCTGATTTTAAGGGATACCTGAGCGATTTGGGGGGACCATCGGCCAATATGTATAAAATGCAGGGCATAAAATTAAGCGTTTGCGAAAAGTGCAGCCGGTTTTCATGTATCTACCCTCGAAAATGTTCCAACCTGAACGATAATCATAAACCCCTAATTGATCTTTATAAAAACATAAGCGCACTGGCGGGAATCAAAAAAGTTTTTATCGGCAGCGGATTGCGTTACGACATGTTCATCGGGAAGAAAGCCGAAGACGAAAAAAAGTATCACTACATGGAATATTTCAGGCAGGTGGTAAAAAACCATGTTTCCGGACGATTGAAAGTGGCTCCCGAACACACTTCGGATAAGGTATTGGCGGTTATGCGCAAGCCTTCGTTCGGATTGTATCAACAGCTAAAGGAGCAGTTTTACCTTATTTCGGAAAAGGCCGGGCTCAAACAGCAATTGATACCGTATTTTATTTCGAGTCATCCCGGTTGCACCATTGCCGATATGGCCGATTGTGCTTTGGAAACAAAGAAAACCGGCATCCAACTGGAACAGGTGCAGGACCTGACGCCAACTCCCATGACACTTTCGTCGGTTATGTATTACACCGGAATAGACCCGTACACGGGGAAAAATGTTTTTGTTCCGCGTAATATTGAAGAGAAACGTCAGCAAAAACTTTTGTTTTTTTGGTATTTAAAAGAAAATAAGCAGGAAATAATCCGGATATTAAAACTCAATAAACAAAGTTATTTTATTCCGAAACTATTCTCAGGGAAGTGATGCAGGCAAAACTGCAACCATTTTTAGCCGATAACAACTAAAATATCGCCTTCCATCACATTATCGCCTTTATTAACTTTCACTTCGGTAACTTTTCCTTCTTTGTCGGAATCGATGTTGTTTTCCATTTTCATGGCTTCGAGCACAACAATTTTTTGCCCTATAGATACCATATCACCGGCTTTTACCAGAATATTCAGGACCTTACCGGGCAAAGGAGACTTGATAACTCCGGCGCCTTTGGGGGCAGAAGGTGAGGAGGTTTTTGCCACCTGGCGCGAGCTGTCGGTTGAAGGAACAGCGACCGACCGTATCAGTTTTGGTGTTTTGGTGGTTTGCAGCGACTTTTCGACTTCAACTTTATAGGTAACGCCATTTACGGTTACGTCGGCTATGTTGTCATCAATATTGGTTATATCAACTTCGTATTGATTTTTATCTATTTGGAATTTATATTTACTCATGTTTCGATCAAATTAAGTGTTATTATTTAAACCTCTGGCGCGGGATATGCAAGGGCATTTGGCGCAAGCCGTATATTTTTGAACTCCACGGTGAGTAGGGGCGCATGACTTTTTGAATCGTCAAAACGGTCTTTTCAAAATCGTGAATATCCCTCATGTGCATATCAATTGCCATAGCAATTACTGCTGCTATTTCGTTGAAGTCGGGTTTAGCAACCACTTCTTCAACTATAGGTTTTTCATTTTTTTTCTTTTTAAAAACTGCCATAGCTGAATTTTTTAAAGTGGTAAATTCGAGTGTTTTTTAGGCGGATTCTGGTCTTTTTTGGTAGCCAGCATCTGCAAAGCTTTGATGATGCGGAATCGGGTGTTGCGGGGTTCGATAACATCGTCGATATAACCGTATTTTGCAGCCTGATAAGGATTGGCGAACTTTTCTTTGTATTCCAGTTCTTTTTCGGCAATAAATGCAGCTTTTTGGGCATCGTCGGTTATTTCTTTCAAGTCTTTTTGATATAACACTTCGATGGCGCCTTTTGGTCCCATAACGGCGATTTCGGCCGAAGGCCATGCATAATTGATGTCGCCTCTGAGCTGTTTCGAACTCATTACGTCATGTGCACCGCCATAAGATTTCCGCAAAGTAACGGTTACTTTCGGCACGGTAGCTTCGCCATAAGCGAACAATAGTTTTGCGCCGTGTATGATGATTCCACCGTATTCCTGTGTTGTTCCGGGCAAAAATCCGGGCACATCGACCAAAGTGACCAAAGGTATGTTGAACGCATCGCAAAAGCGAACAAAACGGGCGGCTTTGCGCGATGCATTGATATCTAAAACTCCTGCCAGATAGTTGGGCTGGTTGGCCACAATTCCGACGGGCATTCCGTTGAAACGGGCATAACCGATGACTATGTTGGGAGCAAAATGGCGCTGAACTTCGAAAAATTCGTTGGAGTCGACCACCGCGTGAATCACGTCTTTTACATCGTAAGGTTTGTTCGGGTTTTCGGGAACTATCTCGTTCAGGAAATCTTCAAGACGGTCGATAGGGTCATCGCAAGGAGCCAATGGAGGATCTTCGAGATTGTTTTGAGGCAGATAGCTCAGCAATTTCCTTATCAGCAAAAATCCTTCCTGTTCGTCTTCGGCCACGAAATGGTTTACTCCCGATTTGGTTCCGTGAACCATGGCGCCGCCGAGTTCTTCGTCGGTAACCACTTCGCCGGTAACGGTTTTTACAACCTTTGGGCCCGTTACGAACATATAGCTGTTTTTCTTGGTCATCATGATGAAATCGGTGAGCGCTGGCGAATATACTGCTCCACCGGCGCACGGGCCGAAAATGGCAGAAATCTGTGGAATGACTCCCGATGCCATGATGTTGCGCTGAAAAATTTCGGCATATCCTGCCAGGCTGGTAACACCTTCCTGAATGCGGGCTCCTCCGCTATCGTTGATTCCAATAACAGGAGCCCCGACTTTCATGGCCATATCCATTACCTTGCAAATTTTTTGAGCAAAAGTTTCGGAGAGCGAACCACCGAAAACCGTGAAGTCCTGCGAAAAAACATATACCAAACGTCCGTCGATGGTTCCGAAACCGGTCACCACACCGTCGGACATATAAACTTCTTTGTCGAGATTGAAATTGTTGCAGCGATGTGTTACAAACATGTCGAATTCTTCAAAACTGTCTTCGTCTAAAAGCATATCGATACGTTCGCGGGCTGTTAATTTTCCTTTTTTGTGTTGAGAGTCAATTCGTTTTTGACCACCTCCAAGTTTTGCCAGTTCTCTTTTGTCGAGTAGCTCTTTTATTTTATCATGAATAGCCATAAGTAGTGATTTATAGAGTTATTTGTTTTTGTCTTCGCACAATTCGGTCAGAACGCCCTGCGTTGATTTTGGATGGAGGAAGCCGATATGCAGTCCTTCGGCGCCTTTGCGCGGCGTTTTGTCGATGAGCTGAACGCCTTTTGCTTCAACTTCGGTTAAGGCGCTTTCGAGGTTTTTTGTAGCAAAAGCCAGATGATGTATGCCTTCGCCTTTTTTCTCAATAAATTTTCCGATGGGTCCTTCGGGGTCGGTCGATTCCAGAAGTTCGATTTTTGTTTGGCCAACCATAAAAAAAGCCGTTTTTACTTTTTGTTCGGGCACTTCTTCGATAGCATAACATTTAAATCCCAGTATATTTTCGTAGTAGGAGATGCTTTCTTCAAGGTTTTTAACCGCGATACCAATGTGTTCAATATGTGAAATATTCATAACTCTAAATTTTCGACAAAATTATAATTGATTTCGGGATTTTGTTAAAAAAAGTTAATTTATTTTCTCTGCTCCGAATGTTGAAATGAGATGAAAATTAAATTAAATAGTCTTTTCAGAGCGTAAACTCAAACTCCGAATCCCAGTTGGCACGAATATTTATCACTTCGGGGAAGGAAAATACTTGTTCGGGCTGATTTTTTTTGAAATAGTCGCCCGAATCCCATTTGCCGTTTTTGTTGGCGTCGCGGATGACGCGGATATGATAATTTCCGGGAGCCAGATTTTCGAAAATCAATTGCCCCTGACTGCTGACGATTTTCTCGGACAACACCATTTTACTATCGCTTAAAAGCTGAACAATATAAGGCGATTGAAAATTTTTAGATTTCAGTGTAAACAGCACTCGGCCATAGTCATCAACAGAGTTCGGAGTGAAAATAACCTTGGCACTGTCGTTCACATTTCCGTAAATATCTTTAAAAGCACCCGGCAACACCATGATCTGGTATTTGGTTTTTGGTTTCCAGGTTTGGTTGATAGTAAAATACCGTTTAACCGAAGTTTCCGGATTCATAGGAACAATCGGCAAAACTTTGAAATTACTATCGACTTTTTCCGATAACGTCACTTTCGAAAAATCAGTTTCGCTAACAGGGTTTGTAATGCCTATCGTCAAAGGCACATAGTATGGAAACGGATTGCCTGACTTAGCATTAAAATAAACGACGGGTTTAATCGAATTTTCATCATTCGATGTTCCTTTTCCCGAGGGTTTTTTGGGCTGTGTGGCAGCCACATTTTTTTGTTTGAGCACCATATCAACCGAATCGATCAGTACGCCTTTATCCAGTACGTTATATTTTAGGGTATCGATCGCCGGATTCGTCAGCCAGCAGGTAACCGTATCCCTGGTTTTCGCATATTCGTCTAATCTCCAATTGTCGGGCAGAGCTTTGTTTTTCACCTTGAGGCTCAATTCCGAAACGGGATATTTGAAATACAATTTAAACTGGCCGTATTTACTCGACCGCGCTTTCAAGAGTTTTTGAATCGTATCGGGCTGCAAAAACATCCGCAAGTTAACCTGATTATTTACAACAGGCATTTTCAGCGTATCCTTTTTAATATTTATGGTATCTTTTTTAACCGGCCCGGAATTTTTCTTAACCGATGAGGTATCTTTTTTTGCCGATGCAGTATCTTTTATTCTCGGAATATAATACGGTTTGACCAAACTGTCAGCAAAAGCAATTGCTTCTGTAGGTTGGTCGAACAACAAATTGCTGTTTAGATCGGCAAGTACGAATATTTTATATCGGGCATTTGCCAGATTATTTAATGTAAACAAACCTGCTGAATTACTTTTCGTGATATAATCAGGTTTATGTTTCATCGGTGCCGAATCATCTACCGAACGATAAAGCATCACAAATACCCCCTTGCCCGGTTCTAAAGTTAATGCATCTGTAACTGTTCCCGTTATGGTCAATGAATCGATATGATTTCCGGTAGAAAAGGCATATTGCAGCCCGCTTAAAATATTGTTTTCCGTAATGTCGCGTATCGATTCTCCAAAATAGATGGTGTAAGTAACAGAGTCTTTCAACTCTTTGGGCAGGTTTATTAAAAGTGATTTTCCTTTCACTACATATTCAGGATCATCTTTGAGTGGCGGAGAAACCACTATTTGATTGGCCTGATCTTCAAGGGTAATAAATTCGTTGAACGTAATTTTTATTTTATGTTCCTTGAAATTTGCTGAAAAGTTAACAGGCTCGTAGGCTTTCGGCTGCGGAGGTGTCACATCTTTCGGTCCGCCGGTCGGTGTAACGATATTTGCACACGAATCGGCAAACAACATCAGAAAAATAATTCCCGAACAGCATACAAACTGATGAAACTTTTTCAGCATGAAATGGTTTTAAAATGCAAATTTGAGAAAAAAAAATCAGAAATGCATCCTTTATGTTTATTTCTATAAAAAAGCCGGTTGTAGTTTTATTACAACCGGCATATCCTAAATTGAAAGTTGAAATTTAAATTTCAAACTTTTTCCTAATACCTGTAATGGTCGGCTTTATAAGGGCCTTCTATCGGCACACCAATATAATCCGACTGATGTTTGGTAAGTTTGGTAAGTTTCACACCAATCTTTTCGAGATGCAAACGGGCAACTTCTTCATCAAGATATTTAGGTAAACGGTACACATCTACCTTGTAAGAATCTTTATGCTGCCATAGATCAATTTGTGCAAGAGTTTGATTCGTAAACGAATTGCTCATCACGAACGAAGGGTGACCGGTTGCGCAACCCAAATTCACCAATCGGCCTTCGGCAAGCATAAAAATGGCATGTCCGTCAGGGAATACATATTTGTCAACCTGAGGTTTTATCGTAATTTTTTTAATTCCGGGGAAATTTTCAAGTTTGTCAACCTGAATTTCATTGTCGAAATGGCCGATATTGCAAACAATTGCCTGATCTTTCATTTTTGCCATGTGCTCAACGGTTATCACGTCGCGGTTTCCGGTAGTAGTAACATAAATATTGCCTTCGTACAAAGCATCTTCAACACAGGCCACTTCAAAACCTTCCATCGCTGCCTGCAAAGCGCAAATAGGGTCGATTTCGGTTACAATAACTCTTGCTCCGTATGATTTCATTGATTTTGCACAGCCTTTTCCAACATCGCCATAACCCAACACAACCACAACTTTTCCGGCTATCATCACATCGGTGGCGCGTTTAATTCCATCGGCCAGCGATTCGCGACAACCATAAAGGTTGTCGAATTTCGATTTGGTAACCGAGTCGTTCACATTAATGGCTGGAACCAGAAGTTCTCCTTTTTCCATCATTTGGTATAAACGATGTACTCCGGTAGTGGTTTCTTCTGAAACGCCTTTCCATTCCTTAACGATGGTGTGCCATTTTTGAGGTTCGTCGGTTAATACTTGTTTTAAAAGATTAATAACGACTTGCTCTTCCTGACTTGTAGCAGCAACATCCAACACTTTTGAATTGTTTTCTGCCTGAAATCCTTTATGAATAAGTAAAGTAGCATCACCGCCATCATCAACGATCAACTGTGGTCCTTTTCCTTCAGGGAAACTTAATGCCTGAAATGTGCACCACCAATATTCTTCAAGTGATTCGCCCTTCCAGGCAAACACAGGAACGCCTGCTTTTGCAATTGCAGCGGCTGCATGGTCCTGAGTTGAAAATATATTACAACTTGCCCAGCGAACATTAGCACCAAGGTCAACTAAAGTTTCAATCAACACGGCAGTTTGAATCGTCATGTGGAGTGAACCCGAAATGCGGACATCTTTCAGAGGTTTGGTTTGTCCGTATTTTTCGCGAAGTGCCATCAACCCTGGCATTTCTTTTTCAGCGATTTCTATTTCTTTGCGTCCCCAGTCGGCTAAATTAATATCGGCAACTTTATAGGGTGTTTGTGTGTTATCCATTGTATTTTCCATTTGTTAGTTTTTCAGCCTGCAAAATTACACTTTTTAGGCTATTATGCAATAATCAACAGCTTTATATGTTTTCGATGCTGCCAACAAGTTTAAACCCTGTTCCATGAACATTTATCAATTCCACGCTTTCGTCTTCTTTCAGATATTTTCTCAGTTTAGTAATATAAACATCCATGCTTCTCGCATTAAAATAACTGTCGTCGTGCCAAATTTCTTTCAAGGCAACGCTTCTGTCAAGAACATCATTTGCATTTTCGCACAACAAATTCAGCAGTTCCGATTCTTTTGAGGTAAGTTTTTGTTCTTTGTCAAAAATAGTAAGCAATTGCCTGTTATTGTCAAAAGTATAATTTCCCAGCCTGTAAGAATTGCTTGCATTTTCTTGTTTTTCTAATGTGGCAGATCGTCTGATAATAGCATTCATTCTCATCAGCAAAACTTCCATGCTGAACGGCTTGGTAATATAATCATCAGCTCCGGTTTGAAATCCTTTCAGTATATCGTCCTGCATCGATTTGGCTGTCAGAAACAAAATGGGGATTTTCTTATCTTTCTTTCGGATTTCCTTTGCAACCGTAAATCCATCTTTTATGGGCATCATCACATCAAGAATACAAAAATCAAAGGCATCCTTCAAAAATGCACTAATGGCTTCTTCTCCGTTAAAGGTTATTACTGTCGAATAACCTTTAGCCTCAAGATAGTTTTTTAGTATATCTCCAAGGTTTTTATCATCTTCGGCAAGTAAAACTTTAATGTTCTTTTTTATCATACAATTTAATTTTTACTTTCAAATGGCAGGAAAATCTTAATTTTTGTTCCTTTTTTCAATTCGCTCTCAACTCCAACGGTTCCTTCATGAATTTCAACGATCGTCTTCACATAATGTAATCCCAACCCAAAACCCTTCACATTGTGAATATTTCCTGTAGGTGCTCGGTATAGTTTATCAAATATTTTTTTCTGGTTAGCTTTGCTGATTCCTATTCCATTGTCAGATATAACGATGCTTATGCCTTTCTGATTGCTTTGCGTCTTAATATTAATTATTGGCTTTTCGGGCGAGTACTTGATAGCATTATCAATAACGTTGTATATCAGGTTTGTGATATGGGTTTTATCAGCTTTTAAATAGTAGTTACGGGCAGAAAGTTCCGAAACTATTTTTCCATCTTGATGATCGATTTGAATTTTAGTGCTGTTAACCACATCTTCTATGATTTGATGCACATTGATCAACTCCTTATGAAGTTTGAGTTGTCCTTTTTCAATAACGGCTGTCTGCAGAATTTTTTCGGCCATGGCGCCCAGACGTTTGTTTTCCTCGCTGATAATGTTGATATAATTATCCTGAAACTGCGGCGTCTTTTCAACTTCTTTGTCGGCCAAAACTTCGCAGGCAAGGGAAATGGTCGAAATGGGTGTTTTAAATTCATGGGTCATATTATTCACGAAGTCGTTCTTCATTTCCGAAAAGCGTTTTTGCCTGAATATGGTTGTAACCGTATATAAGAACGAAAATGCTATGGTAATGATCAGGAAAAATGAAACAACGATCATTTTCCACATCTGCAAAAACAAATACATGGTTTTATTCGGAAAATAGATCATGATATATTCGGGTATCATGAACAAATCTCGTGGAAACATATTAAAAGCGTAGCCTTCTTCAAGAAGGTTTTTGTGATAATGTCCGGTTTTTTCAATCACCATAACATTTCGCAGCGGACTGTAAACTCCAAATTCATAATCCGTAAAAATGCCGCCATTTCGCAGTTCATTTTTGATTAGTGAATCCAGCAAGTTAAAATTCAAACGGTTTTCGATGGCATCGTAATGTTTCAAATTGAACAGATCATCAAAAACATCATTCACAAGCGATGATTTATCCAGATATCGGTTGATTTTATTTTCCACTCCCTGATATTCGTGCGCCAAAACACTGTCAATACCCATCGATAGCGACGGCATTTCGTTGATAACGGGAGTATTCACATCATACGAAAGCATGGGTTTCTGAATGGTAACGATGGTGGTATCATACGTTTTTATGATTTCCCCCGTATGCTCTTGCAGCACCGTAACATTTATTTTTTCGCTGGTAACATTAAAGATATTTTTCGACAAATGAGTAGAATCCCTCCTGGATGTATCGGCTTTTTGGGCGTCTATTTGTTTTGCGTAGATTTTATTGATAGAATCGATAGTATTTAAAATCTTCATCCCTTGTTTGTTTTTATACATTCTCGCGTGGATGCGGTCCGCAACTTCCATTTTTTCGAGTTTATAGATCACATTGCTCATGGCATCTTTCACATTTCTCGAGAAATTCACCTCTTTTAGCGTTATAGCATTCCTCATCCAGTATATTTGGATGCCGAACAATATGATAACGGCAAGCGACATCAACACTATTACCAGATATATAGCTCGTTTATTCATAATGTTTCAGAGGTCTTTTTAGCATTTTAACTTTTGTTAACTTATATTAACGATAATTAACATCTATAAGGGTTTAATTATTATAATTTTACATCCAGAAAAAAACGAGTAATTTTTTTATATCAAAGTTCAAATTTTTCAAAGTTTTTTGGATTTTAAATTTTTTGGTTATTAATATTTAAAAGAGCGGATTTTCCGCTCTTTTTTATTTTATTTAATTAATTTCACATCAAAATTACTAAAATTATGGCAATTTTCAAGATTAACATCAACAGAATTTTCGACTTTATTCAAAAAGAGGCATTTGACGCCATTCAAACCGATGTGAACCTGGCTTATAATAATCTGATTCAAAAAACCGGCGAAGGCCGCGATTTCCTGGGCTGGCTGCAACTGGCTTCCGAAACGATGAGCTCACCTCTGGTCGATAAAATTGAGGCTGTTGCTAAAAAAATACAATCTCAATCCAAACTTGTCGTTGTGGTTGGAATAGGAGGGTCTTATCTGGGTGCCAGGGCTGTCATCGAAGCATTGAGTTCTAATTTTCATACGCTCGATTCAAATGGATTTCCCGAGATCATTTATGCAGGCCAAAACATCAGCGAAGACTATCTCTTCGAATTGCTACAGCTACTCGATAAAAAAGATTACAGTATAATAGTGGTATCAAAATCCGGTACCACCACCGAACCTGCCCTCGCGTTTCGTTTGCTGAAAGACCATATAGAAAAAAAATACGGCCTGGCAAATGCTAAAGAACGAATCGTGGCTATTACCGACAAACAACGCGGCGCTCTCAAAAAACTTGCCGACGCCCAGGGCTATGAAACTTTCCAGATTCCCGACGATGTCGGTGGCCGCTATTCCGTGCTGACGCCTGTTGGCCTTTTACCAATTGCCATAGCAGGTTTCGATATCCGCAAACTTTTGCAGGGCGCCGTTCAAATGGAGCAGGAATTGTATACTTCTGCAAACATTGCCGACAATCCTGCCTGCATGTATGCCGCTGCACGCAACATGTTGTATCGTGCCGGAAAACCGGTCGAAATTTTTGTGAATTTCCAGCCCAACCTGCATTATTTTTCCGAATGGTGGAAACAATTGTACGGCGAAAGCGAAGGCAAGAACCATAAAGGAATTTTCACCGCTTCCGTCAATTTCACCACCGATTTGCACTCCCTTGGTCAATATATTCAGGATGGTTTGCGGGTACTTTTCGAAACCATGCTCCTCATCGATACTCCCAAACATAAACTCAACGTGCCTTTCGAAGAAACCGATGCCGACGGTTTAAATTTTCTGGCCAACAAACGCATCAGCGATGTCAACAAAATGGCGGCTCTCGGAACCACCATTGCTCATGCCGACGGCGGTGTGCCTGTTCTTAAGATCGAAATGCCCGAACTCAACGAATACAACCTGGGCCAGTTGATCTATTTCTTCGAATTTGCCTGCGGCATCAGCGGATATCTGATGGAGGTCAACCCCTTCGACCAGCCCGGTGTTGAAGCCTACAAAAACAATATGTTCGCCCTGCTGGGCAAACCCGGCTACGAAGAAAAACAAAAAGAAATTCTGCGAAAAACTATTTAGTTTTCACAATATTCAGCATATCCTTTTCAATGCTGATGGATGGCGTTTCAATAATGCGCCCGATTTCCACATCATTTCGGTAAAAAATAAAGGTAGGCACTTTCTCTATCGTGTATTTTTCTTTCACGTTCATGCCCGGTGCGGTTTTTTCGCGGTCAACGCCAATATAGCTTAGCTCTGCAAAAGGGCTGCCCAGTTGGTCCAATATTTTCCAAAAATGCGAAACTTGCTCTTTGCTGTCGCCACACCAGGTTCCCAACACCACTATGCATTTGATCCCGTCAAGGCGGGTTTTCAGCGAATCCATCACTGCGGCAACAGGTGTATACGTGGGATATTCCGTGTTATAGTCGTTCACAAAAGCGGTACCCAAAATTCCTTCGCGGTTGCAGTTGCCAACCAAAATATCGGTCTGCGATTTTTCATCAAAAATTCGTTTGTTCATGTCTTGTGCTTTAATTTGGGTAAAACAGGCAAGTAAAACTGTCGTGGCAAAAATTATTTTTTTCATCGTGTATAGAGTTTCGTGTTTATAAAAAAACCTCCCGCGGGCGAGGAGGTTTTCCCAAATATCATACCGTTTTCTTAAAGTTCGGCCATCAATTCGTCTGTAAGTTCTATATTGTGGTAAACGCTCTGCACATCGTCGTCGTCTTCAAAAATATCTACCAGTTTCAGCACTTTCTGGGCCGATTCTTTATCGAGTGTTACAAATGTTTTTGGTATCCGTTGCAGTTCGGCGCTTTCAACTTCCAGTTTCATTTCTTCCAGTTTTTTCAGCATCGAGCCAAAACTTTCCAGTTCGGTCGTTATAACTATCGTGTCGTCTTCGTAGGCAATATCTTCGGCGCCTGCGTCTATCACTTCCATTTCGAATTCATCGGCATCAATAGTGCCTTTCGGAATGCGAAACACGCCTTTGCGGTCGAAAATAAAACTCAGCGAGCCGTTGGTGCCCAGGTTTCCGCCATGTTTGTTGAAATAGGAGCGGATGTTCGAAACCGTGCGCTGAATATTGTCGGTGGCGCATTCAATATAAATTGCCACTCCGTTGGGCGCATAACCCTCGTAGGTTACTTCCGAATAGCTCGAGCCGTCCTTGTCCGAAGCCTTGTTCACGGCGCGCTGCACATTTTCTTTCGGCATATTGGCGCCTTTGGCGTTGGCAATGGCCAGGCGCAATTTAGGGTTGCCGTCGGGGTCGGGGCCGCTTTCCCTCACTGCTATCACTATTTCTTTGATGATGCGCGAAAATATCTTCGAACGTTTCGAATCCAGCGCGCCTTTTTTCCTTTTTATGGTCGACCATTTATTGTGTCCTGACATAAACTGTTATTTTTTAAAATATTGGTTTTGTTTCCTGTGCCAAAATTACTAAAACTATACAACCCGACAAAAAAAATCCGACATTATCCTTTTTCTGCCTGCTCACACTGTTTTCCAACAAAAAAAGTCCCGAAGGACTTTTTTTATGTTTTGCTGGCTTTTTTAGCTTTTTTTTCGTCTCTTTTTTCTTTCAGAGATTTAGTAGGTTTTTTCTTATCTTCCTTTTTCTTAATCGATTTTTCTTTACTCATAATTTTAAAATTTAAAATTAAACGTACGTAAAAGTATTAATTTTTTTGTCAGGAATTATTTTTTTCAAGAATTTTTTTCAAACCAACTATTCACTATTCACTTTTATCTTTTCACTAATTTGGGCGCCTCCGCCTCACGCTAGTCCGCCCACTGGCGGAGCGGACCGGGCTATACACTGCAAGTCCTCATTCCGCTGCGCTCCATTCCGGGCTTTCCGTTTCTATCCCTGGCGCGGGGGCAAACATCCTTCATATCATTAAATGCACATCGCCTATCCACCAATAGAAAAATAAATTTAAAAAATCAAAAAACACGGCCACACTCCAACTCAATGTGGCCAATATACAACCCAACTTGGCTAACAAATAAATAAATTTGGCTTGCCTCAAGTCCAACCAAGCTAAATTTCGTCCCAACCCGGCTAACTTCCGTCTCAACAAGGCTAATCTCCAACTTAATTAGCTTGACTCCAACTCAACATGGCCAATCACCAAATTAACCATGCCAATCTCCACCTCACTTTGGCTAACCTCCATTCCAACGTGGCTAAACTCCATACCAACGCGGCCAACCTCCAACCTAACGAGGCTAACCTTCAACCCAACGTGGCTAACCTCCAACTCAGCGTGGCTAACCTCCAACCTAATGCAGCTAACTCTCAACCTAACGTGGCTAACCTTCAACCTAACAAGGCCAATCTACAACCTAACGTGGCTAAAATCCAACTTAACGAGGCTAATCTCCAACCTAACGTGGCAAAAAACCAAAAATGCGGCAAAAACAAAAAAACGTGGCTAAAAACAAAAAATGCGGCTAACGCTCCTCCAAAAATCACAACCTCACAACCTCACTTATCTAAAATCACGAACTCCGTGCGGCGGTTTTTGGCGCGGCCGGCTTCGGTATCGTTGGTAGCAACGGGTTTGGTTTTGCCGAAACCTTGGTATGAAAGCCTGTTGGCGGCAACCGAGTGTTCAACCAAATAATTGTAAACCGATTTGGAGCGTTCTTCGCTCAGTTTCATGTTGTCCTGATCGTTGCCGATGTTGTCGGTGTGGCCGTGGATAGCAACCTTTATTTTGGGGTTTTCGTTCAGGAATTCAATAAAACCGTCCAACACCGCCTTCGAATCGATGTTGAGTTCGGCCGAATTGGTGCTGAAATAAATATCGTTGAGGCGATACGACTGTCCCACGGTGATGGGTTTCACATCAAAATCAACCTGCCTGAAGGGTTCGGAGGTGGTGGTGTCGGCAGCCGGAATGAGTTTCGATTCGTAAGCATAATCGGTTTTTTTAACCGTCATCACGTAATCGTTTTTGGTGCTGATGGCAAAAGCATATTTCCCGGTGGTTGAATCGACAGGTATTTGCAGAATTTTTTTCGTGGCCACGTTTTTAAGTTCGATATGCGCATCCACGGGGCGTTCGGTAATATCCTCCCTGATGCTTCCTTTCAATATCTTCATTTCATCGGGGCGTGCATCTTTATAGAGTTCGAACGAATACACATCCCATCCGCCCGCGCCTTTGAGTTTGTTGGACGAAAAATAGCCTGTTTTTCCATCGATGCTTACAAAAAATCCTGCATCGTCGCCATCGGAATTTATCGGGAAGCCGAGGTTTTGCGGTTTGCCCCATTTGCCGTCGGGCTGCAGGCGCGAATAGTAAATATCATATCCGCCAAGGCCTGCCAGATCGGGCGAATCGGACGAAAAATAAAATGTTTTGCCGTCGGTATGTATGAAAGGCGTTTTTTCGTTGCCTTTGGTATTGATGTTGGGGCCCATGTTGGTTGAGATGCTCCATGTGCCGTTCTTGTCGCGCACCGATTGGTAGATGTCGTATCCGCCATAACCGCCGGGGCGGTCGCTGACGAAATAGAGGGTGTTGCCGTCGCCCGAAATACAGGGCATACTTTCCCAGGTATTGTCGTTGTTCATGTTTTCGAGGGGCACCACATCGCTCCAGTTGCCGTCGGCATCTTTTTTAGAGTAATAAATATCGCAATTGTTGTACGAGCCTTTGTCTTTGCAAACGGTGTAGTAGAGTTCGCTGTTGTCGAGTGTAACCGAAGCACCTCCTTCGTTGTCGTTAACATTGAAGGGGTATGGCATTTCGTCGCCGTTGCTGAATTCGCCATTCTTTTTTTCGCTGAAGCAGAACTTTTCTTTGAAAACGGGTTTATGAAACATATCGTCTTTGGAGGGAGGATATTCGATAACGCGGGCATAATACATGGTTGAGCCGTCGGGCGACATGGAGGGGATGTATTCGTCGGATTTGGAAGAAACCCCTTTTACATAATAGGGATTGAACGGAACAGGATTGGAATACATGTGTGTGTACATTTTGGCAAATTTGAGCATGTCTTCAGCATCGGATTGATCTTTTTGCGAATCGATCTTTTCGGGGTCGGCTAAAAATTTAGTAAGATTTTTTACCGCCAGATCCCATTTGTTAGCGCCAAAATAAATACCTCCCAAATAATAATAAACATAGAAATCGAAATCGGGGCAGAGATCGACAGATCTTTCGAAATATTTGGTAGCGATCTTCAAATAGTTATTACCACCGCCACTAGTATTATTATTGTTGTTGCGCTGGTAATTGATCAAACCCAGAAAAAAGAAACATTTGCCGCAGGAAGAATCCATGCCAAGCACTTCGCGAAACCCCTGAGAGGCTTCGGGGAGTTTTTTATGAATAAAATCATCGTAAGCGGCGTTGTATACCTTGAGGGCTTTTTTTTCGGATACATCGTCGCAGGGACCGTTTTTTTGAGCAAAAACAGAGAGGCTGCCGAAAAATAATATCAGCAAAAGTCCGAAAGTTTTTAGTTGTTTATTCGGCATAGCTCAGATGTTTTAGATAAGCATCGGCAACAACCAGCGCGGCCATAGCTTCGACAATGGGAACGGCCCGGGGAACAAAACACACATCGTGGCGGCCTTTGGCAATAAACTCAATGGGTTTGGCCTGGCGATCGACGGTTTTTTGCACTTGCGCGATACTGGGCGCAGGTTTGAAAGCCACGTTGAAATAAATATCTTCGCCATTGGTTATGCCGCCTTGTATGCCTCCGGAATTGTTGGTGAGGGTGGTGAGTTTATTTTTTTTGATGGCGAAAATATCGTTATGCTGACTGCCAACCATGCCGGCAGCGTTGAAGCCCGAACCGTATTCGAAACCTTTCACCGCGTTGATGGAAAACATGGCGTGAGCCAGTTTTGCCTGAAGTTTTTGGAAAATGGGGTCGCCCAAACCCGGTTCGCAACCCGAGATAACGCCACAAATTTTGCCGCCAACACTGTCGTTGTTCTTTTTGATGTTTTTTAATTCGAGGAGCATTTTATCGGAAGTTTCTTTGTCGGGACAACGAACGGGGCTAAGTTCGATAGCAGCGGCATCAATTTGTTTATAGGATTTGCCGAGAGAAACCGGCCCGATTTGATCGACGAAAGCATAGACCGAAATACCGAACTTTTGGAGCATTTGTTTGGCGATGGCACCTGCGAGAACCACGGCTGCAAAAATGCGTGCCGAAGCCTGAAGTTTGCCCGCACTGACGGTAGTTCCGTATTTTGCAAAATAGGTGAAATCGGCATGTGAAGGCCTGAACAACGTATCGAGGTTGAGATAATCCTCGCTTTTTATATTGGTGTTGGGAATGGTGAACGCAATGGCTCCGCCGGTGGTTTTACCATCGAGAATGCCGGATAAAATTTCGAACTTATCGGGTTCTTTACGGGCCGACGAAAAAAAGTCGTTGCCTGCACTACGGCGGGCTAGTTCTTTTTGGATGAAAGATTCGTCAATTTCGAGACCGGCAATGCATCCGTCGACAATGCAACCGATTGCTTTTCCGTGGGAATCGCCAAACACCGTAATTTTAAAAATATCGCCAAAGGTATTGCTCATAGCTGCAAAATTAAGCTATATGCAAAGATAGGGAGAATTCGCGAGCTATAATTAAATCAACACTTTTATTAACAAGGAAACAGAAATCTACTTGATAATAAGCTTCTGGATATGGTTGAACGAATTGGAAGAAATCCGGAGGAAATATATGCCTTGCGAAATGTTTTTCAGATCGATGGTTTGGCTCAATATACCGTTAACGGATATTGAAGGTACAGTCATAATGGTTTCGCCCAATGTATTCAGCAATTCAATAGAAGCATCGCCATCAGAGGCCACATTTGCAGTGATAGTAATGGCGTCAACAGCGGGATTGGGATAAACTATGAACGAAGTGTGATCGATTTCCTGGACTGAAAGCGGGACAGAATTGTAGGTCAAATCCCATCCTGAAGCTGTGTTAAAGCTATTTGTCTTGAAAAGAATAAGAACTTTATCGGTGTTGACTACCAAACTTTGTGGCGGGGATGCTTCTGTATAAGAAGCTACTGCTAAATTTGCTGTTTCGTCATAAATTTTAACGAAATCCTCATCATTAGCCAGATTAAAGGAATTGAAATTGATCGAAATGGTTGAAACTTCGGGCAAACTTATACGCCAATGGCAAAAGCTATCGTTGTTATAATTGTTGGTATCGCTACCATCGGAAATAGTTCCGCTTGCAGCAGTTAGTTCGAGCATATTTGAACAAAAGCTGGTTGGTTTGGCATTATAGGTAAGAAGCCAGCCGTCGTCGACATTGGTGCCGTTTGTTGTGAAACGAACCAAAACTTTTTTGCTAGTTGAAATAACTTCAGGTGGAAGCGAATTGCCCGAGAAAATACCTAATACCGAATCGCTGGTTGATGGACCATTATAGATTGTAACAATATCGTTTCCGCTTTCTGTTGCCATTTTTTCGAAGTCGATACGGATATAATCGATCATTGCCGAAGGTGCAATAAGCCAATAGCAATCTAAATTGTTTTGATAATTGTATTTCGGGCTGCTGCCATCTTCAATTGTTCCGTAGGAAAACGGAAGGACTTGCTCGGTGCCGCAACTTTGAGGAAATCCTGTTGCCGGATATGAATTTAAAATGGCCTGCTGACCGTTGTTAAAAGTATAACCTGGATTGAGGTTGCTTAGATAATAATATCCATTATAAGCTCCGCTCCAGCCCCAGTTGAAATGGAAATAGGTTGTGCTTTGATAACCGTCGCATACAAAAGCATGTCCGCCTTCGTCGCCAAATCCCGAATATTGAACGGGCATCTTATTATCCAAATTTCCGATCAGGAGGTTGGCCCAATTAGCATCATTATAGCTATTTCTATTATACAGCTGGGTGGTTGATGAATATCCGAAATTATTAATCATAGCCGAAACATCGTCGCCCATATACGCTCCTGAACCGGATGCACTATACCCCATGTCGATTGCTATACCGCAGTGACTTTGTAATTGAGCCATATCGAAATTGAACTTTCCGCTTATATTGTTTTGCATAGCATCCCAATTATAGGTTGTGTTTGCGAAATCGGCATAGAGATAGCCATAGCTGGAAGTATATCCGTGATTACCTGTTCCGTGAGACGGATACCGGTAATAATACATCACCTGCGACATAGCAGTAGCAACGCAACCTGTCCAAACATGACCGTTGGGACCTGCAGCATCTTCAGGACATAAATAATTGTAGTAGGTTCCCTGATCCCAGGTGGACATCAGCAGCGGTTCAACCGATTTTGCTGTGCTTTTCATGTTTTGAGGTGAAAAACTTGCAGAGGTATAATTATTCCAAAGGTCAGAAATTTCGGAAGTGGCTTTTATTGTATGTTCTTTAATATAGATGATCTGTTTTTCGTAAGATTTCATCCAGAAACTGTATTCGGGAGAACCATTCTTTGAGTTAAAATTTCCTTCGAATGAGTAGCCTAAAACGGGGTAAACATCATCATCTGCTGCAATAATAATAAATCCTTTTTTAGCTGAAAAAACGTAGTACATTTCAACGTTTTCATTAAATTGTGTATAAACCAGTGAAAGTTGTTCCGGACTTTTTACTGCTGTACCCGAAAAAACACATCTTTCGAAATAAAAATTTTCGGCAAGTTTCTTGGCCTTATTAACGTCCACTTTGTTGGCAAAGGAAGTCAGTGAAAATAATGCGAGTAAAATCAGTAAGGAAAATTTGTAAAACTTTTTCATAAAGGGAAATTAGGCAATTATTATTTTTTTAATGACTGTTTCTGAGGTATTGGAGATTTTCAACAGGTACAAACCAGAAGTGATCTTTGAGATATCCATCGGATGATTAATAACTCCGGGTTCAGTTTGTAAATTATCTGTAAAAATTATTCTACCATCAAGTGAAAGCAGAGTGATCGTGATGTTTTGTTGTGTTGTATTATCGAAAGAGATATTCAGCAAATTATTCGCCGGAATTGGTGATACAGTTATTTTTGAGTATAAAGAACTGTTTTCAGAAATTGAATTAGCAATTGTATAAGTAGCAGAAAATCCCTGAGCCATAATATTATCGTAGGATTTAAACAAAACCTGCATCTGTCCTGAATTGCAAATAATATCGCCGGGAATAACAGAACCTGTTAGGTTAGCAAGCTGCAGATTGTTGGTTATGTCATAAACTTTCACGTAATCACCTGTAGCAATATCAAAAGAATTAAAATGGAGTAAGATCGAAGTGGCCACTGTAGGTTCGATCAGCCAACGGCAAAGTTCGTTTGGATGATAATCAAAAGTGCCACTTCCATCGCTAAAACTCCCAGAGGTTGCTGTGAGGGTTTTGATTCCACTGCAGTAAACAGAAGGTGTTGAGGTGTACTCTGCCAACCAGCCGTCGGCAGTAATTGAATCATTCGAGATGAAGCGAACCAGCATGGAACTGCCCGTGGAAGTTACTAATGAGGGCAGAGTTGATCCTGAAAATGTTCCCAATACTGGTGCGGCTGTTGTTGAACCGTTGTAGACGATCACTTTATCTGAATCGGCTTCGGTATTAAACTCCAAAAAAGTAAGTTTAATATTTGAAACGGAATCATCTGGTTGAATCAGCCACAAACAATCAGCATTATTTTTATACTTGTAAAGAGGACCACTACCATCAATTAATGTTCCTTTAGCGTTTCTCAAAATAGTATTGGATGGACAGGAAGCTGGATAATCGGCAGAAGAATCCGGGAAAAAGTTTAATATAAGTTCATGGTCGAGTGTTAAATCACTTCCTCCCGGGGTTAAGTTGTCCAGAAGGTAATAGCCATCATATTGTCCGCTCCAGCCCCAGTTAAAATGAAAATAACTGGTATCCTGATACCCGTCGCACACGAAAGCATGTCCGGAAACATTTATTGTGTCGGCCCAACCTGCATAATATAAAGGCTTTTTATGATCCAGATGATTTAATATAAGTTGTTTCCAATTCGTATGTGTGGCAGTATCTCTAAATATATACTGGCATTCGGGAGAGTATTTAAAATAGGTCCGTAATGCATAAGCAGCTTTATGATTGAACATTCCCGAACCATCCGGACCGTAATCCAGATCAACCGAAACGCCTAAATGATATAACAATTTAGCAACAGCCGAATCATTTTGACGCTCGGTAATTTTTAAAGGCATATTTGCCCACTGATATGTTGTGTTGGAAAAGTCAGCTGTTAATGTTCCATAAGTAGGGTGAACATAAGTAACAACGCTATCGCCATGAGCTGGATACTGATAATAATTCATAATTTGCCCCATAGCAGTGGGGACACAACCTGCCCAACATCTTCCGTCGGGACCACCTGCATCTACAGGGCATAAGTTATTATAATATTTCCCCTGATCCCAGGTAGTATGTAATAAAGGTGCAACTGATTTGGTTCCATTCTTAGCTTTTAGTGATTCAGGATTTGAGGTTAAAAGTCTTTGCCATTCATCCGAAACCGATTTTGTCGGTTGGATATTTTTTTCAATAGCATAAAGGATCTGTTTCTCATAATCCTGCATCCAATGAACAAAAGCCGGAGGCTGGTTTAGTTCGGAATAGCGGCTTGAAAAGCTAAAACACAAAATAGGATTCACGGCATCGGTAGCAGAAACAATAACAAAACCCTGATACGTAAAATTTATGATGTAATAAAGCGTTTGAACACCGGAAGATATGCTACTGATATTATCAATGTTGACGTCTTTGTAATCAACATGGTCCTGAAAATTTAATCTTTCGAAATAAAAATTTTTACCGGCTACAAGTGCTTGCTGTTCAGTAATATTGTTGCAAAAAGCATTTGAAAAGAAGAAAATAAATAATGCCAGTATCAGCAGGTATTTCTTCATAAATTATTTTGCAAGAATTGTAATTTAATATTATTCTATTACAACTTTTTTGCAAACAGCCTGTTTGTCGCCAATGATCCTTAATAAATATATTCCTTGAGCAAAGGCGTTTGTTTTAATAACATTGTTATATTCCCCGATAAAATTATTTAAGGATTCTTTATAAACGCAGACGCCCGAAAGTGTAGTCATCTCAATAGATAAATTTTCAATATTATTTTCTGTAAACTGAATATTTACTTGTTCTTTAGCAGGATTCGGGAAAATAGTAAATCCAGCAAGGCTGCTGTTTTCATCTATACCTGCTGATGATGTGGAAGTGTATGATGCATCGAAACCTTGTGAATTAATGTATCCATCAGAAATAAAAAGAAGGTATAAACTGCTTGTAGGATAAGTTTTTGAAGCAGGAATTGTAGTTCCTGAATATGAAGCCAGTTTTGTAGCAGGGCTTGTAGTATTATCATAAACACGAAGAGAATCATTTGTAGCAAGGTTAAAAGCTGAAAAGTTCAATGTGATTGAAGTAGCACTTGGAGGAGAAATAATCCAACGACAAAGTTGATTATATGAATAATTGTCAGTGAGACTTCCATCGCTGAAAGAACCACTTGGAGTTGAAAATGTAGTAATTCCACTGCAATATTTTGGGAAGGTACTTGTATAGGTTGCTTTCCATCCACTATTTGTAATACTTCCGTTTGTTTGAAAACGAACAAGCATCTGAGGTCCGGTAGAAGCAATACTGGATGGTAATGTGCTTCCTGAAAATGTTCCTAATACAGGTGATGATGTTGAATTTCCATTATAAACAGTTACTACATCATTAGTAGCTTCTGTATTAAAAGTAATAAAACTCAACGTAATTTTTGATACAGTTTCAGTGGGGCTGATCAGCCATAAGCAATCGTTATTATTTTGATAATCTGAACTACCACTACCATCTTCAAAAGTGCCTGAATTGCTGGTTAAAGTTTTTGTGCCTGTGCAATTTGAAGGGTATGAAGTCGTAGGAGGGAAGAAATTATAAACCACACCGTGACTTTGAGAAAAGTTATATCCGCCTGCTGAAAGATTTGATATGGCAAAATATCCATTGGCGCTACCATCCCATCCCCAGTTCATGTGAAAATTGTTGCTTGCATCATAACCATCGCAATTCCATGCGTGACCGCCCCCCGTTGGGTCGCTGCCCGAATATTCTAAAGGATGATTGGCATCAAGGTTATTCTTTAAGAGTGTTGCCCAAGTGGTGGATGTGTAGCTTCCCGAGTAATCGGTATAGGCACAAGAATTGTCGTAACGGAAATGGCTTTTCGCGGCATTCGGCACACTTTGTGTCATCGCTCCCGAACCATCGGCAGCATAGCTCATGTTGACAGCAATGCCGCAATGATAGGATAATAAAGCCACGGGGTCGTTATAGTTTCCAAGGCTTTCGAGCATATTATCCCAATTGTAAGTGGTTGTTCCGTAGTTTACGACGCCATGTGTACCTAAACCTGTGGCAGGATAGCGATAATAATACATTATTTGTGCCATCGCAGTAGCCACACAGCCTACAACAGCTTTATTATCGGGACCGCCGGTGGCTGTTGGGCAGAAATAGTTATAGAACTTGCCTTGTCCCCAGGTGGCTGTCATCAATGGGGCAACAGCAGTAGCCTTAAGAATGTTTAGATTTGATTCCGTTCTGCTTTTGTAATAATTCCAGGAACTACTGATATTTGCATCTGCTGTGACATTATTCTGAATAGCGTAATTAATGCAGTTTTTTACTTCACCTAACCAATATTTTAAATTATCGGGGATATTGTTGGCATCAAAATTTGATTCGTAGGAATATCCTATAACTGGAGTGATATTGTCGTCCGCACTGACAATGATAAATCCATTCTTGTTGATATTAAAAACATAATATAACGGCAATGCTCCCTGTGTTTCGGTATAGGTTGATGAGATAGTAATACCTTTAAAATCGCAGAGAACGAATTGATTTACGTGTTCATAGTAATAAGCGATACCAACGTTTTGAGCTGTTTGGATATCAACTTTTTTTGCCTGTACGGTTACTAAAAAAAGAAATGCAATACTTGCTAAAATGATACGTTTCATAAATGGTTGGTGTTTTTTTACAAAATTAAACATAATTTTGTTTCTAAAAAACAATAATAAATCATAAAATCGTCTTTAACTATTAATTAACCAATATTGGATGTATATGAAACTCATAATTAAAAATATTAAGGAACTTGCTTCGGTTGAACCAAATGAAAAATTGCATCGGTTAAAAGTATCTGGTAAGGATATGTTGAACCTAAGAACCATTAAAAATTCTTATTTGATCATTGAAAAAGAAACAATTTCCGAATATGGTCTGATGCGTGATTATAAGCCTTCTATGGCCTCGGAAAACGAAAATGTTAAGGTAATCGATGCTACCGGAAAAATGGTTTTTCCTGCTTTTTGCGATTCGCACACCCATTTGGTTTATGCTGGAAGCCGCGAAATTGAGTATATCGACAAAATAAAAGGTTTATCTTATGAAGAAATTGCAAAGCGCGGTGGAGGCATTTTAAATTCAGCAAAGCTTCTTCACGATACATCGGAAGATGAGCTATGTGAACAGGCTTTGGCACGGCTTGAAGAAATAAAAATGCTTGGAACGGGTGCAGTGGAAATTAAAAGCGGTTATGGTTTGTCTACTGAAGACGAACTGAAAATGCTGAGAGTTATCAAAAAATTAAGGCAACTTTCGCCGCTTACTATTAAAGCAACTTTTTTGGGCGCACATGCCGTTCCGTTAGAATATAAAGGAAAACAAAAAGAGTATGTGGAAATAATTATCAACGAAATGATTCCGATGGTTGCCGGTGAGAATTTGGCCGATTTTATTGATGTTTTTTGCGATCGTGGTTTTTTTACGGTTGAGGAAACCGAACGCATGTTAATGGCCGGTATGAAATATGGGTTACGCCCTAAGATCCATGCAAATGAACTTGATTATTCGGGGGGTATTCAGGTCGGGGTAAAATATAACGCTTTATCAGTGGATCATCTTGAGTATACGGGTGATGATGAAATAGTAGTATTGTTAGATTCTGAAACTATGCCAACTTTGTTGCCGGGAGCTGCATTTTTTCTGGGCATGAATTATGCTCCTGTCAGGAAAATGATAAACGCAGGGCTTCCGGTTGCTTTGGCAAGCGATTTCAATCCCGGTTCGTCGCCTTCGGGCAATATGCAATTAGTTTTGGCTTTGGGGTGTATTAAATATAAAATGCTGCCCGAAGAAGCTTTGCATGCCGTTACTCTCAATAGCGCTTATGCCATGGGTGTTTCGGAAGAACTTGGCAGCATCGGCATCGGAAAAAAAGCAAACGTGTTTATCACAAAACCCATCCCTACTTATGAGTTTATGCCTTATGCCTATGGAAGCAATAAAATTGATACAGTTATTATTAACGGAAAAATTCAAAAATAGAGAATGAAAATAATTGGATTAATAGGTGGCACAAGTTGGCAGTCGACCACAGATTATTATAAGATAATCAATGAAACTGTTGATGCGAGATTGAAAAACAATCATTCGGCAAAATTGATCTTAAATTCTCTCGATTTTGCTGAAATAGAATATTGTGTAAATCGCAATGCTTTCGAAGAAATTGGTGTTATCATGGTAAAAGCTGCCCGATCAATTGAAAATGCCGGAGCCGATTGCGTGTTGCTTTGTGCCAATACCATGCATATGTTCGATAAGGCAGTAGCTGAGGCGGTTTCCATTCCGTTGATACATATTGCAGAAGCTACAATAAATATGATAAAACAAAGATCCATCACCAAACTGGGTTTGCTTGGAACCAAAATTACCATGGAAATGGATTTTTATAAGCAAAAGTACATTGAATCGGGACTTGATATTATGATTCCGGACGATGACGATCGTAAATTTGTCAATTCGGTTATCTTTTCAGAATTATTTAAGGGCAACATCAACCCCGATTCAAAAGCTCGGCTTATTGAAATTATCGAAAAGTTCAAAGATCAGGGGGTTCAGGGCGTGATTTTGGGTTGTACAGAACTTCCGCTTATCATCAAACAGGATGATACGTCTTTGTTGGTTTTCGATACTACCGAAATTCATGCACAGGCTGCTGTTGACTTTGCTCTGAAGGGTCAGGCTTCTTCTTTGAAAAACACTTTATAATAATACATGCCCGTGGCTTCGTCAAACCCGCGTTCGATAAACTCGCGGTTGCCATGCACATAAATGTGGAAGTTTTTGTCTAGTTTAATAACACTTTTAAAAACCCGTTGTTGTTTTTTTACTGCAGGCCCCGATATTTCAAATTCGTCGGCAATATCAATATCACGTTCCTGAACAAACTGATGCTTGTATTTATTGAACGCTTCTATCACATCGGGGTTTTGCATCACTTCTCCGGTAAACTCATCCATGCTGAACGAATCGTTTTCTTTAAAGAACTTCACCGATTTGTTCAGCATATCGGCCTGATCGGCTTTGTTGGCTTCAAATTCAGTAGGCAATTTTTCTACCACGAAATTTTTACAAAGTGTCAGTAAATTTTGAGTTTGATGGTAATTGTCATTCCGCGGCTGAACGTGCAGAAAATCGTTTTTCCAATACTGAGTTTCGCTTCCTTTCGAAGCATTATCAACCAGTGCCACCAAATAACCATCCTCTTTGGCCGTATTAAAAATAATACATCCTTTGTCGAGCTTATTGATGTTAATGCCTTCTTCGCTATCGATCTCATAATTCCCATTTTCGAGAAATACCTTCAAAAAAGATTCGCGGTTTTCCGATTTGAATAGCCCGACAGCATCGGCTTTTTCGTTTTCGATAAGGCAGTCTTTAAAATAAACCACATACAATTCTCCCGATTTTATCTTGGGATGAGTGGTTTGTTCGTACAAATGTTTTGTGATATTAATACTTTGAGCAAACAGTTTTTCAGGGTTTTCGAATATCTCACCAACGTACGAATAAATTTCGTTCAACTGCAGGCTGCTATCGTGTTGCAGCGTGTAAAATTCGTTCGAATTAAACGACCCGGTAAAATACTTCAGCAGTAAATTATTGACCTCAGGATCGGTTATTTTAAAAACAGATTTTGAATAAACATTGGGCTCATCGGATTGTTTGTTTCCAACTCCGTGAATGCAAATTTGCTGAATATCAGTGATGGTCATTTTTATAAGAATAAGAATTTATAAAAGTAGATAATTCCGCAATTTAATAAAGTAAGTTCTCTCAAAAATCTTTCAAAATAATGACCCTTTTGATTCCAAAAGGCTTGATGAAAACTGTCTAAGAATTATTCAATAAAGACGGAAACTAATAATTTGAAAAGGGATCTATGATTTTGAAGCTTAATGAATTTTATAAACCATGGCATTCACGTTCATCCCGGCGCCGACAGAAGCAAATATCAAATGGTCGCCCGAAACCGCATTGTGGTTTTTTAATTCACCTTTAAAAAGCATGTCGATCAGTATCGGTAAAGTAGCAACCGAATTATTTCCTAAAAAAGATATGGTCATCGGCATGATACTTCCCGACGTATCTTTAATGCCATAAAGCTTATAAAGGCGTTCAAGTATAGCATAATCCATTTTTGCATTAGCCTGATGGATGATGAGTTTTTTAATATCGCTGAATAATATTTTTGATTTTTCAATACAATCTTTCACCAGTTGCGGCACAGTATTCAATGCGTATTCGTATAATTTACGGCCATTCATCTTTAAATAAATATCTTTATTGGGAGAATCCATGTCGTATGAACTGCTCATACAAAGAAGTGTTGAATGGTCGAGAGTATCAGAACGGGTCAGATGCGAAATAATACCCGTTGGCGTTTCACTTTCTATCGCTTCAACTATAACAGCACCTGCCCCGTCAGAATAGAGCATACTATCAATATCATGAGGGTCAGAAACACGCGACAAGGTTTCTGCACCTATCACCAATATTTTTTTTGCATCTCCCGATTTAATATAATAATCGGCCTGAATCAAAGCCTGAAGCCATCCCGGACATCCAAACGGCAGGTCGTAAGCAACCGTGAATGGGTTGGATATTTTCAATTTATGTTTAATACGTGCAGCAAGAGTAGGAACCAGATCCGATTTCGGGTTAACTTTTGTAACATCACCAAAATTATGAGCCACAATAATATAATCAAATGTTTCTTTATCGCTTTTTGAAGATTCTATCGCATCGAGTGCTGCAAAATAACCAATATCGGAAGTAACAAATTGGTCTTCAACATATCTTCTTTCTTCAATTTCAGTAATTTCTTTAAATTTTTGGATTATGTCTTCATTGGTTTTTGGAAACTCTTCACCCGATATGTTTAAAAAAGTATTTGTCAAAAATTGCTCATTCTTCACTACCTTTGTAGGTATATATTTCCCTGATCCTGTAATAATTGAATAAAAAGAAGTCTTCATGTGTTTTGTTCACGATTAATCTGCAAAAATATAAAAGTATATTAATAATTCTTATAAAAATTACAAAATTTATTGCAAAAGAAACATCAAATAATTGCAAAATAAGTAATTGTGCAAAAATATTTTTTTGCAACTCGTTACGATTTCATATTATTTTATAAAAAAAGTAAACGTGGTTTATCGCAAACTAGTAATTTAGCACCCTGAATTAAAAACTATTTTTAAAAATGAAGCAATTAATAGAATGCGTTCCCAATTTCAGCGAAGGAAATGATATGGGGATCATTAAACAAATTACTGATCAGATTGAAACCGTTGATGGTGTCAAATTATTGGATGTTGACCCCGGAAAAGCTACTAACCGAACTGTTGTTACTATTGTTGGAACTCCGGAAGCTATCGTAGAAGCAGCTTTCAGAGGCATTAAAAAAGCAGCCGAAATTATCGACATGCGCAAACATAAAGGCGAACATCCCCGCATGGGTGCTACCGATGTTTGTCCGTTTGTTCCAATTGCTGGTATCACCATGGAAGAAACCGTGGTTTATGCCCGCAAACTGGCCGAAAAAGTGGGTAATGAACTGAATATTCCTGTTTATTGTTACGAAAATGCAGCATTCACTCCCGAACGCCGCAATCTGGCAAATTGCCGCTCAGGTGAATACGAAGGTTTGCAGAAAAAACTTGCCGATCCGAATTGGAAACCCGACTTTGGGCCTGCTGAATTTAATGCCGGTGCCGGTGCCACAGCCGTTGGTGCACGCGATTTTTTGGTGGCATACAATATAAACTTAAATACAACTTCTACCCGTCGTGCAAATGCAGTTGCTTTTGATATCAGAGAAAAAGGCCGCCCGAAACGCGAAGGAAATCCTGTTACAGGAAAGATCATGAAGGATGCCGATGGAAAACAAATTATGATTCCGGGTTCACTAAAAGCATGCAAAGCTATCGGTTGGTATATCGAAGAGTATGGAATTGCACAGGTATCCATCAATCTTACCAACATCAGCATAACATCGGTTCACGAGGCATTTGAAGAATCATGTAAAAAAGCACAGGAGCGGGGTATGAGGGTTAGTGGTTCCGAGCTTGTGGGGTTAGTGCCTTTAAAAGCCATGATTGATGCCGGAAAATATTTTCTTAAAAAACAACAACGTTCCATTGGCGTTTCTGAAGATGAGCTGATAAAAATTGCTGTAAAATCACTCGGGCTTGATGATCTAAAACCTTTTAATCCCAGAGAGAAAATTATTGAGTATGTGTTGGAAGATTCTGATATCAACAAACAGAAAAAACTCATTGATCTAACTTGTAAAGCCTTTGCCAACGAAACAGCATCCGAATCGCCCGCACCGGGTGGTGGTTCTGTTTCTGCATATATGGGCGCCTTGGGTATTTCATTGGCTACAATGGTAGCGAACCTTTCTTCACATAAAGCCGGTTGGGACGAACGTTGGAAAGAATTTTCCGATTGGGCCGAACAAGGACAAAAAATAAAAGATGAGCTAATGTTTTTGGTTGATGAAGATACCAATGCTTTCAACAAAATTATGGATGCCTTTGGGTTGCCAAAGAACAACGATACCGAAAAAGCTGTAAGGGATAATGCTATTCAGGATGCAACCCGTTTTGCTACCGAAATTCCTTTCAAAACTATGCAAAAAGCCTTTGCTTCCATGAAGATCATAAAAGCTATGGCTGAGGTCGGTAATCCTAATTCTGTAACCGATGCCGGAGTGGGAGCATTGTGTGCCCGTTCGGCGGTTATGGGAGCCTTTCTGAATGTAAAAATTAATGCCTCGGGTTTAAAAGATGTTGATTTTGTAAAAGATATAATTGGCAGGGGAGAGGTTATTGAGCAAGATGCAAAACAACTCGAAACGGAAATATTAGATGTAGTAAACGGAAAAATTAAATAAAAACATAAAACACATGAAAAAAGTAAAACTCGAATTATCGCAAGACCAGTACAAAGAGCTGTTAAAACTCATTTATATTGGCGATTGGGTTGTTGATGAACCTGAAAATATTGTACTGAACGATCTCGTGCAGCATATTTTTTCTAAAAGCACAGAAGCAGGCCTCGAAAAAATGGTTGAATATGATAAAGAACTCGAACTTTTCATGCCTTCAATTGCTTTTGATGAAGAAGTTATTGATATTGTGGATGACTATGAAGAAGAGTGTTTCTGGGATCATTTGATATATCGTTTAGCCGATCGCGATATCCATACAAAACTTGGCAAAAAGGCCGACAACATGAGTATGGAAGAAAAGATCGATTTGCTTGATCCTATCACTGAAGAATACGTGAAAGAATTTGAAAAGAACGGTTTGGATCATGTGGTAGTCACGAAAAAAGAAGCGGCTAAGAAAACAGTTGTTGCAAAGAAAAAAAATGTACCTATAAAGAAAAAAGCAGCTAAAAAATAGTTTTTTTTAGCGTGTATTTTTAGGATCGAAAGCTTGGTTTATTATCTGGCCTTTCGGTGTATTATATAATAGTATTAAATTTTGGTTTCAAATATTAAAATGAACTGATGAACAGGAAACTATATTTCGTACTTTTTCTCTTAATGTTTGCTTCGTGCAAACAGATCAAAGAACTTACCACTTTCTTATCATGTGATTTTCGCTTATCTGCGGTCGATAATATAAAAATGGCAGGTATCGATGTCCAAAAATTTAAAAGTTTCACAGATCTGTCGTTTACCGATGGTATTAAGTTGCTGGCATCCGTTACATCGGGTTCCTTGCCATTAAGTATGACCGTTAATGTAGAAGTAAGAAATCCGAACAAAGAAAAAGCTGCCTTAAACAAACTAGATTGGATATTGCTTATCGACAATGTTGAAGTTGCTAACGGTACTACCACCAACAGGATCGAAATTCTGCCGAATAACGCCAGTGGTATCTTTCCAATTCAGGTGACGACAGATCTCGTTAAGGTTCTTTCAGGTCAATCGGGAAAAAATCTGATCAATTTCGGCTTGAATTTAGCCGGATATGGTAACAAACCTACACGGATCACCTTAAAAGCAAAGCCCACTATTTTGATCGGTGCTTCCGCAATTGAATATCCGGGTTATATTACCATTAACAATGACTATGGTTCGAAATAAAATTTGACTGTCTGCATTCGCAATCTTTAGTGGCTAAGTATGCAACTTCGCACCGAGACTGTTCATTAAATTGTGCCCGCTCAAGAGACTATAAAGTAGATTGTGTAAACAGGATTTTTATAATTTGCATCGTTGTTCAAAGATAATTAGAATTTGGTTAAGGATTATGGGCCAATTGTAAATTGGCTTACTCCAAGCCATTTCTATATTTTTTATTGCTAAAT
>CAIWKO010000051.1 GCA_903913285.1 uncultured Bacteroidales bacterium | reverse complement strand
GATCCCATCGACGACGGCCCTCCCGCTCCCGATGCCTAACAAATTCTTTTCTGGCTTTTCCATCCTTCAGGAAAGAGGCAAAGAAAAGGCAGAAAAGAATTTACACCATTATTCTCATAACTCCCGAAGGGGCGTATTCCATACGCCCTTTTTTGTTTCCTTTCCTGAATTATCAATTTATCCCGCCCTTTGCCAAACGGTTGAATTTTTTCGAAGAAAAAAAGTGCGTTAGCCCGTCCAAACGGCCTGTCCCGCATCCGCCCTTTTTGTTATTGTTGTAGGGGCGTAATGCATACGCCCTGTCCCAATACCACCCTTCGGCGGATCGGGAGACTAGAAAAAGAACCGACCGAAGGGAGCTCAGCGTACCTAAATGAACGAAGAAATCTTAGCGTAGCTAAAAGAACAACAAAATTAAAACTCTTCCTAAACCCCTATAACCTAAACGCCTTAACCCCATTTCTTCCAAATAACCAATTCCCCGAAAGTGCCGAAATATTTCCCTGCAATGAATCAGTTTACAAAAGCCGCATTTTTTAATTAATTTTGCACTTCTTAAAAATAAACAATCGCGATCATGACGAACAACACTATGCTTAGGCCCGATTACCTGTTTGAAGTTAGCTGGGAAGTATGCAACAAAGTAGGCGGAATTTACACGGTAATATCTACCAAAGCCCCATCGATAGTTGAAAAGTTGAACGACAATTATATATTGATAGGCCCGGATGTTTGGAAAGAAACCCGTAACAATCCCGAATTCATCGAAGATAAATACCTCTACCGGTCGTGGTGCGAAAAGGCCGAAACCGAAGGATTAAAATTCAAGATCGGTCGCTGGAACATTGCAGGCAGCCCTGTTGTGGTGCTGGTTGATTTCACCCCCTATTTTGCACAAAAAGACATTGTTTTCTCAAATCTTTGGGAAAAATACAAGCTCGATTCCATTTCGGGTCAGTGGGACTATGTTGAACCTGCCCTTTTTGGCGTTGCTGCAGCCCGTATCATTCAAAGTTTCTACGAATATAACCTTTCGGCCAGCGAACGCATCGTTGCCCAGTTTCACGAATGGATGACCGGAACCGGCGTACTATATCTGAACGACAGAACCCCGCAGATCGGAACCATACTCACCACTCATGCCACGGTGTTGGGCCGATGCATTGCCGGCAACAACCTGCCGCTCTACAGCCAGCTTACCGCCTACAACAGCGAATCGCTTGCGCGTAACATGGGCGTGGTTTCAAAATTCTCGCTCGAGAAAATAGCAGCGCAGCAAAGCGACTGTTTCACCACGGTGAGTGAGATCACCGCCAACGAATGTTCACATTTTCTCGAAAAGAGTGTCGACATCATCACACCTAACGGTTTCGACGATTCTTTCGTGCCTGCCGACGCTGTGTTTGAAGAAAAACGAACGGCTTCGAAAGCTAAGATAAAGAATGTCGCTGAATCACTCTTAAATCAGCAGCTTGCCGATGATACTTTGTTTTTGTTGAACAGCGGTCGCTACGAATTCCACAACAAAGGCATCGACCTGTATATCGATTCGCTGGGACAGTTAAACAAAAGCTCCGAACTGAATCAAACCATAGTTGCCTACATCGCCGTACCGGCCAACAATCTGGGACCTTCCCACAACCTCATCAGCCGCATGCAACAGCAAAACTTCAGCGAAGCGGTTAGCGGTGATTTTTGTACCCATTTTCTGAACGACTACGATACCGATGCCATGATCACGCGCATCAAACAGAACAATCTCACCAACGCACCCACAGATAAAGTTAAAGTAGTAATAGTTCCCTGCTATCTCGATGGCGACGATGGCATTTTTAACTGCAGCTATTATGATTTTCTGATAGGATTTGACCTTACTGTTTTCCCATCCTACTACGAACCCTGGGGATATACACCTCTGGAAAGTATTGCATTTCATATACCCACAATAACTACCACGCTGGCAGGATTTGGTTTGTGGGCACTTTCGAAATCGCCCGACCCGGGTAAATTCGTGAGCGTGATAAAACGCGACGACGAGAACAGCGAATATGTAACCGCGATGATCACCCAAAGAGTCCTCGAATTTGCAAATTGCCCCCTGGAAGAAAAGAACTCGGCTCGCGATAAAGCATTTGAACTATCGCGGCAAGCGCTTTGGCAGCATCTGGCCATAAACTATTTCAAGGCCTATCACATTGCACTGGAGCAGGCTGCCATGCGTTTCGAACGTTATAAAACCAAGTCGCATTCGATGCAACTTGAACTAAAACCAAAAGAACAGGTAAACCCCATCTGGAAAAAGATACTGATAAAACCCAGCATACCCGAAAAACTTTCATCCTTATACAAACTCACCCGGAATTTGTGGTGGACCTGGAACACAGATGCAGTAGAACTGTTCGAAATGATCAATCCTGCTTTGTGGGAGCAATGCAAACAAAACCCCATTGCGTTGCTCGAATCTCTTTCGTTCGAAGACTTCAAAAAACTTGTTAAGAACACGAAGTTCCTTGAAAAACTTGAAGATGTTTTCAGGCAATACAGTTCATATTTGTGTAACGGTCCGGAAAAACCACGCGAACAAATAGCCTATTTTAGCATGGAATTCGGCTTACATCATTCGTTAAAAATATATTCGGGAGGGTTGGGAATTCTGGCAGGCGATTATCTGAAACAGGCCAGCGATTCGAACGCCAATATGATAGGAGTTAGTTTGCTGTATCGTTATGGTTATTTCGATCAAAGCATCTCATTGCTTGGCGACCAGATAGCATCCTATCCGCCTCAAAAATTCTCACATCTGCCGCTGATACCGGTTCGCAAACATAACGAAAACGAAGAAGACGCTAACAATTGGCTTAAAGTTCAGTTAGCCGCTCCCGGTCGCAACATTGTGGCCAAAGTGTGGAGGGTTGATGTAGGCCGAACCTCGCTATATTTGCTCGACACCGATATTGAAGACAATTTGCCCGAAGACCGTGTAATTACTCACAGTTTATATGGCGGTGGGTCCGAACTTCGTTTCAAACAGGAATTATTGCTCGGAGTTGGCGGAATACGCCTATTGGAGCAACTCGGATACAACCCGGATGTGTATCATTGCAACGAAGGTCATGCAGCATTTATTGGTATCGAACGCCTGCGAAAATATGTTCATGAAGAAAACCTGACCTTTAACGAAGCCGTTGAAGTTGTGAAAGCCAGCACATTGTTTACCACACATACTCCTGTTCCTGCCGGACACGATACCTTTAGCGAAGATATTCTCAGGACTTATATTCCGCATTATGCCGACCGTTTGAAAATAAGCTGGGATACATTTATGAATTTAGGCAAGGTGAATGAGAACGATCCCGACGAGAAGTTCAGCATGAGTGTTTTGGCATCCACGCTGTCGTCAGATATCAACGGGGTGAGTAAGATCCACGGACGGGTTACCAGCCGTATGTTCTCAAATATGTATCCCGGATATTTCCCCGAAGAACTTCACATAGGGTATGTAACCAATGGCGTACATTTCCCAACTTGGGTCGGCAAACGCTGGCGGAAACTTTACGATGCCACCTTCGATACGAATTATATCAACGATCAGTCGAATGCCGATTATTGGAAAAAGATATACGATGTCAGCGACGAAACAATATGGGAAATACGCCAGCAACAGCGTTCCGATTTGGTTGAATTTCTGCGTAAGAGGTTGATAAACGAAATGACATTGCGTCAGGATAACCCATTACACATATTCAATATTTCAGAAAATCTCGATGCCAAAGCGCTCACCATAGGATTTGCCCGCAGATTTGCTACATACAAACGCGCACATCTGGTATTCTCTAATCTGGAGCGGCTCTCGAAGATCGTGAACGATCCCAATCATCCTGTTCAGTTTGTTTATGCAGGAAAAGCACACCCCAACGATAAAGCCGGGCAGGATCTGATCAAAAAGATATACGAAATTTCGAATATGCCTGAGTTTGTTGGCAAAATTATGATCGTTGAAAACTACGATATCGAAATTGGCAAACGACTCACACAAGGTGTTGACATCTGGCTCAACACTCCCACCCGACCGCAGGAAGCATCGGGCACCAGCGGCGAAAAAGCCGTTATGAACGGTGTATTGAATTTCAGCGTCCTCGACGGATGGTGGGCCGAAGGATACAAACCGGAAGCAGGATGGGCACTTAAAGAAGAACGTACCTACCAAAATCAAAATGCTCAGGATGCACTGGATGCTGCAACTATCTATAATATGCTCGAAAACGAGATCGTGCCGATGTTCTATGCCCGTAACGACAAGAACATACCAACTGAATGGGTGCAGAAGATCAAAAACACTATAGCTTTAATAGCTCCCGAATTTACCATGAAACGTATGCTGGACGATTATCGCCGGAAATATTACACCCCCATTTGTAAACGTTCGGCCATGATGAATTCCGATAATTACCTGAATGCACGTAAACTCGCTTCGTGGAAACAAAAAATGCTTCGAAGCTGGGACAGTATCGAAGTAATATCTGTTGAAACAACCGATTCGAATAAAAAACCGTTGGGACTCGGCGAAAAGTTTTATGCCGAAATAAAACTCAAACATAACGAACTAAACGGAAGCGATGTGGGTATCGAAATATTGTTTGGGCAAAAAGTGAACGATGTTGTAGATAAAATCATATTTCATCACGAAATGAAGGTTACAAACACCCAGGATAACATAGTGACATACTATTACGAAATGCCAGCAGTGATGGTTGGAGTGTTTGATTATGCGTTCAGGATATTTCCAAAAAATGCTTTGCTTGCATACAGGCAGGATTTTAGTTTAATGAAGTGGTTGTAGAATTATAATTTATTTTACGTTCAAAGTTCTGATTTTTAATTAGAAGTTATTATATTTGTTGAGGAATAAGAATACAAGTTATTTATTTCAAGATTCCCATTTATGAAACTTCAATTCTGATTAACATCTAAAATAAAAATGAAAAGTAAACTAATCGCTACCCTTATATTTATTCTGTCATTCCAGTTTGGTTTTTCGCAACCTGCCAATACCAATATCAGCAATAATATTATTTTTGACGGTGAACCCTATATTGCTGTCAATCCAACCAACAACCAAAATATGGTAGCTGCCTGGATGGGGTTTAAGCTCTCAGGCGGATTGTATCGGATCGCTATTAAAACCCGCGCCAGTTTCGATGGAGGAACAACATGGAGTACTGCAAATTCACTCCCGCATTTTGGAACCGGATATGGTTCGGCCGATGTATCCATGGCATTTAATAAAAGTGGCAAACTATATATTGCGTATATCGACTACCGCCAATCGCCCGACAGCGGAGGCGTTTATGTTGCCCGTTCGTCGGATGGCGGATTAAGCTGGGACACACCTTCAAAAGCATTCGATGTATATGACGTAGCCAACAAAAGACCTATAGACAGGCCCTGGCTTGTGGTTGATAATTCAAATTCGGTCAATTCCGGAACACTTTATATCACTACAAAACCTGCACCCTGGATTCCTCTTCCCAACCGTAATTATTTTAAAGTATCTTCCGACAGCGGACATACCTGGTCCACCATTGCAAACGTGGACGGCGGAACACATCTGGTCGGCAGTTTGATACAGGCTCCAATGGCAACTCCCTCTGTCACTGTAGGTGGAAGTTTTTGCGCTGTATATCCCAGTTATGTTTCAACACAAAACATCCTGCCGGCCTACTATCTGGCAAAATCAAAGGATAAAGGACAGACTTTTTTATACACCACGGTTTATGCTGCTGTTCCGGCAGCCAACGATACCAACTTTAAAAATGGATATCAGCTTGTTGCTTGTCAGGCCGACAGCAATAAAATGGTATTTCTATTTCCGAATGCACAAAATGGAGATGATGATATTTCGGCTATGCACAGCAATGATGGCGGACAAACCTGGAGTAGTCCGGTAAGAATAAATGATGACTCGATCGGAAACGGAAAAGCACAAGACATGGTGTGGGGGGCCTATAACGAAACAGGGGATTTGGTTGTTACCTGGCGCGACAGACGCAATGCTTCTGCTTCCGGATTCTGGAATGCAGGCTACGATTTTTATTATGCTGTAAGTACCAACAACGGGCAAAGTTTTTTAGCCAATCAAAAACTATCGAGCCAATTCATCAGTTTTGATTCAGTCATTGCTCAAAACGGAAATGATTTCATGAGCTGTGCTTATCAGGGAGATAATCTTTACACCGTGTGGGGTGATACCCGAAACGGCAAAATGAACATTTATTTTGCAAAAACCATTGCCAGTACCAACACAACTATAGAAACTTTTTTATTGGATGGTGACGAACCAAAATGGAATATTTTCCCGAATCCAACATCGGAAGAATTAAATGTTTCTGTTTCGAAAGAAATGCTTGGTATGGAAATCTCGATCTATGATGCCGACGGAAAAAAGATAAAGTTAATACCTATCTCTAACCAGAATATGCAGATCCGAACCCGGGAACTTAATGGAGGCATTTACTTTTTGAAGATTGGCAACGAAGCAAAGCAGTTTATAAAAAAATAAGCATCACCTGTTTTATAAACAAGTGATGCTTTATTCATAGAATTCTCAAAAAGATTATTATCTGTATTTACAGCAAGCTGGCAAACTGTTGTATACCTTATCGGGAGCTTTACCCAATTCTGTATCGTGCCCAACTTTAGTGATGGCATCACTTACATCCTGTTTTTTTACAGTTCCTTCATAAGCATAAACCAACATATTGGTAGCATCATTCCATTGAGCATCGGTAATACCTTTAACACCCTTAGTTGCTTTTTCAATACGGGTTTTGCACGAACCGCATTTACCCATTACCTTAAGTGAATCTTTCACCATACCGGTAACACATTTTGTTTGAGTGCCGGCTTTTCCATCTTTCTCACAGGAAGCAGTACCTTTTTTGCAGGATGTTGTTCCTTTTTGACAACATTGTGCATTTGAATTTGACGGCATAACGACAGCCATTCCGCAGAATAATGCTATCGCGATCATTAAGTTTTTCATATTATTATTTTTTTTTAGTTTTTAATGTTGAATTGTGAATCTACCATCCGTATATTGTACACCGAATCGGTTGGTAAGTTTATAAATATAGTTACCGTTTGCAAAAGTAGAAGTATTGATTGTAAAAGAGTTTTCCTTTATAACCTTTTCAAGAATAACATTCCCGAGCATATCCGTAACTAACATCCGGTCGCCTGGCAAAAAGGTTTTGGAATAAGCAAATGCTATCAAATTGTTTGCCGGATTTGGGTAACTCTTTAATGTCAATCCCTGATCCAAATTTTCATTAATACCGGCAACAGATCCGGAAAAGGCCAGATTATCAACCCATAAATAATCCTGATTGGCAGGTGTCGCACCACTGGCCTTCAGAACTATTACACAGGTATCGGGATATTCGCCACTTTGATAGGTAAAATTGTCGGTAAAAGCTGCCCAACTCATTACCATGCCCGAAAGGGCTAAAATGGCTTTTGCAACGGTATCTCTCGAACCTGAATTCCATTTTGTAAGATAAACAGCGATTGAGCCATGGCTGGTACCATATATCATGTGTTGCCAATTGCCTGTTAAACTTTGAGGACGCTGAGTAAATGGGAAACCGGATTTTGGTTGTAATGTAATTGTATCAATAACTCCGCTAACGGCTATGCCGTTCACTACTGCTGAGTTTACTGTACGGGATGTTAGTTTTAAATAGTATGAGCCTGGATTACCGGGTGTTGCTTTATTTGCAGTAAAAATAGCAAAAGGGGCTGTTGTATTATTCATTGTACCCCATGAATCGGGGTTATCGTATGTATCGACATTTGTCCAACTCTCAAATCCTGCATTTGGAATTTGCGAAAAGCAGAACTGTCCAAAAAAAGTAAATAATATCAGGAATAGTAGCTTTTTCATTCATTATAAATTATATGCAAAATTACAATAATTTTCCGAACAATTAAAACTGTTGGAAGTTGATAAGTATCAACATCAGTTAATAAAAGAGGAGGTGGCTTATGAAAAGCATCTTTTTTTTGCCTAAAAAACCAACAACCTTTTGAAACACAATTTTATTAAAGAAAAAATTTAAACCGTTTGTAAAACATTCACGATCTATCTCAATAAAAAACCTGTGCAAGTTCAATTTATTAGTAGTATTCATAAAACCTACTTTCTATTTCCACTCTGTAAGGTAATAGTACCTTTGTAGTGAAAAAAATCTAATACTGATAAAAATTTATAAAATTATGGCTTATACAGTTAGTAAAAGTTTATGTCCCCAGAATCATCGTTGTCCAATTATCCGCGTGTGTCCGTCGAATGCAATAGTGCAGGATGGATATGGATTGCCAATGGTAGATAAATCAAAATGCACAGAATGCGGTAAGTGCGAGAAATATTGCCCTACAGGTGCTGTAAGTAAAACGAATTAATAGTATGGGAACAACATTGATCGTTATTGGCTCAGTAATAACAATTTTCTTCATTTATGTTTTTTATATGATCAGAAAAATGAAAAAAACACCTTTGGTTGAAAATCATGAAAGAATTGTGGTGCTATCCGATCAGAATTTTGAAAATAAAATTAAGACAGGGTTAAGCCTGGTTGATTTTTGGGCCGCATGGTGTATGCCCTGCAAAGTGATGGCTCCTATTCTCAACCGAGTAGCAGAAGATATAGGCGACAAGGCATCGGTTTGTAAAATTGACATACAACAATATCCGTCTGTTGCAGCAAAATATAATGTAAGAAGCATTCCTACGCTGATATTATTCAACAACGGAAAAGAAATAAAGCGTTTTATGGGGGTGAAAGATAAAGAGTTTCTAATTAATCAAATCAATCATACAATCTAAAAAAAACATTATGAAAAAGAATATGGGTAATTTCGACAGAGTGTTCAGAGTACTGATCGCAGTCGCAGTAGCAATTTTGTACTTTACCGGAGTATTATCTGGTACACTTGCAATTATATTGCTTGTGCTTTCAGGCATATTTATATTAACAAGCTTGGTGGGGGTTTGCCCGCTATATATGCCTTTTGGTATCAAAACATTTAGAAAAAACAATGAGTGAAAATTGCGAAACCAGAAAAAAACCTAAAACTTTCAAAGAGTTGATGCACTCTTCCTACTTTTGGAAACCTGCATTAGCCATAGCTGTTGGAGGAGTTTTGGGTTTTTTATACTATTATTATGTAGGATGCGCTTCCGGGTCATGCAGTATTACGAGCAGCCCTATATCCAGTATAATTTTCGGAGGGGTATTTGGTTATTTTGTGGTGAACAGACCGTGCAGTAGTTGCTAACCTTTTTATATAAAATAGTTTAAAGGGAAGGGAATGTTTTTACATTCTCTTTTTTTTATAATTTTACCAAAAAAACCAATGGAAACCATTTCCGAATCGGATAAAGATTTTGTTTGCGACATTCAGGCACCCTGTTTTCAATTGCTTTCGGCTGAAGAGATCAAACTCATACGTGCCAGCAAAACTCAGGTATTATTTCGAAAGGGAGAAAATTTAACCAAACAGGGAACTTTTGCATCTTATATCATGTTTTTAATGAATGGTTTTGTGAAACAATATGTAGAAGGTGGCGGTATTCATAATTACAACCTTAGGATCATCACTCCGGGCGATTTCATTGGATTGTCGTCGGTGTTCACTCAAAATACATTTGCCTATTCCTCCTTAGCCATGGTCGATACCCGGGTTTTTCTGATTGGTAAGGAAGCTATTGAAAAAGTGATACGGCAAAACGGCAGTTTTGCATTTAATATATTTCGTAGATATTCTGAAGACAATGCATGTCTTTACAATGCAATTAGCAATTTGATGTATAAACAAATGAACGGACGCATTGCGGATGCTTTGCTTTATTTGAGTTCCGATGCATTTAAACCTCTCAACATTTTTACTCATTTGTCGCGCAAAGATATTGCAGACTTTGCAGGCCTCTCGACAGAAAGCACCGTGAAATTGCTGAAGAATTTTGAGAAAGACGGATTGATCAACCTCGACGAGAAAAATATCCAGATTGTGGACAAAAAAGCGCTCGAGGAAATTAGCCGAAACGGATAATAAGGAACAAGTAAATTTATTTTTTTAATTAAAAAGAAGAGTGTATTTCTCACTTAAATTAATCTGTACTTATTCCATTTTGGTATTAAATTTGCCGAATAAAAAACCAAAACGTATCTCTTTATCATGAATCACCAACACCATTTTATCGTGCATCTTGCCTCCATGCTTTTTGGAACCTTTATCTTGATGCTGATAACATCCGGACTCTCATTCGGGCAATTGAACGATCATCCGGCCTGTTGCTATTCGCTGGAATATGCCATAGCTCACCCCGACGAAATTGAGGCGCTCGATATCAGCAATACCAATCTTAGTGAACTACCCTGGCAAATAGGCAATATGACCAATTTAAAAGAACTAAAGCTGAACAACAATAGTTTGTCATCACTACCCTGGCAAATCGGAAATTTAGCCAATCTTCAATATCTGGATGTGAGCAATAATGTGCTCAGCGAATTGCCGTGGCAGATAGGCAATCTAACCAATCTGAAATCATTGAAACTCGGATACAACAACCTCAGTGCACTTCCATGGCAAATAGGCAATCTTACAAATTTGCACAATCTTGATTTGAGCAATAACAGCCTTACCGACATTCCCTGGCAGATAAGCAATTTAACCAAGCTGCGCTCCTTCAACCTGCAAGCTAACGATATCTCAAACAAAGAGAATATTTCGACAAAGCTGCCCTATTGCAAAATCATTTACTGATAATTCAGCAGTTTAAATTTTATTTGTTAGTTTTGTTTCTCATTAAAGATGAATTCATCAGATAAAAACAGAGAACTAACAGATTGATATTAATCTAAAACACTATAAATGAATAAATTTACACTCTTATTAATTGGGTTATTTGCCATAAACAACGCGGTTAATGCCCAATGGACCGCGGTAAACAACGGGTTGCCTAATTCAGGAACCAATACCGATGTTGAATCTTTTGCCTACATTTCTGCAAATCTTTTTGCAGCAACAAGCAGCGGGGTTTATATGACAGGCAACAACGGTGGAATCTGGACCGGTGTTAACAGCGGAATCACCAACACAGATATAGAAGCTCTTGCAGCAGTTGGACCATATTTGTTTGCCGGAACCGGACATGGCATATTTATGTCATCAACCAGCGGTACTAGCTGGAACGCAGTCAACACAGGACTGGATACCTCGATGGGGACTTCGGTTTATGCTCTTTTTGCAGACGGCACTAACCTTTTTGCCGGAACCGAAGCCGGAGTTTTCCTGACAAGCACCTATGGCACAAGCTGGACCGGTGTGAATACGGGTTTGCCAAAATTAGATTTTTATGCCTTTGCAAAATGCGGATCGTATATATATTCGGGAGGTTTTGGTGTTTATCAAAAACCCACCAGTGGTGCCAGTTGGTCGGAATTAACTTCGGGTTTGCCTCCTTTACTTGATTCCGATTTCGAATCATTTGCAGTTAGCGGGACGAATGTTTTTGCAGGCGATCTGGGAGGTGGGGTTTATTGGTCGAATACCGATGGAGCAAGCTGGTCGGCAGTTAATACTAATCTGACAAATTTGCATGTTCATGCACTGGCAGTGAGCGGATCAAAACTGTTTGCAGGAACCGACGGTGGTGTGTTTCTTTCAACCAATCTGGGTGCCGACTGGACAGCTGTTAATACGGGATTGACCGATCTGAACGTTCAATCGCTGGAGGTGTTTGGAAGTAATTTGTTTGCCGGAACCGGAAACGGAGTATTTGTTGCCCCCCTGAGTTCGTTAGCCGGGATCAACGAAACAGAAAACGAAGATATGCATATAAGCATATTTTCCAATCCCTGCAACGGCACATTCCAAATCTCGAACGACGCATCGGAAGTTATGCAGGTTGAACTGTTTGATGTTACTGGTGAAAGTGTTTTGCAAAAAGAACTGTGCAGCGGAACGAACCAAATGGACATCAGCAATCTGCCGAACGGCATTTATATCGTTAAGTTTACTGCTTTTAAGGGTAGCTTTGAGAAAAAGCTGATCAAAGAATAATGTGTTTGTTCATACTAAGCCCAATTGATAAAATTCAACAGAAGCTTTGAAAAATAAATAATAAATAAAAGTTTATTTTATACTACTATGAAAACCCAAAGAACCATTTTTCTTTACCGGTAATGCTGACCATGATTTTACTGGTTGTAAACAGTTGTAAAAAAGAAGTAAAAATACCCGAATTGTTTACCACGGAACTCTCTGCTGTTAACGAAACATCCGCCATTTGCGGAGGCTTTATCAGCGCGGTGGATGATAAAAAAGCCGATATAACTGATCGCGGAGTATGCTGGAGCACAAACCCGAACCCGAGTATAGCGGATAATAAAACCTCCGACGGAAGTGGCTCGGGAAGCTATACAAGCCTGATGACAGGCCTGACAGCCCACACTACCTATTATGTTAGAGCTTATGCCACCAACAGCGCCGGCACAAGCTACGGAAATATTGTTGCATTCTCAACAATGAAACCCGTTATCGATTATGACGGCAATGTGTATAATACTATCCAGATAGGCACACAGGTGTGGATGATTGAAAACCTGAACGTGACACATTATCGCGATGGAAGCATGATACCTGTTGTTACGAACACCATTGACTGGAGCAACTTGACCTCAGATGCCTGTTGCAACTACAATGACGATCTGTCCACTTCGGATATTTACGGAAAACAATATAACTGGTATGCTGTTAACGACAGCCGAATGATAGCTCCCATGGGTTGGCATGTCGCATCCTATTATGAATGGGAAACACTGGTTATCTATTTAGGCGGAGTTAGTTTGGCAGGAGGCAAATTGAAAGAAGCCGGTGTGGCGCATTGGCTAACCCCCAACACCGGAGCCACCAACGAAACCGGTTTTACTGCACTCCCAGCCGGAGCCCGCAACGACAGTGGCGTATTTATCTATCTTACCACAAACGCTGGTTGGTGGACTTCTACCGAGCTGATGACTAATTATGCGGGAATTTTTGGCATCGCTTACAACCAAAGTAATGCAACCGGCACTTAAGGAGATAAAGGATTCGGGTTATCCGTTCGCTGCGTGAAGGATTAATGCGGATGGAAGTTTCGGCTGTTATTTCTTTGAATTATTCATTAAAACCATAGATAAATGAATACGTTGGAAACCCTCAGAGAAGATTGGAAAGGACTGGCACAAAGGCTTGACGGAACTTTTAAATTTTATGAAAACATGGTAAATGTAGCGTTTAATTCTGCCAAGATCGTATATAAATTCAATGGTTCGGACATGGTTATCCGGCAAGAATATTTTCAGGGGAACGGGGATAGAATAAGCTATAAATATATTGAGATCGAATCGATTTTATTTAAAACCGATTTTGTTCTAAACATCTGGAGACTGGATTATTTTGATAAACTCTTTTCACGAAAACGTAAAAAGACAGGCTTTTCGGACTTCGATTGCAATTTCGGATTTGAATGCTCTAATGAAATTATTGCGGTTGAAATATTCAAAGAGTCGGCGGTCAGAGACGGGGTTATTTATAACCAAACAATATTACTGAACACGATCGAAAAAGAATACGGAAAAGTTATCTGCATGAAAGATAATATCAATCCGTTTGATGTAACTGCGATCGAAAAATTCGCCAATTTCTTTAACGGGATCGTTGAGAAACTGCAAAAGATGGATGTGATAAAAGCATAGGCTTAAATTTTAAAATAAGGCTTACCTTTGCCGGCTTAATATCCACGGCCGATAATAACTTATTTTTACTTCCATCCATGTTCATGCATCCTTCTTTTAAACTTTTTATTTTACGAAAATTTCGAAGAATAAACATCACTTTTTGCCTGCTGCTTTTGACATTCAGCTTTAATTCCTCTGCTCAACACACGGTGGCCGGCTACGGAAAGATCACCGGACGCATCGTTGATTCGGTGTCGGGACAGGCGGTGGAATATGCTACCATTAGTTTGTATCTCAGCAGCAGCAACAAACTTGTGAACGGAGCAACTACCGACAGCAAAGGTGTTTTTAAACTCACAAACGTGGGTGAAGGCACGTATAATTTAGTTGTAGATTTTATCGGCTACAGGAAGGGTGGAAAAAAAGAAATCATTGTGAGCAATAGCAATCCGAACACCAACCTGGGCGATATCAGTCTGGCGAACAAACAAACCACCCTCTCGGAAGTGAATATAACAGCCGATAAAAGTTTTATTGAGAACAAGATCGACAAAACGGTTTACAATGCCGAGCGCGACATTACATCGCAAAGCGGAGTGGCTGCCGATATGTTGAAAAAAGTGCCCATGGTGTCGGTTGATGTGGATGGCAATGTGGAACTGCAAGGCAACGCTAACATCAAATTTTTGATCGACGGAAAACCTTCCATACTATTCGGAAGTAATATAGCCGATGTGTTGCAATCTATCCCGGCCAGCCAGATACAAAGCATTGAAATCATCACCAGCCCGGGAGCCAAATACGATGCCGAAGGCACGGGAGGCATCATCAATATTATTTTGAAAAAGAATAACGTACGCGGCATGAGCGGAAGCATTTCACTTTCGGGAGGCACCCGATTGGAAAACGGATCGGTGAACCTTGGATTGCGGCGCGGAAAAATAGGTATTAACGCTTTCTTTAGCGGAAATGCTCAATTGTCGTCAAGCACCCTGAACAAATCGGACCGCAGTTCGCAGGATTCTGTTTTTACTTCGCGCCTGCTTCAGGACGGCACAAGCGATTTTATGCGCTACGGATATCAATCGGGCATCGGCTTCGACTGGGATATGACGCCCAAAGATAACCTGAACGGCTCGTTCGGATACGACTATTTCGGCAACAGCAACACCGGCAGCGCAAACCGCGAAAGCCTTTTAACCGACGAGGGCGGCAACACCATCTCGGATGTGAAAGATGCTACCAAAACTGCAAGCAAGTTTCATCAAAACTCCTACGACTGGCAACTGGGATATAAAAAGAAATTCAAGAAAGAAGACCAGGAACTTGAAATATTGTGCAATTCGTCGAATGGCACCCTTTATTCGTATTACGAACAAAGCCAGGCCTATCAGCCTTCCGATTCGGTTTATAACAGTTCGTACGGTAAAAACCCCGGGATTGAGAATGAAAGCAATTTCGAGTTAAATTATACCCAGCCTTTGGGCGAGGATGCAAAACTGGAAATGGGCGCCAAAACCGAACTCGACCATATTAAAAGCACTTCGGATGTGTATCTGCTGAACGGTGTTTCGCAAAATTATGATTACAGCAGCGACCAGTCGTCGTCGGTTGATTATAAACGCATCGTTTATGCCGTGTATGTTTCGGCCAATTTCCGCTTGTTCAAATGGCTCGACGTGAAACCCGGCCTGCGCGACGAATACACTCAGGCAAAAGCCGTTTATACCAACACGGGTCTGGTTAACATGAGTCCATACAATACATTGGTTCCCTCGCTGGCTTTTTCGCATACGTTTAAAAACAAACAAATGCTGAAGATAAACTATTCGCATCGTATAGAGCGTCCCGATTACCGCGATATGAACCCTTTTATAAATGCCAGCGACCCAAAAAACATATCGACAGGCAACCCCAACCTTCGCCCCGAAATAGGCGATAAGGTTGAACTCAGCTATAGCCAAACCTTTAAAAATGGAACCACCATCACTCCTACCCTTTTTTACAGGGGAAATAAAGACGATATACAGTCTTATACCACCTTCTACCCTGTTTATAAAATCGGCGATTCAACCTATACCAATGTGGCCCTCAGCACCCGCGAAAACATAGGCCGCGAAGATAACTACGGTTTGAGCCTGTTTGCTTCGATACCCATCACCAAAAACATCAACCTGCGAACCAACATCTCATGCTTTCAACGCTATATATACACGGGGCTGCCTTCGGGGGGCAATATACAGGGGTTCAACTACCGTATCAATCTGAATGCTTCGTATCAGATAACCAAAACGCTGATCGTTGAAGGTATGGGCAACTTCAATTCGCCCCGCATCAATGCACAGGGCACTATGCCTGCTTTTTTTACCTACAATATGGCCATGCGCTTTCAGTTTTTCCACAAAAAAGGAAGCATAGCGCTAACGGCTACCAACTTCTTTAATAAGTATGTCGACCAAAAAACCATACTCAACGGAAGCAATTTTTCGTTGACCAATACACGGCAGTTGCCTTACCGTTCGTTTGGGCTAAATTTCACGTTTAAATTCGGCAAGATGGAATTTCGCAAAGAGCCGGATGATGTTAACCTGAATACTCCGCCGGGGAATTGATTTAGCGATTAGCCATGAATAGCAATAATGTCTTGCAAGCAGAATGTATTTTTTATTCTGCAAAAAATAAATCAATATTTTTTTTGAAAGGTCGAAAAAATATATCTTTACATAGCGAAACTGAATATATCGCGATCGTGCTTGCACACAAATGCTAACCCATTCAAAAGGCTCTACATTATAGAAAATGCATCATACCGACGACGATAAAAAAATGGCAGTGTATATCCGGAAAGTTCTTGAATTTATTCAACTAAATCTTTCGGAAGAGCTTCCTTTGCAAAGGTTAGCCGAAATAGCCAATTATTCGCCTTTTCATTTTCAACGCATTTTTACAAGTGTTGTTGGCGAAACGCCCAAGCAATATATTATCAGGTTGCGACTTGAACGCATCGCTCATTTCCTGAAAGTTTTTCCTGATATGAGTGTATCGGAACTTGCCTATAACAGCGGTTTCACATCACTTTCCATCTTCTCGCGTGCATTTAAAAACTATTTCGGCGTGAGCGCCCATGAATACAGGCAATTATCGAATGAAGAATACCGCAATTTTTGCAAAACAAATAGCAAGAAATGCAAAACATCTATGATAAACAGCCCCGATCTTTGCATCAGAGATTTTACACAGGACGAGATCATGGAATGGAAAAACAAAGTTGATATTTCGACAAAGAGGTTGCAGGGGTTTACGCTTATTTACCTGAGCACCTGCCTGGGCAAAAGCGATGCCATTTCGATGGCTTTTCGCAAACTGAGCCAATGGGCAGAGCCAAGAGGATTGCTTGGCAATGAAACCCGCTTTGTTGGAATACTGCTTGATATTCCGTTTATCACTTCCGTTGAAAACTGCAGGTATTGGGCCGGAATTACATTTCCCGGACAAATTAAATTGCCTAAGGAATCAAGCGTTACGGAGATACCTGACGGGCTTTATGCCAATTACAGTTTGCAAGGTAATTTGCTGACAACGGTAAAAAGCCTTGCATTTTTCAATCATGGCTGGCTTCCCGAAAGCGGGTATGCTATCAAAGATGTTTTGGGGTATGAAGTTTATTCCGAAAATCCTGCCAACAAGCCATCCGAAACCATCGAAAGGGAAATACTGATTCCTGTGCGTCCGGCTTAAAATCTCCGATATAGTATTAACCGGCTTCCCGAAAAATGGAGCTAAAAAGAGATTTACCTAAAAAACAAAGATTATGAAAACAACAGAAAAAAAAGGAAAAGGACACGGACATCCATGGATAGTGGGAATTGCCGGAATTCTTGTGGCGATAATGATCTACATTCATTTGCCCAAATTACAGGTCTTGTCGAGCATGGTTTTTTTATTTTCGCTGGCACATATCATTATTGCTCTGACAGTTTTGATATCGGCTTATTTTATTTCGCCCCAAAAACTAAAGTATGTTCTTTTCGAAAAACGACTGATGCGCAAGTATGAAGGGAAATACTATTTCGGGTGGTCGTATGGATGGATGAATATGTTTTGGCTTATCGGTGTGGTTTTTATTATGGCTACCGTTTGGGTTTATTTTTATAACGCATCACTGGTATGGCTTTCGCTGATCTTCTTTTTGATATCGCTCAATTTGTTTGCCGGAAATTTTATGTTGCGAACTTCGAAGAAGAACGAATATATGACCTTGCCTTTTGTAGACCTGCTCAGCACAAACCACGACCTGATACTGGACGCAGGATGCGGCTCAGGACGCACCACGCTTGAACTTGCCAAAGTTATGAAAGATTCGCGCATAGTGGCTTTCGACCGTTTTGATTCGGATTATATTGAGAACGGCGGGCAAACACTTCTTGAACGAAATCTTAAAATCGCCGGCATACAGGATAAAGTCGACATAAAAAAAGGTGACATCACCGACATATCGTACGAGCCCAACACCTTCGATTCAGCTATAAGTTCTTATATGATGGATCATCTTGGCCGGTATAAACTTGATGGACTGAAAGAGATCAACCGGGTTTTAAAACCGGGCGGTAAGTTTCTGCTGATTGTTTTTGTGCCGGGCGCTGCCACCTTTTCGGTTTTCAATCTGTTTTGTCTTTCGCTCACCTCGCGAAAAGGCTGGAGAAAACTGTTCGGACAAAGCAATTTTGTTTTAAAAGCCGAAGGAGCCATCAACACAGGCATTTATTTTTTGATCGAAAAGCCACAATAATTTGTTGAGAAAAAACCGGAAATTATGTGGCAAATAGCAATCGGCAGCCTTCTGTTGAGTTTAATACATGCTTCCATCCCCAACCACTGGTTGCCTTTGCTGGCTATAGGCAAAGCGGAAAAATGGACCCTGAAAGAAAGCCTGTCGGCAACCGTAGTAACTGGATTTGCTCATACTTTAAGCACCATTTTAATCGGTATCATCGTTGGGTTTATCGGTATACAACTATCAAATGCCTATAGTGTGGTGATGACCTTCATAGCTCCTTCCATATTGATAGGGATAGGTGCAGTATACGTGATCATCGACCTCACCAATCATCACCATCACCACCACCATCATGAAATTGAGAATATGAATACGCCCGGCAGAACTAAATCAAAGTTGGCGTTGCTGTTTAGTTTGAGTTTGGCCATGTTTCTGACGCCCTGTGTTGAAATTGAAGCTTATTATTTTCAGGCAGGGCTTATAGGATGGAAGGGTATTTTTATGGTTTCGGCAGTATATACTTTTACAACCGTTATGTTGATGTTGTTGCTTGTGTTTATTGGGTATAAAGGCACACAGAAAATAAGAACGCATACCTTGGAACATCACGAAAAACTAATAACAGGCAGTGTTTTAGTTGCGCTGGGGATACTGGGGTTTTTGGTAAGGTTTTAGTTTCTTGCTTGTAATAAACTATATACTTGCAGAAAATAGCTTTAAAATTATTTTTATTCTGGAAAAAAATATATCTTTACATGGCGAAAGCTGAGCATTAGTATGATTCACTTTCCAGAAAATGAAACAACAATTGTAATGTACACTTTTAATACCCGGGTTAAGAACATTCGTTTACACAAAATTGTATTACGGTATTTTTTGACAGCTATGCTGCTTTCAACCGGCATTTCGGCTTTCGGTCAAAACAGTTTCAAAGCCATACTACTTTCACAACAAGACTCAACACCCGTGGCATTCGCCATAGTTAAAATGATTGAAACAGGCAATTTTGCTCAAACAAACAGTAAAGGTGAATTTCATTTCCAGATACCACAAAACCTGAAGAAACTTCATTTCGAAATATCAGCAATAGGCTTTCACGATACCATAATTTATAACCGCACCCACAGTGCTATTGAGAAAATATATATCAACAGGTCGCCTGTTTCGTTATCGCAGGTTAATATTAAAGGGCTGACGGCAAAAGAAACCGTTAAGAAAGCCGTAGATATGATACCCATCAATTATTCGGATTCGAGTTTCGCTTCATTTTCTTTTTTCAGGCAATATGATAAGGTGAACGGAGTGTTTAAAAACCTGATAGAGGCGCAAACCGTGATATTGTTTAAAATAGCTTTCGCGAAGAACAGGATTACGTCAAGCTACGGTTTCGACATTGAACAAATGCGGAGAAGCAATTTTAATTTCGATATCGACGACTCAAAATATTACCAAAACAATATTGCTGAACTTCTCGACCAGAATCCGGTATATAATTTATTGCAGGGTTCGTTAAATCCCAATGCCTTTAACTTCTATACCTTTAATTTTGATACTACAAACAAAACCGACGATTATGTTATTAAATATAGCTGCAGCGAATTTTCGAGCGAAAATCATGGCGTTGACAACATGAGAGACCTTGGTTGGAGCGGCGAAGGTATGGAAGAAGGTGTGTTTATTATTGACCGCAAATCGTTCGCCTTTAAAAAAATAGAACGAACCGCTATCAGGAATAAAGATTTTAATTATCCTAAGAACAATAACTGGGTGCTGCCTTCGCGGCATTATTACGCAGAATTTGTTGACGGCAAACTGGTAGCAGAATTTGAGAAAAATAAAAGCAAATGGTTTTTAAAGAAGTTGTGCCACACATACACCAACGAGTATTTCAAGGGAGCAACAACCACTAAAGAATTTACGATCACGGAAAACTACGAATGGTATTCAGACAGTGTTACTCATTTCATTGCTTCCGATAGGACCGACAAATTTTATCTTGATACTTACCTGCCTTCCTGTGATTATACATACAATAAAAGCGAATGGGATAAACGCTTGCCCCCATTTCAGTATTATAAGAAAGAAGATATTTACGATGATTTGAATACACAATCGCCCATTGAAGAACAATTTGAAAAAAGCGGAAAACAACATAATGTGAGTACATCGCCTGTCCGCTAAGGGCTGGTTTTTCGCCACGCTATCCAAGCATCCCCAATCTCTTGTTTGCCTATAATAAAATAAGTTGAAATTTATTTATCCATTAAAAAAATACCTCGAGTTCCAGAATTTTTTTAGCCGCTTTCTTGTTAATTTATCTAACTCAGTGTGAAGCGATAGGGCCCTTTAGGGGGTTCTTCGCGATCGGGCGAAACGCTGTAGTAGCGCAAATACATCACCTTACCGGGTTCGATATCATTAAGCCATTGATAGGTTTTGGTGGTCATCGGCTGACGCATCCAACGCTGATCGGCCACATCTTCGGGTATAGGATCGGCATGAATTTCAACCTGATAAGCCACAGCTCCTTCAACGCGGGCAATAATAACTTTGCCCATACCCGAGCGATCGGTATCGAGAATCTGAAGATCGGGTTTTTTCTTTTTAACCCTGTCCTTCGAAAAATCATAACCGCTTGATTCGAGCATCAGTTCATCACCATTGCTGGTGAGGTTCACGTAAATGCCATCCTTTTTCAGCATCAGGTTCAGTTCGGCTTTAAAACCTTTTGCCTGTATGGTTGCAGAATGGTCGCCCAGACGCGACTTGTCGAGCGCTTTTTCATATTCTGCCTTTTTCGCGCTTATATCTGCCACAGAAACGGGCAAATCGGGAAAATTAAGGTTGCTCGACAAACAAAATACGATCAGGCCCAGCTTCTCCAGAAAATTTCCCTGCGAAAGAGACGCGTAATTGTAATTTATTGTTTTCATATTTCTTAATTTAGTTGATACTAATTTTTTTTTGAAACGGAATTTTTAATCATTTTTTTACAGATTTTTTTCACTCAGCAACAATTTAAAATATTGTTATGCTGAATGTTTCAGAATTTAATGGTTTCATAGCCTTATGTTTAGGCAAAACAGCCTTATGTTGGAGAAACATGTCGCAGTGTTGCGGCAACATAGCTTTGAGTTGCGGAAACATAGTTCTGAGTTTCGGCAACACAGCCATGTTTTGCGGAAACATAGCTCTGAGTTGGGGCAACATATCTCCGGGTTTTCCCAACTCAGCTTTGTGTTGGGAAAACATATCTCTGGGTTTCGGAAATATAACTCTGAGTTTCGGAAAAATATCTCCGGGTTTCGGAAACATTGTTTTATGTTTCGGAGATATAGCTCTGTGAAGCCGAAACATAGCCTTGTGTTTTTGAAACAAGGCTTTATGACAACGAAACCATTCTTTTAGAGGGTATTGCAGGCAGATATTACATCGTGCTGCAAAAAAACGTATAGAACCGCGCCATAAAAAATTCGGGAACTCTCAGTATTTCAAAGAACATTTTGCGAAGCTTCCGTGCTGGTTAAAAAAAGTTCAGAAGCAGTTCGTTTTAAACGGATAACAAAAATATAATCATTTTTTCAGAAATCAGAAACTTGTTGTGCACTTTTAGGTACATTTACACTTGATATATATATTATAAATTATGAACAAGAATGAAAATGTGAGCCTCCAAGTTATCTATGGCCTCAGGCTAAGATATTTGCGCGAAAAGGAGCACAAAACCTTTTATTACATAATGTATAATAACGAAGGTATAACCGCCACCGTACTGTCGCGCTACGAGAACGGGAAAAAGAACATCACGGCCCAAAAGCTCGAACAATTGCTCGCGATTTATGAAATAAGCCGCGAAGAATTTTTCGGTCCCGACCTGTTCATCAACCAAAAGCCCTGACATTAAGTTTACATTGTTAGTGGCTAATGGCTAATAGCTTGTAGCTCACAACTCGTGGCTATTGGCTTTTGGCTCATTTGGCCGAGCTATGCCCTGCAAAAAAATAAGTTAAAAATTTATTTTTTTGATTAAAAAAATATATCTTTACAGGTAAAATGATGGAAAAGAATGTTGTGGCTTAAGCACGCGTTGGGAAACGCGCGCGAGCGAGGGTTTTTAAGAGTGATTAACGATTAAAAAAAAGTGGAGACCAGCAACCACTAATAAAAACGGCCTGCCCCGATAGGATGATCGGGGGGCGGAACTGAAAAGCCATACGAGTAAGAAAATTAAAACCTATGTAAAATGAAACAATTAGTAAAATTATTCTCGATCGTTCTGCTGTTTGTTGCAATGATACAAATCAGCGTGGCAGGTCCGCAGGAAGACCTGATTACAGCCTGTAAACAAGGCAATCTTGAAGGTGTAAAAACGGCTATTGGTGCCGGCGCCAATGTAAACCAGGTGGATGCTGCAGGCGTTGCTCCAATTGTAAATGCCATTATGTGGCCCGAAATTGTTTCCTATATGCTTGATAAGGGAGCTGATCCCAGTCTGGGTAATAATACAGCTTTGTACAATGCAGTGGTATATTATTCGGTTGATGTGATCAAACTGCTGCTTGCAAAAGGAGCCGATGTTAATAAAGGTATTATTGTCTCCGGTGATCCTACAGTAAACGTATACAAAAAAATGCTTGAGGATGAAAAGGCAAAAGGTAAAAAAGCAAATAAAACCGTAATCAAGACTTACGAAGACCTTGTAGCAGCTGCTGGTCCGCCTAAGGCTGAAACAAAACAGTCACCGCTGGAATATGCCATCGGAAATTCGAACTGTGTTGAATGCATTAAACTCTTACTTGATGCCGGCGCAAAAACAGATGGTAAAGATGCCGAAAACGGCAATTTGATTTATACACTTGCATCGTCTGCTCAGGAGCCACAAGTGCGGATTGATGGCTGGAAAAAGGTAATTCCGACTTTAGAAACTACTTATGGCATGAAAATGCCAGATTGGTTTAAAAATTTAGACGCCACGCGTTGTGGTAAACCAGAAGATATCTTTAAACTTTTATTACCCAAAGGACTTGATTTAAATGATGCAAATACAACTTATGGTTTTACCGCTCTTGGGAGAGCTTTAAAATACAAGAAAATTCCTATTGCAAAACTACTGATACAAAATGGAGCAGATCCAAAAATTACCATAAATTATCACTCTGGTGAAAAAAAATTAGCGGACATTTATCCTATTTGTCAGGCAGCCGAAGTGGGCGATTTGGAACTCATGAAGATGATCGTAGAAAAAGGCGCCGATATTAACAGCAAGGCTAAGGGAATGTCATTAATGAATATTAGTAATTTAACAGGTGGTGAAAATTATACTCCCCTGAACCTGGCATTGGAAAATGGCAAGACAGATATTGCGGCCTATCTGATTGAAAAAGGCGCTGATATTAATATAGGTGTTGAAGGAAGCGTTGCTGTCAGGCCCAAAAATATTCCTGACAATGTAGATTTATACTGTTTGGTAATGGTTACAAAGAAAACACCCATATACTGGGCTATTGAAGCCGGCTCAATGGATATTGTGAAACTATTGGCAGAAAAAATGTTATGGAAATTTAATCCTGACTATACTATTAAAACGATGGGTGGATCTGTATCTCAAGGTGTTATCACATATTCGTGTATAACGTATAAAGATAAATATAGTCCTTCCTTGTGGGCTATTGAAGTGGGGCAAAAGGAAATTGCAGGATTCCTGATGTCAAAAGGTATGTGATAATTTATATATTAGATCTGTTTTTTATTTTGTTAATTTTACACATATTAATTACTTCCGGTAATACGATATTGTAATTTTATGTATAAAAAATAAGAAAACCAACCCATAGCGGGCGTTCATTGGAAGAATCAGACAAAAAGAACATCAACAATAAATAAAATTAACCATATAAGAGGCTGCAATATAAATAAACAGCCTCTTATTTAAAAAACTAAAAGCCATGAAATCATTCACTAAAGTTGCAGGAATTGTAAGGATTATCTTTTTCGAATTTCTTCTTTTGTTCTTACTGGTTGGTTTTATTGCCAACCTTGCCCAGGACATTGAGCAGGGTACAATTGGATCGGACATTGTTTACCTGATCACAACATTTATCCTTGGAATAATATGCTTAGCGTGGATCGTATGGAGTATAATTAAGCCAAAAATTACCACCGAATCGGGTATGTTCAGCAGCTTGAAAAAATATGCAATTACCAATTTTTGTTCCACACATCCATCATATGTCTTTATTGATGCTTTTATACTTCTCGGTTATGCATTGCTTTTCAGCGAATTTGAACCAACCACCACCCTGGAGTATTATCGTGTTATAAGCACATGGGCATTTGCAATTTCAATTCCAGTGTTAAGACTCTTTTGCTGGTATGTGCTGGGATTAAAATATACTCGGGAGCAAACCAAAGGTGCCTGGAAACCTGTGATGTGGTTCTATGTGATTATTTCACCTATTGCACTTTTGCTTATCGTAGGATTAATATGTAATTCATAATTGTACTCCTACAATTGCTGATTAATCTGGAAGTAATTAAAAAAATAAAAAGATAACTCCAACAAGGAATGCCGTCAGGCAAAGTTGTTGGAGTATTTTGTTGCATTAAACCAAATTTCCATGAAAACAATAACAGTAATTATTATTTGTCTCTGCTCTTCTTTATTGTTTGGACAAAATTATAGTCTTGATGAGTTACAAAAGATGCATTCAGCTCAGGATGCTGAGGCTTTTGCAATGAACCCTGATTCAGTTTATGTATTAACGCTCAGTGAAGTGGATACTATTCCTTCAAATATTGATCAATTCAAAAACCTTCACTCCTTATCATTATTTCTTTGCAGAAATATGAATCTTGACAGAGAACTCGGGAAACTAAAAAATAACAAGAAACTCATTCAATTAGAAATATTTGTGAACGACTTTAAAAAATTTCCTGAAGTCATATTGGAATTCACTCATCTAAAATCTCTAACTCTAGCCGGAATGCAATTCGACACAGTACCGGAAGCGATAAAAAATATTAAAAACCTTGAAGAACTGATCTTAGGTCATCCGTTTTGTGGCGGATGCCACATCATGAAACTTCCTTCGAGCTTAATAGAATTAAACAAGCTCAGAGTTTTACGTCTTTGGGGAAATACAGATCTAAAAACAGATAAAAACTTTTGCAAGCTGCCAAATTTAAAAGAGTTGGATCTGTCGAATCTCATTTATAACTTGAATGATATTATTTCTGATTTCCCAAATCTTGAAAACCTTGACCTAACAGGAACAGAATTAAAGAGTCTAGATGGAATTGAAAAATTAAAATATCTCCGGACATTGGCTATTACATATTGTGATTCACTTGCAAATCTTGGCAAGGAGTTTTCACGACATGACAGTCTGGAGGAATTAGATATCTATATCAATAAAAATTTGTTCAGTTTAAATGAGTTTACTAAAATATCCAAGCTTCCAAATCTGAAAAAGCTGAAAATTACTTTAAATAATGAATGTCAGGGACGTTTACCCATACCGTCCTCTGGTTTTCAAAAACTAAATACTCTGGCATTTACAGCACTTCCAGATACAAAAATGGATGATCTGATAAAATGCATTTCTCATATTAAATCACTCCAATTCCTCACATTAGACGATTTTAAAGATAAAATATTATCGGAAGATCTCTTCAGTTTAAGACAACTTAAAGGACTTGAATTGCAAAATATGCCACTTATATCTATTCCGAAAAGTATAAAAAAATTAGAATTAACTTCTTTGAAAGTATGGAATATTCCATTAACAGATTTGCCAAAAGAATTATGCGAGATTGAAGGATTAAACTATGTATACCTTGGTAATACGAAACTAGATCCGGAAAATGCGGTTATTAAAAAACTGCTTGAAAAAAAAGTGATTGTAGAGATAATAAAATAATAATTAAGGACGCAATCTGCATGCCAGCATGGCTGCGGGGGGGGCCCTCCTTTCCTCACAGCCAATAATCCTAAAATACAAAAGTATACTAGCCTAAACCATGTCTTGTAGCTCATGTATATTGGCTAATTTGGTGGAGCTATGCCGGGCGAAAAAAATAAGTTAAAAAATTATTTTATAAATAAAAAAATATATCTTTACATGATGAAATTCAAATACTCGCATTAAAACAACAGAACTTAGCGAAGCGATTTTATGAACAGCATTGAAAAAAGTAATTCGTGAATAGATTTATACTCATATTACTCACAATGAAATGGAACAGGTGAAAAGCTCTATAAATAATTTAAAATTTTTATGTTAAAAAATTAAACCAGTTGATTTGTAATATTTATTAATGCAAAAATGGGATAGTACCAACGGTAAAAGATATAGTAGAAATGGTCCCAATTGGGACTGTATAGACGTTAGCACAAGCAAAATAAATTAACCATTTAAAACTATGATTAAATGAAGCGATTAATTTTAACAATAGCAGTGGCTTTTTCTATTTGCACGATAAACGCCCAAACGGCATCGCCCCTACTGGTGAGTACGGCAGGCGAGAGTTTTAACAACACGAGTTACCAATTGGACTGGTCAATTGGAGAAATACAAACCGAAACCTACATAGCAAGCGGACAAATGCTGACACAAGGATTTCATCAAAGCAGTTATTTTGGAACAAGCATTGATCAAAATCCACTTTTGGAATTTATAATTTCAGCATTTCCTAATCCGACCTACGATTTTATTTCGTTGAACTTTGACAATGTTCAGAACTTTGGCAATGTTGAGTACTCTATTACCGATTTATCAGGTCGTGTATTACAAACCAAAGAATTGAAATCCGATTTAGAACAAATAAGTTTTTCAAACTATGCAGTTGGCACTTATTTTATTATAGTACAACAAAACAGTAAATTAGTTAAATCATTTAAAATCATTAAAAACTAAACAGTATGAAACGATTATTAATTCTATTAGTAGCTTTAATAGCTGTAAATGCAGCTTTTTCTCAAACACCCCAACAATTCAAATACCAAGCAGTATTGAGAAATGCAGACGGAACAATTATTGCAAACACGGCAAAAACCGTTATCATCGATATTTTGCAAGGCAGCGTTTCGGGAACAAGTGTATTTACCGAAACACAGAATGTTACTACCACTGCACAAGGCATAATAAACCTAAATATTGGTAGTGTAAACACAACAGGAATAGCAGGAATAAATTGGGCTACAAATACCTATTTTATTAAAATTACTGTTGGTGGAATAGAAATGGGAACATCTCAATTATTATCTGTTCCTTATGCAATAAATGCGAAAAATACTGAAAATTATTCCGGCACAATCACAACAAGCCAAATATCTGATTTGCCAAATTATTTAACAAACTACATCGAAACTGATCCTATTTTTGGAGCATGGAATAAATCCACCGGAATTTCAATCACCAAAAGTCAAATTTCTGATTTGCCAAATTATTTGGAAAGTTACACCGAAACCGACCCGATTTTTGGAGCATGGAATAAATCTACAGGAATTTCAATCACCAAAAGTCAAATTTCTGATTTGCCAAATTATTTGGAAAGTTACACCGAAACCGACCCGATTTTTGGAGCATGGAATAAATCCACCGGAATTTCAATCACCAAAAGTCAAATTTCCGATTTGCCAAATTATTTGGAAAGTTACACCGAAACCGACCCGATTTTTGGAGCATGGAATAAATCTACAGGAATTTCAATCACCAAAAGTCAAATTTCCGATTTGCCAAATTATTTAACAAGCTACACCGAAACCGACCCGATTTTTGGAGCATGGAATAAATCTACCGGAATTTCAATCACCAAAAGTCAAATTTCCGACTTTCCTGTTAATGCCACAACAACAGTTGACGGTTTTATGAGTAATGTAGACAAAACTAAATTAGACGGTTTAACCCAATTAACTGCCGGTGCAGGAATAAGTATTAACGGAACGAACCAAATTGTGAACTCTGCACCCGACCAAACTGTTGCAGTATCAGGAGCGAATGGAATAACAGTTACAGGAACTTATCCAAATTTTACAGTTGCAAATACTAATAAACAATCAACTTTTAGATGGAATGTTTTTAATACTTATAGTGAGGGTGCAGGAGCCTGGCCTTTCGGAAATACTGCTTCATTATTTGGGGGCATAACTCCAAGTATATGGACTGATGGTACTGGAAGAGCTGGCAGTATAAGTTCTGATAAAGATGTTCAAAGAACATTGTTTAACCAAAAATGTTTCCCAGGTAAAAATGCAATGGTATATAGTGAAACTTATTTACAATATTCAAGCACCTCGGGTAAAGTCGCAGTTGCATTGTTTAGGATTAAAAACACAACAGCTTCTGCTATTATTTGGCCTATTTCTTTTTATTATACTTGTAATAGTGCTTGGAGTGAAAGTGCTGGTCTTGCATTAAATGGTGTGGAACTTTGGCAGTCTTCAGTTGCAACCGGTGAGTATAATACAACTGTTAATATTACTATTCCTGCCAACAGGACAAGCACTGTAATTGTTTCATCACCATCAGGTCCAAACTATAATATTTCAACGACAAGTATTTATGTTCGTTCATGTCGCTTGGCTTTTTTTAATAATTGTTTACAATTGCCGGCTGGTTTAGAGTTTACTGATGATTTGGATAATGCAACTGGTGATTGGACACAATAATTCACAAAATAAGTAACTGAAGTTACAAATAATTATCGAGTATTAGTAGAATTAATTTACTAATTAAAAAGATAACACAATAATAAAAAAAATTGCATTATCGAGTAGATGCTCCGTCAATAGTTAGCTGACGAACTGCTCCTCTCACACCACTGTATCCCGACATAAAAAATGTGGGGCAGCTCGCTGATAGGTTTTGGCCAGGTAAAAATAAAAAGCCCTAAAACCGGCAGGGAAGTTGATTGGTTGAAGATAGGATTTTCGCCCCGTAAAGCAGATCTTTCCTTATACATTAGCGGTAATATAAACCATCAGCATGCAGATGCTCTTAAAAAACTTGGCAAAAATAAAACAGGTGTCGGTTGCCTTTATATACATAAGCTGGAGGATATTGATATAAAAATACTGAAGGGAATGATAGAGGCATCATTGAAGATGGATTTCTTTTACAAATAAGGCAATTCCTGATGAGAGTCGGACATCATATAAAACTTATACTGGCCAAAATATGAATCAGTTGTTCGAAGTTTGTAGATTCATATAAGGGAGTGTCAAATTTATGAACAAAACTGACGATCATTGTTAATAATTAAATCCCTACTTTTAGCTTTGGAGTTCGACAAAAAAGAAAAATAAAAACTACTTTTGAAACCATATTAAACTGAAATAAACTTAACAAAATAATATGGCGCAACAATATTTAGATCATGCAAAAGCAATTCTAACATCGAATCGTTCGAATTTTAAAGGAGGCAGCAAAGAAGCCGGAATCATCTCTTTATTTGGCTATCAGAACGAATATGACCTGAGAGAAGGATACCCGTTATTGACCACTAAAAAGATGTTTACAAGATCGATGTTTCACGAAACGATATGGTTTCTGAGAGGCGATACAAACATCAGATATCTTGAAGAAAATAATGCACCTATATGGAGGCCCGATGCTTTTCAGGGCAATCTTCGCGGGATGCAGAAAGAAGGGATCTTTCCGGAAAGTCTTGCGAAATATTCGCCCGATTGGGACAAAGCTATGGAAGAATATGGTCAGAGAGTAAAAGAAGATGCTGAATTTGCAGAAAGATGGGGTGATGCCGGACCTATTTATGGAAAGCAATGGAGAAGATGGGAATATTTTGATCACGACAAAGAGAAGTTTGTTGAAATAGATCAGCTAACAAAATTGATAGATGGTATACGAAAAAAACCAACCGGAAAAAAACACATTGTTGATTCGTGGAATCCCGGCGACACACCACATATGTCGTTACCCCCATGCCATGTTTTGTACCAGGTAACCGCTAATGAAGAAGGCGAAATGGAATTGCAGCTTTACCAAAGAAGTTGTGACCAGTTCTTGGGTGTTCCATTCAATATAGCCAGTTATGCTGCACTTACCCAGGTAATAGCCCAGGAAGCAGGGATGGTTCCAAAAACATTTATCCATACGTTCGGAGATTCACATTTCTATGCCAGTATTGGTAAGAGGACTCTATGGCACAGGGATAATTTCAAGGAAACACAAAAAAGAATACGAGATGTTTCGGCAAGAGAACAATATTTAGAAGTGGTTGATTGGATCAATAAAAATGCTCCTGAAGATGGTAATGAAGAAAAATACGACCATGTAACTGCCATTCTCGAACAAATGTCGAGAGAACCTAAACCTTTGCCCAAACTACACATTACAAAAAAACCATTTGATCAGTTAACTATTGATGATTTTGTTATAGAAGACTATGATCCTCATCCTGCGATTAGAAGGAATATGTGTGTTTAACCGACAAGCATGCAATAATATTCTTGTCAGAAAAAAGGAATTAGCCTGTTGCAGATATAATGTTTTGTTGAAATAGCTTTGGGTTTAATGGGTCGTTACACAGATTGTATTATCCATTAAAAAATGAAACACCAATAAAATGAGATCACCCGTATTAGAAAAATCTAATGAGATAATATTCAGAGAACTGAAAGGTATCATTTCGGAGAGCGAATATATTGAGTATTCCGCAAAAAAGAACGAAACTGAAAAGTTCACTCAAACCATCTTCAGGATCTACGATGGGGAGAAGATCAGCCGAATGGCTCTGGAACAATATACCGTTAACAGTAAAGCGAACGGTGTAGTATTAAATATTTATCCAAAACCCGAATTTGGAATTCCCTTATTTACGTTTCAGTTGGGCGGTCAAATTCCCGATAAGGTAATTTTTGTGATCGATATTATCCCTATTTTTAAGTCGCAGGTGGATAGTGGCATTACAGAAATCTACAAAAAACATGCGTTAAGTATGGAAAATTTAGGTTCTTCACAAGACTGGATAAATTTAATTTGTACTAAAAATGCACTTATTTGTCAATACAAACCTCTCGAATCAGAAAAAATACTTGATGCTTTGACCGATTATTTGTCGTTTTGGCGCGATAAATATTATGTACTGGCGAAACCTGAAGTAACTGAGCCTGACCAAAAAGCTGCGGTTGAAAATATTCTGAAGTTCAAAACCATCCTCCATGCAAATGATGCGGGTTTAGATATTTATTTAAAGAAATTCGGCAAAGAAATGTCAGCAGTTATTGAAAATGCTGCATTTGGTTCAGAGCCATCCTTAGAGGGTTTAACCGGATTGAAAATTAAAAGTACGATTCCGTCAGAAGAACACTTATCAGGCAGTAATACTGCTTTATGGACTGCCGATGCCGAGCAATATTTACAGGATGCACCCGGGTTTGTCCGTTCAAAAATAAGAGCCAATGCCGAAAAAAAAGCATTTGAACAAGGTGTCAAAGAAATTACACGCGATTTTATTGAAAATCTAAGAAAATAAGAAAGAAAAAAACTCGTTCGCCTAATATTGTGCCTTCCCAGCCTTATCAGCATATCAGCGCTTTATGTGGAAAATATTTCTTATTGTACGATCACGAATTGATTATTATCAGCTTGTAATTAACCCAAATCTCTATAGAATTCCTTATTTATTCTTATCTTTGCTCAGCAATTCATTACCTGATTACTTATTTATTTTTATTAGAAATATGGATTTAACTAAAGACTCTTCTGTTTTTGAACAACGCGAACTGAAAGGGAAACCTTCCTGCGAACGTTCTGAATTTTTTAAAGATCGTTATCTCGAGTCACCACTGATGGTGGATATTGAATACATCAAATACCTTACTGAATCGCATAAAAAAACAGACGGCTTGCCTGTGCCCGAACGCAGGGCAACCAATCATGCTTTTGCTCTCGAACATATCACACCCGTGATACATAAGAACGACAGGATAGCCGGAAATAAAACCCGCTTTATCCGCGGAGCCATTCCATATACAAATTATGCCGCCGGCCCTTTTTTGAAAGAGATGCGCAAACAAAGCCAGGATGCACAATCGGAGCATGTTGGGCAAGGAAAAGGAGGCGGAATTGCCAGGGGTTATGAAGAGGCGGTGGAGAAAGGACTGGAAGTGATATCAGGAAAATTCCTGATAAGCAAAGAAGACCTTGCCGACTTTAAAGAAATATGCGAATACTGGGAAGATAAATGCTTCATGGAGCAGGGTGACAGACTTTGGAAAGAACATTTTGAACATGCCGATTTTATTGAGAACGGTTGGAAAATAGGTTTATACACAGCCCCGCACGAACCTTGCCCTGAAGGGAGGCTTGCACTTGACTATGAAATGGCGCTTGGAAAAGGCTACAATAAGATCATCCGCGAAATTGAAGACAAAATAAAATCGTTCAAACCGGAAAGTGTCAACGATTCGAAGAAACTGAATTTCTGGCGTGCAGCCATCACGGTGCTGAAAGGCGCTTTAAGCTTTGCCTCTATCTATGCTGCAGAAGCCGAACGCATGGCAGCAAAAGAAAACAATGCCGAAGCCAAAGCCGACCTGCTTGAACTGGCAAGGATCTGTAAGCATGTTCCTGCCGAAACACCAAAGAATTTCCGCGAAGCATTGCAGGCATTTTGGTTCACCTATCTGCTCGGACATATTGAGGGTTCGCATCTTGGGTTCTCGCCAGGAAGAGTTGACCAGATATTGTATCCCTATTATAAAAACGATCCTTCCATCACTTTTGACGAAGCTGTATCCTTGTTCGAAGAGTTGTTTGTTAAAATGACCCAGATAGAATACATTGCCAGTTTGAGCTGGCAGGGACTGGGCCATGGAAATCTTTATCAAAACCTCATTCTTGGCGGTGTTGATGAAAATGGCAATAAGGCCAACAACGAATTATCGCTGGTTATTTTGCAGGCACAGATCAATATGCAAATGACCCAACCGACGCTTTCTGTTTGGTATGACGAAAAACTGGATGAAGAGTTTTTGTTGAAAGCTGCCGAATGTATAAAAACCGGAGTAGGTTATCCTGCCATCTTTAATCAAAAAACATACATAGAACACGAACTTAAAACAAGTAAACTTCCGATAGAAGTCATCCGAAAATGCAGCGTGATAGGCGGGTGCACCGAACCCACATTGCAGGGAATGGCTTATGGTATCGTTCAGGCCGGGTTTATTAACCACGGCAAGATCATCGATCTTTTGATCAACGATGGTGTTGACCCCATGACCAATATCCGTATGTTCGATAGCCGCGAGCTGAAAAGCTATGACGACATCAAAGATTACTATATCGACATTATGCATGCAGCCATCAGAAACTGGCAGCAATACTGGAATTACGTGATGATTGCGCATACCTATACCGTGCCCCTGATATTTTGTTCGGTGTTTGTGAACGATTGCATCGAACGCGGAAAGAGCATGGACGAAGGCGGCGCTGTTTTGAATCAGTCGATGACCACTCTTTCGTCGGGCCTGGTAAATGTAGCCAACTCTCTTGCGGTGATCAAGAAACTTTGCTTTGAAGATAAAATATGCAACTGGGCCGATATGAAAACTGCCATCAGAAACAACTGGCAGGGTTCGGAAAGTTTGAGGAAAGCAGCGCTCAACGTGCCGCATTGGGGAAATGACGAAAATTATGTTGACGACATTTATCTTGAATTGTTTGACGAATACTGTCAATGGGTAAGAAAACAAAACAATTATCTTGGTTATCCCTACGATCCTTCCATGCTGGCAATTTCCACTCCTGTTCCTTTCGGTAAGGTTTGTGCGGCATTTCCTGACGGAAGAATGAGCGGAGAACCTCTGGCCGACGGAGTAACGTCACCGTTCCCAGGAACCGATAAAGGCGGACCCACTGCCGTGATACGTTCTTCTTCGAAAATAGATCATACTCAAATCCGCGGCGGATTGCTTAACCTGAAGTTCCATCCTACTGCTCTGCAAGGCGAAAGAGGTTCGAAAAACCTGTTAGCGCTCATCAAAACGTATTTTGAGAAACTCGGATTTCATGTACAGTTCAACGTGGTCGACTCACGCATGTTGCGCGATGCACAGGAACATCCCGAAAATTACCGCGACCTGGTGGTGCGAGTTGCAGGTTTTTCTGCTTACTGGGTTGAAATGAGCAAAGCATTGCAGGATCAGGTTATATTGCGCACTGAACATAATATGTAAGCGTGATCAAGGGAACACTTTTCGATATTCAGCACTACGCGGTTCACGATGGACCCGGCATCAGGACACTGGTTTTTTTGAAAGGCTGTCCGTTAAAATGTGCATGGTGCTGCAATCCCGAATCACAAAGTTTTTCGAAACAGTTGCGCTACGCAGCTTTTAAGTGCACTTCTTGCTATAGTTGCATTGAGGTTTGTCCGTATCATTCTGCAAAGAAAAAGGATGACAAAGTAGTTTTCGATTTTAGTATTTGCCTTGCATGCGAAAAGAAAACCTGTGTGGAGAATTGCAACAGCGAAGCATTGATGCGGTGTGGCTCAACATACGCTGCCGATGAAGTTGTGGCAATCGTAAAAAAAGATATTGACTTTTACTGGAATTCGGGTGGTGGAGTAACGTTTACAGGAGGAGAACCTCTTTCGCAAGCGGAATTTTTAAAAGTCATGCTTCAAGGTTGTAAAGAAGCCAACATTCATACCGCTATCGAAACCTGCGGTTACGGAACTCCTGAAGATGTAGAAAGTATAATTCCCTACACGGATATGTTTTTGTTCGACCTTAAGATCATAGACCCGGAAAATCATAAAAAATACACAGGTCGGTCGAATGAGATCATACTCGAAAACCTGAGGCGGATCAGTGCTTCGGGCAAAGCTGTGATCGTTAGGCTTCCATTAATTCCCGGCGTCACGGATACGAAGGAAAATATCGAACAAATAGCTGAAGTAGCGATTAAGGCCGGCATAAAAGAGATCGATCTGGAGCCATACAATCCGCTTGGAGAAGAAAAATACACTGAATTTGGTTTTGCTGCAAAGCCTGAATTCGATGCGTATTATTCGAAGGCTGAACTCGACCGGATCGCTTCTTTCTTTCGTTCGAAGGAAATTGCTTGCCTGCCGGCGTGAAAGGGAAGACCATTATTTAGGCATTTACTAGTAAAGCCATGAGCCACCAGCCATGAGCCATGATCTTAGCGTTAGTTTAGTTGTTTAGGCTGTGAGGTTGTGAGGATAAAGATAAACTGACTGAGACGGAGCCTGTTGCTGAACGGGTTTTTGGTTAATTAATTGGTTAATTGGATGAATGCCCGCCTGAAGGAATCGGGCAGGGCAGAACTGTTGGGAGGAAAATGATTTCTTGACATATTCGCTTGCGGGCTTAACACATTCCAATGCGAGCTTAACACATTCCAATGCGAGCTTAACACATTCCAATGCGGGCATAACACATTCCAATGCGAGCATAACACATTCCAATGCGAACGGAAAACATTCCAATGCGAACGGAACACATTACAATGAGAGCGGAACACATTACAATGAGAACGGAACACATTACAATGAGAACGGAACACATTATTCAAGATTTTTGAAGGGGAAATATGACGATGCTGGAGCGGTAATTTTTTGAGGAATATTGTTTGTTTTAAAAATAATACCATCTTTAAAAAACATGATAGCGGTTTTTTCCAGATAGGGTTTTCCCTTTTTTTGTTCTATCACGGAATTTTAGATTAAACATGTTTTTTTTCAATTAAATACTGCAAAAAAAATTTGAATATTTGAAGCGGGCGATGGATTAATTTGTAATTTTGGGAGAGGAAAAGTCTATAAATAGACTAGGGGCAATAAATAAGTTAGCCATAAATCAAAAAAAAACAATGAATACAAACTACAGGCTTATAAATTTATTCTTCTTACTGATTTGCATAGCCGTATTAATTTTTGTGTTGCCTTCTTGTATTCACATACATCACGATAAATTCGGCAAAGAATATAATGAACTGAGGATGCAACTAGGGATACCGATTATTAAAGACGGATGGCAACGCGATGTATCAATATATTATCCTGCCCCCGACCATTATACAAGCTGGTTTACCGACAGCCGACCGAAGGATATTACGTTACCGTATCATGCTTATAAAACAATTTATTATAACCACGATACGCTGGTAGCCGAACGTGACACTTATCTGAACATGGATTTTAAATGGTTTAGGAACGGGAAACCACAGAACGACCTCAGCGATACACTACATAAACGATTGGCTAAATACCATGCCCTCGATATTACTTATGTTTACAGACGGGTTTATAATCGGGAACAGAATTTCTCAAACCATTCTCTTGGGTTCAATTATTCAATCATGGGAGAGAAAAATGGCTTTGCTGATGTTCAAAACCTCAACAAAGAACAGGCGGAAGAAGTATTGCGCGGCTGGAATCTCCAACGGTTGAATTACTAAAATACCGTTATTCCTCTTCAAAAACCTTAAAATAAGACTACCTTTGCTTTACTGCTATAACTAAAACCAACGACCATGCCCAATCATTTTGATAAAGTTGCCCGCGACTGGGATAAAAACCAGATACATGTAAAACGAACCGAAGCCATTGCAGCATTATTTCTGCAAAAGATTAAGCCCGACAAAACTATGAAAGCTCTTGAATTCGGAGCAGGTACAGGGCTACTTAGCTTCGCACTTCACGAACATTTTGCAGAAATCACACTTATGGACAGTTCTGTGGAAATGACACATACCACGGAAGAGAAAATACAGGCTGCAGAACTAAGTCACTTGCATGCCATTTTGTTCGATCTGGAAAAAGAAGATTATACCTCCAAAACCTTTGATATTATATTTTCGCAAATGGTGATGCATCATGTAGACGATATAGCTAAGATATCGGCAAAATTTGCAAAACTGCTGAATAAAAACGGTAAACTGGTAATTGCCGACCTATATAAAGAGGACGGCAGCTTTCACGATACGGGATTTAAAGGTCATTTGGGTTTCGAGCCCGAACAATTGGCTGAAACTTTAAAAAAGAATGGTTTCAAGCAGATAGTGTATCAAGAATGCTTTGTCATTGAACGTCCTTTTGATGACGGAAGTACAAAAAGATTTCCTGTGTTTTTGATGACTGCAGAAAAGCAAGCTTAATGAATGAAATTATTCAAAGATTTACTAAAAAACAAGGAGAAATATTATGAAGATAGCCGTTCCGGTTACTATAAACAACCAAATAGATGAACATTTTGGTCATTGCGAATCATACAGAGTATATACAATTAGCGAAAACAACCTGATAACTCATCAGGAAACCATACCCTCGCCACAGGGATGCGGATGCAAATCAAATATTGCAGGAGTATTGGCTGCGCTTGATGTAAAGATTATGTTGGCAGGTGGCATGGGCGACGGTGCCGTTAATGTTTTAACCCAATATGGGATACAGGTTGTTCGCGGTTGTTCAGGTGATGCCACAGCAGTTGTAGAACTGTTTATTAAAGGCGGTATTCACGACAACGGTATCAGTTGCGCACAACATCAGCAACATCATGGCGATGGCCAAGACCATGTGTGCAATCACTAAGATCTGTTAGTTTTTATACTTCCGTAAGCCGGTCCACGGACCACCGTTATACACTTCGGCAAAGCCGTTTGAACGAAGTATACTTTTTGCCGAAGCGCTGCGTGCACCCGATGCACAGCAAGTGATAATGGGTTTATCTTTTTTAAGCTTTGATAAATTTTCGCCCAAACGATTTAAAGGGATATTTATAGAACCTTTAAGATGTCCGCCTTCGAATTCGCCTTTCGAACGCACATCAACAATAATGGCACCGTTCTTTATAAGTTCGCCGAGGTCGGCTTTTGGTTGTGAGCTAAACAAATTGTTGAGAAATGAGAACATGTTTTTTAGTTATAATGAGTAAGTATAATAGTATTTTTATCAGTCGTGTTAAACTGTTTGATGATGAGAAGGAAAGCAAAAAAGAAATCGCTATCCGACAATAGCTTTAACAGCCACAACAGGAGGATTGAGTAGATGTTGTTTTACTTTGCACAAACCTGCTACGTGAATTATAGAATCTACATATTTTTCAGGAAAGCCAACAGGTAAATTCACAATAATATCGATCTCCGTTGCCATACCTTTTTCGTTAAACTGATGTGTTTGTGTTATACTGATACCATCAGTGGGTATACTGCGGTTATCGCAAAACCCTTTTACATATATACCGGCACAAGTTGCCATAGAAGCTAAAAAAAGTTCGAAAGGTGAAACAGCCGTATCATCTCCCCCACTGTTGATGGGCTGGTCTGTGCAAACTATATGGTTTCCTACCTGAGCATTTACTTTTTTATTTCCGTCGAAAGTTACTTTAATATCCATTTTTTTATTTTTAATTAACGATTTGATTCAAATTTAAGAATTATTTCTTTACTGCCGGTTCTGCATCGGGTTTGTTGATGATAGCGGCAAAATACATAGCAAATGAACGATACAGAAAATGAGTCCATTTGCCAAAAGGTACAATGATCAAAGCCCATTGTGCCAAAACCACCAGATGAAATAAAAATACCCAGAAATTGTTTTCCAAAGTTCCCAGATCGATCAACAATCGAACAGCAAAAGCGCTGATGCCCATAAGGAATAACCAGATAACAAAAAACCAGTCGGAAGGATGCGAGAATGAAGTTTTTTCGCTGCGTTTGCGTAAGCGACGTATTACAAAATCGAAGGTCACCACAAAAATAATAGCGCTGAACACATAACCCATTGCATTAATAACTGTACTTTTTGTAGCAAACCAGTCAAGGAATACTGTTGTGAACAATAAGGCCAGATAGCCTATCACGAGTATGAAATGCTCGAACCACCAAAGAGTATCATTTTTTGTTTTGTCGCACTCAAGGCTGCGTTTTTGAGTGAACATGTGAACGAATAATTCGCCAAGCGCAACAAAGTGGTTTCTGATATTGAACTTCTTTGTTTTACTCCAAACAATATAATACCACATGCGAATGATATTGGGAAATAAGATGAATGCAAAAATACCTGCAATGGAATACATCTCGAAATAATGCCCATAATGCAACCACTCCGAATGATCGAAACCACCCTTGACCGAAACACCTATTACTCCGACAATGACGATTAAAAATGCTATAATATAACCTGCCAGATTGCGATACAACAAACCTGACAAACCGGTCCAGTCGTATTTTGATATCAGATATCTTCTTACAGCCATCATCAGGTTGCCCGGGTCGGCTTGACGCGGACAATTGGTTGAACAATCGCCACAATAATAACACATCCAGGGGTCGACAGAGGTTTTAATTTCGCTTTCGAGTCCAAGCATGGTATAGCGTATCATTTTCCGCGGAAACGAATTGTCTTTATCGGTCAACGAACAAATAGCCGTGCAGGTTCCGCAACTAAAACAAGCACTGAAGTCGTCAGCTCCATATTTTCTGATATCCTTTACAAAATCAGGATTTACTTTTGCCATTTCTTTAGTTTTTTCTTTTGTAATAATAATAAGCTTCTTTTTCGTCCATGCCATCGGCCATCACCACACTGTATTTATTCATCGTCATCAGATGATAGGTGATAATTTCCTTATCGGTGGCAAGTTCTTCTGCAAGTTGTGGAATGGATTTCTTGCTTTTATCTATCGATTCAAGAATATTTTTCCATAACTGAGGAAATTCTTTCATCATCAGCACTTCCGTTGTCTCCACTTCTTCGGATTCGGAACTCTTATCCCTGATTTCAATTTTTTGCATGAATCCATCGATCATCGATTCAATTTCAGAATCTGTATATTGAGCTATCTCAATGGCATTCACCAGACAAACAGGTGCACATATTCCGCAACCCGTGCAAATCGCTTCATTCACCTGAGCTATTTGTTTATCGCCCGAAGCAATTGACCTAATTGCAGTATATTCACAAACCTCTGCACATTTACCGCACCAGGTACACACATCATTATTCACACGGGCAACAACAGGGTCGAGCGAAACAGTACCGCCTTTCAATAAAGCATTGATCTTTGCTGCCGCAGAAAGCGACGACTGAACCGACTCGCTGATATTTTTCGGTCCCTGACATGACCCTCCAATGTAAACACCTTTAATAACTGTTTCAACAGGTTTCAACTTGGGATGAATTTCATTAAAGAACTTATCGTTTCCGATTGGGATCTTGAATTTCTCTGATATCTGTTGACTGTCTTCACGGGCTACCATTCCGGTAACCAATACAACCATATCGGCTTCCACCTCCAACTCTTTTTTCGAGGTCAGATGATCTTTAACCTTAATATTGATCGATTTACCATCTTGTTCAACTATCGGGGGTTCTTTTTCATCCCAACGGATATAAATATCACCTTGTTTGGACGATTTTTCATAAAGTATTTCTTGTTTCCCATAAGTTCTGATGTCTCTGAACAAGTGAAAAGCCGTAATGTTCTTATATTTTTCTTTCAGTTGAATGGAACTGTAGATGGCCGACGTGCAACACTGACGTGAACAGTACTTGTTCTCTCCTTTGGTTTGCCGGTTACCCACACAATAAATAAAAGCAATTTTTTTAATCGCTTTATTATTATAGACCAGTTGCTCAGGGTTCAACTCCATAAGACTATTGAATTCAGGCAGCGTAAGCACATTGGGAACCGTTTTGTATCCGTATTCTCCGTCCTTTGGCTGATAGGAATCGAACCCGGTAGTAACTAAAACCGAACCTGCATATAATGAAAGAACTTCATCCTGCTGAGTAAGATCAAAACTGGACGCATATTTGGATAAAAATTCCGTATCGTTCTTTAATGCTTCTATGTCAACAACAGGAACATCGGGAAGCGCTTCGGCATAGTTCTTATAAATAGCTTTACGCTTTGTTAAAGCAAAACTGAATGCATCATCAACCATTATAGAGCATTCGTCCATAGCTTTTTTTACCGTTGTTGGATCAGCTTTTACATGAATATAACGGGGTTTGATTTTTATATCCACATGAAAATTACCCAAGCTGCCCGACACTTTTTCAACCGTAGCACCAGTAAAGAGCGTGATATTTTTATAACTTTTCAGTTCTGCATATAATTTCGCTACGATGTCTTTTCCCTTTTGTCCCGACATAAAAAGTTTATCAGCCTGAGCAATTCTTCCTCCTACAAAATAATCCTTTTCAACCAGATAGACTTCGTTCCCTAATCGGGCAAGGTCGATAGCAGCTTTCATACCGGCAACACCCGCACCAACAACCAGAACTGCTCTTTTCACTTGTATCTCTATATTATCGAGCGATTCGGAATGCGACACCCTATTGATCCCAGCCCTTATCAAACCAGCAGCCTTCACAGTAGCTTCTCTGGGTTTATCGGAATGAGGCCACGAACATTGCTCACGTATGTTCACCTGAACATAATTTGTCGGGTTCAGCCCGGCCCTGCTTGCCACATTTTTAAATGTATGCAAATGCAGTTTGGGCGAACAGGATGCAACCACAATAGCATCCAGATGATTCTCACTGATATCATTCACCATGGCCTTCTGATTGGAATCGGCACAGGCAAACATCACGTCTTTTGAAATAATGACATTATCTTCGGCATGAAACATCTTCCCGAGTTCTTCCACATCCACGTAATCGGATATATTTCCTCCGCAATGACAAATATAAACGCCTATTCTTTCTTTCATATTATTTGATTTGAGAAATCTTAAACAATAATTAATTATGGCTTTCTTTTTCGATCAGATAGCTTGCAACTTCTGAAGCCGCACAACCTGCCGATAAAATAGAATCGGGAATATCTTTCGGGCCCGAAGCAGCTCCAGCCACAAAAACACCTTCGATACTGGTGAATGCAGGATTTACCAGTTCTTCCGTTTGCTTAACAAAATTATAAGCATCCAACTCCAGTGTTTGGTTCTTGAACATTTGAGGCACTTCTTTGTTAGGTAACACACCAACCGAAAGAACTACCAGATCGTGTTTTACTTCTTTAAGTATGCCGGTTGCTATATCTTCATAGCGCAATATCAGATCGCCGCTGCTGTCATCTTTTTCATGGATCTTGGCTACTTTACCTTTCACAAAATTCACTCCCATCGATTTCGATTGCTGGAAGAATTCTTCATATCCCTTGCCAAACGCACGAATATCAATATAATAAATCGTAATATCGGCCATGGGCAATGCACCCATCAATAGTTGCGCCTGTTTTATCGAATACATGCAACAAATTTGCGAACAAATAGGGTTATTACTGCATTCAACACTGCAGGCACGGTTTTCTATTGCCGAATCGCGCGAGCCGGTGCAAAGAACATAGGCTATATTATCAGGTGATTTTCCATCTCCCGGTCGTAACACATTGTTGAAAGGCCTCGTTGGTGCAATAAGCCGATCCATTTGCATGGAATCAATCACATTGGCATATTTACTGTAACCGTATTCCGGTTTACCGTCAGGAGGAAATAGTTTAAAGCCTGTTGTAACAACTACAGATTTGACAGTTGTTTGAACGAACTCTTTTTTCTGTGAAAAATCTATTGCATTAGCAGGGCATATATTCACACACTGATGACATTCTCTGCAATTACTACAGTCCAAACAACGCAAGGTACTTTCTTTCAGCTCGTCTTCTGTATAAGTGAGTTCTACTTCTTCAAAATCTTTAATTCTTTCGGCAATCGGTCTGATGATACCCTCTATTGCCTGAATTTTTTTGCCATTATTTTTCTTTATTATTTTCGTTTTATCAATTGCCGGTAGCTTATCACCCGATTCAAAATCATCTAAACTTTCACCTGCCAGATATTTATCAATATAAAAGGCTGCTTTTTTCCCTTGACCGGCAGCTTCAATAATAGTAGAAGCACCTGTAACACCGTCACCACCTGCAAAAATAAACGGGTTGGAAGTTTGAAGTGTTTTTTCATCTACCTTTATGGTACCGCCTTTTTTTAGTTCAAGTTCGTTGGCAAAAACAGTTGTAGAAGGTTGCAAACCTATAGCTTCAACCACAAAATCAACGGATTCAAAATATTCCGAACCGGCGATCGGAACTGGTTTTCTTCTTCCGCTTTCGTCAGCCTGTTCGAGTTTCATTTTTATCAACTGCACTTGTTTCAATTGTCCATTCTCACCAACAAATTTTGTCGGGTTCCTGAGAATCATAATTTCAACACCTTCTTCTTCCGCTTCTTTAATTTCGGGAGCAAAGCAAGGCATTTCTTCACGACTTCGACGATACACTACCGTGACCTTTTCAGCACCCAGTCGCAATGAAGTACGGGCTGCATCAATAGCCGTGTTTCCACCGCCTATGATCATTACTTTCTTGCCTCTCAAATCTTTCTTATCTCCAATATTGGCATCGCGCAAAAAATCAAGACAGGAAACTATACCTTCAAGAGACGAACCTTCAACATCCAGTTTGGTAGTATCGTGAGTTCCCACTGAAACAAACAGGCAATCAAAACCTTGTTCTTTCAGTTCTTTCAGGTTTTCTATCTTTTTATTCACTTCAATTTCAACACCCAATGCTGTAATGTTTTTTACTTCACGGTCAACAATATTCTTAGGAAGTCTGTATTCTGGTAATGTTAGTTTCAGCATACCGCCTGCTTCGGAAGCAGCTTCGAATATTTTAACGCTATGGCCTTTCAGGGCAAGATGGTAAGCTGCGGTCAATCCTGCAGGACCAGAACCAATAACTGCTACCTTTTTTCCTGATATATTTTCAATATTTATTTCAGGAGCGTCAGGATATTTTTCGTAATAATGATCAGAGAAAAAGCGTTTGATCTTTCTGATATCAACAGAGCTATCAACATCAGCTCTGGTGCAGGCATTTTGGCATGGTGCATAACAAGCTCTTCCTAAACTTCCCGGTAATGGGATATCTTCCAGATGCAGTTTCATGGCTTCTTCATATTGTCCGTTACGAGCCAGAGTAATATATCCATACGGTTTTACTCCACCGGGACACTCATTGATACAGGGAGCTGAAGTATCCTGTCTGTCGATAGTTGCTATACGAGGATTTGCGAGACTAAAAGGAATATAAGCCACTTTGCGGCCGGCCAGATTGCAGTTATATTCGTCGGGGCGTACTTCCGGACAAACTACTTCACATTCCTGACACCCGGTGCAAGCTTCTGGGATAACATAACGCGGATTTTTGGTTACATCCACACGGAAGTCATCTCCGATTTTATTGATCCCGTCTATCTCGCTGTTCAACATCAGTGTTATATTCGGATGACGTGCCGTTTCCGACATTTTCGGTGTCGTGATACAGGCTGCACAATCGAGAGTTGGAAAAACCTTACTCAATTGTATCATTTTACCACCTATAGAAAGACCTTTATCAACCAATAAAACTTTATGATTCATATCGGCTAGGCTCAGTGCGGCTTCCTGACCTGCAATACCACCTCCGATAACTAAAGTATCAAATAATTTATCCTTTTGGTTCATCTTTGATTTCGTTATTAGTTTTACTGTATTTGATTTTTTCAGTGTTTATATCGCCAAGTTCAAACAATATCCTGCTGAAATTATCCATGTGTCCTGAAAAAGGTTCTGCACAAACTGAACAAATAGCAGCCATACGGATGCGTTTAGGACTGATGTTGTTTGCTTTCATCAATGTTTGTGATTCCAGAATGATATTATTAGTATGTTCAGCACATTTCGGACTATACGAACATTCATGTCCGTCGGCAGCTATGAAGACGCCGTCGAAACCTTTTTCAAAAGCACGCATAATCCATCTGGGTTTAATTCCCGATGAACAAGGCAAACTGATCACATAAACTGACGGAGAATAATGTATCTTTCTTAGTCCTGCCTGATCGATTCCCGGGTCAGAGATCTTATCAGTGGAAAAAACCAATATCTTCGGTTTAAAATTTTCGTTTGACATATTGATGATTTATTAAAGAACTGATTAGTTAATATTTAAACGGTTTATTTGTTTTTATTTTATGATAAATCAATAGCACTAGCACTATTTTGTGCTACAAAAAACTTTCAATAAAACTATCAACCTAAAAGTGTTGTCAGGCTTTTTTCAAAAATAATCTTGTATAACTATCCTCTTCAACGATGCCTAAAAATTCATGCTCCATTTTTTCGCACCAACGAGGAATATCGTGTTTTGTACCTTCATCAGACGATAGTATTTCCATTACTTCTCCTGATTCAATTTCACCTATCGCTTTTTTTGCTGCCAATAACGGACCGGGACATGCTGTTCCTCTTGCATCAACTATTTGGTTTGCTGTAATTGTTTTTAATTCTTCTGTTGTCATTTTAAAATTCTCCTCTAATAAATAATTAAATAAATAATTGCACTTTGCTTTCCGATGCATCAGCCAAAAATGTTGCGACTCCGCACACGTTCAGATTCGGGTAATCGATCATTTCTTCTTTTTTGAAGCCCATCAGATCCATCGACATTTCACAAATGTTGATCACCACACCAAGTTCACCGGCCACTTTAAAAAGTTCATCCAACGAAGCCACATTCTTTTTCTTCATCAAACCTTTTATCATAGCGGCACCCATTCCGGCCATGTTCATCTTCGATAATTTCAGTTTGTTCTTTCCTTTTGGCAGCATCATTCCGAACATTTTGCCCATAAATGATTTTCCGCTTGCTTTTTTCTTCGGGTCGCGCAAAGAGGCTGTTGCCCAAAATGTAAAAAATAATTTCACTTGCATATCATAAGCTACAGCTCCGGTAGCAATGATCATTGCGGCAAGAATTTTGTCAAGGTCTCCTGAAAAAACCACCATCGACAATTGGTCTTTGGTTCCTTTTTCGAGTTTACCGACTTTCTTTTGCAATTCCAATATTTGATTTTCAAAATCCATACTCATACGATTTATTGTTTTGGTTAATGCAAAAATAAACAGCTTTTCACTTACTATTCCATTTTTACTATGCGGTTATACAATTTATAATGTGATTTATATCACATCTCGATTTTTTTTCGTATCTTTACATTTCTCTATAGGAACTTTCTATGACGAATCATAACTGTAAAACTTGCCCATTCAAATCTTCAGCCACCAAAGTTCTGAGTGATGATGAATTTGAGATACTTGATAAGAACCGTGCTATGGTTACTTTTAAAAAGGGCGATCTAATTTTCAAACAAGGAGCATTATCAACAAACGTTGCTTATTTAAGAACCGGTATCGTGAAAATCCATATGCAGGGTCCTTCGAAAGAAAAAATACTTCGGATCGTGAAAGCACCTTCATATTTTGGAATTCCAACCACTTTCGGGAACAAAATCAACAAATATTCGGCCACAGCCATTGAAGAAACTACCGTATGTTTTATTGACAGCAATCTGTTTCGGAATTTTATTTTCAAGAACGGGAAATTCGCTTACGAAATTATTGTTGAACTCTGTGAGAATGAATTGCAGGATTACGAACGCTACGCAAACCAATCACAAAAGCAGGTGCCGGGTATGGTAGCCGAACGTTTAATATGCATGTCGGATAATATCTTTAACAGCAATCATTTCAATTTCCCCTTAACTCAAAGTGAATTAGCCGACCTTGTCGGCACTTCCCGCGAAAGTGTGAGCCGTGTACTTTCCGATTTTAGTAGTAATAAACTTATTGAATTTAAAGGAAAAGAAATTACCATTCTAAATAGAGATGTTTTGGAACAGATCAGCGAAAAAGGATAATCCGTCTTTCGAGTTGCAACCTATTTACTATTTTCTTCTTTTACACTACCACTTGGGTATTTCCAGAAATAACCGTATTGGTTTCTTATTTTTTATTTGACTTCAATTCAAAAGTTTTTATTTTATAAATTATTATCCTATTTTTGTTGAAAATTAATTCATTTAGTATTCATCAAATCAATTTAAAATGCAGGAAGAAACCATTGTTAAAATTGCCGACACCAGTTCCAATCCAGCTCCTTTGGGTTTGGCAGCTTTCGGGCTGACCACCATTTTATTAAACATACATAATGCTGGCTTTTTTGCCATGGATACCATGATATTTGCCATGGGTATCTTTTACGGTGGTATTGCCCAGGTAATTGCAGGCATCATGGAAGCTAAGAAAAAGAACACCTTCGGCTTCACTGCTTTTATCTCTTACGGATTTTTTTGGATATCGCTCGTGGCACTGATGGTAATGCCGAAACTCGGTTGGGGAGACGCACCTTCAAAAGCTTCTATGGTTTCGTTTCTCGGAGTTTGGTGTTTATTCTCAACCTTTATGCTGGTCGGAACTTTCAAATTGAACCGTGCTCTGCAGATCGTTTTTAGCCTGTTGGTCATACTGTTCATACTGTTGATCACTGCCAACGTAACAGGCAACGAATGCATACATCACACTGCAGGCTACGAAGGCATCGTTTGTGGACTTGCAGCACTTTACACTGCCATGGCTCAACTCATCAACGAGCTCTATGGAAAAACCGTGTTTCCGATAGGAGCAAAAAAATAAATAGGGGAATTTTCGTTTTTGGAACAGATTATAGGTTCGGAGTTATAAACATTGAAGGGATACAATGCATTATATCCCTTCTGAAAAACATTAAGATAGTTGCAATCCGTATTTATTTCAATGATATTTTATTGTCTTTTTATTGTATATGATACGACAGTAAATCAAAATCTATTCGAATAAGCGAGGCAACAAATAATTTCATTTTTTTTACTGTACCAATATTTGCATAATTGTATTTATGAACTAAATATGCAGTATTAAAATTATCAACTTTTCTGTAAACTTCGCCTTTGAAATCGACACAAGTGAAGGTTCCTGCCGGTACGGTTATATTTGTAGAACTACCATTGTATGAATAATTCACATAGGCAATTGTATCGGAAGACAAAATATCCGTATAAATAATCCCGGGTGTTTTAATACTAAAAATAACTTCGCCATGTTCGTTTACGATACAATCAGAAGAGTCTCTATAATATTCTGCAGAATATGTTGTCATTCCCAGACAATTATAATCCATAAGAATGTGATACGTTTTATTATTAAATACCGTATCGTTTTTTACTACCACCGAATCATTTTTCCAGGTCTGAGGAATAATATTTCCGCTACTATCATACTGTGTTTGCTGATAAACCCAATAATCACCGACAGCCATCGGAAAATAATCAGAAACTGCAGGTGTAGTAGTTACCGGTGTAGAAGTATCTTTTTTATTACAGGATACAAAAAAGAACAGACTTAATCCAAGTCCAATAATTAAAGCACTTTTTTTCATAATTTTTGAATTTTAAATTAAACATCAAAAACGTAGAAATTTCAGCATAGTTTATTTTTAATTATATGCTTAAAACGATAAATAAAAAAATGTATTGTGCTGAAATAAAATCATTTTTCCAATCACAGATATTTCCATAAAAATTCCACAATTCATCATCGTCATAAGCAAAAATCCATTTCAATTTCTTTCATCATTATTATCAAAACAAAGTTTTTTTTTACCGAGACTCAACCGATTACAACTCACATTTGACCAATTACTCTTAGCATTCGACAAATGATAGTTATCATTCAACGAATGATGGTTGTCATTCGGCAAATGATGGTTGTCATTCGGCAAATGATAGTTGTCATTCATCAAATGATAGTTGTCTTTCGACAAATGATAGTTATCATTCAACGAATGATGGTTGTCATTCGGCAAATGATGGTTGTCATTCAACAAATGATAGTTGTCATTCGGTATATGATAGTTGTAATTCGGCAAATGATAGTTGTCAATCGGTATATGATAGTTGTAATTCGACAAATGATAGTTGTAATTCTACAAATGATAGTTGTAATTCGGCAAATGATAGTTGTAATTCTACAAATGATAGTTGTAATTCGACAAATGATAGTTGTAATTCATCAAGTCAGTAATATTCTTCACAAGTTCACTTTCTAATCTACTTCATTTCTGTGTTTCATGTTGATAATATAATAAAAAAGCGCCCGAACTCAGGCGCTTTTTCAAGTATAAACCAAAATCAACCATTGATAGTCTTCACGGTTTTGAAAAAAAGAACAGGGGATAATTTTAATGGATCCGTAAAGACGAAACAAAAATACATCAAGACGTTTTCTAAAACAAGAACAAAAAAGTTAACGGTAGCATAAAAAAAGTTAACGGTAAATTTTAGGGTTTTGGGTATATCAAATTTTGGTCAAAACCAAAAACCTTAAAATCTTGTGTCCATCTCACAATATATGCGTATGGCACATCTTCACTTACTTTTCCTCTAAAGATAGTAGCGGAATAATGACTAACCCATCTTCCGAACACCAAATGAAAATGAACTCCATGCGAAATATCTTCAAATATAAAGTATTCAGCTTTATATTTCTTTCTCAACCAATTGCTTACTGCCAGGCAATATTGATAATTATTAAAAGAGCCTGCATAAACACCATATCCATCAATATCAGAAAACCTTCGGGCGCTTCCGTAACAATTGAGCAGCCGCACAGTTGGAGTTAACCAATAAACTTTGGCAGGGCTAATAACAGATTTAGGTAGCTTTTCGGGCAAATTTTTAATATTAGCATCAACACCTATCGGATAATTAGTAGTTGCGATACCATTCAATTTGCTGTATAAAACAATAGGTCGGGGTCTAACCAAATTGTTGATATGTTTTTTCTGCGATACAACATTTCCTTTATCAACCGTTATAGTCTTTGATAAGACATTACTGATATTGATGGCATTGGATCCATAATTTTTATCGGAAAGTTTACCTTCTGATTTTGAATTGGAATATTCATTATTGGAATTTCTTTCAATTTTTGTGTTATTATATCCGTTTTGCAACTGCGAATGCGACTGATAATCGGTTTGATTTTGCTGAACCGACTGCTGTTGAATTGTCGGTTGAACCGTTTGCTGAATTTGATAAGTGCTCGTTGGTTGAACTTGCTGAAGAGAATATGAACATTGTTGTGCTTGAAACCCCGAATTAGAAGTCTGTGAACTGATCTGCCTTTGACCCAGACCCTGACTGAACAAAAAAGCGGGAATTAATAATGCCGAAACAAAAAATACAAGTGTTTTCATAACGATCCAATTAATTAATACTAATTATTTTACTACAAAAATCACACCGTTTATTAATACGATTTTTTTATAACATGTAAATATACTACTAAACCGACTAAATTTATAAAACAAAAAAGTTAACGGTAAATTTTAGGGCTTTTTGATCATTTTTTCTAAAAGAATAATTGTATTTTTACTTTTTCTAAAACAAAACTATTAATCATAGCCATGCATTTTTTGAAAAAGATTCACCTTATCATTCTCTTCCTTGTTTTTGCCTGTCCTGTCATGCTTTATTCTCAGGCAAAGAACGATTCCATTAAAACCTACGGGGATATCATCGGCACCAAACAGGACACTGCATGGAATAATTTATATACCGTTTGGCACAGCAATTTTTTCTACGATTGCTTATCGAATAACAATCTGCGGATAAGCTGTGCCCATTATTGTGATGCTGTTTATATGGATATTGATTTCAAAATTGATGATAAAGGATTTGTTACGGAACACAGGATAATTAACCAGAGTATGTGCGGTGATAATTTTACCGAGAAACTAAAGAACTGTTTCCTCACGTATTTTCTTTCCGTAACTTTTCCAGTTGAGCTAAGGAATATAGTTCTCGAGGTTCGTCTGGGCAGTGTATTAAAATGTTGATATAGAAGTGTGAAACGCATCGGAATTTTATCGGATACCCATTGCTACATCCATCCAAAAACATGGGATTTTTTTGCTGACTGCGATCAAATTTGGCATGCCGGTGATTTTGGCAATATCGAAACAGCTAAGAAACTGGCTTCAATAAAACCGCTTTACGGTGTGTTTGGCAATATCGACGGAACCGACATCCGCAACCATTTTCCCGAATACAACGTGTTTGATGTGGAGCAGAAAAAAGTTCTGATAACGCATATTGGCGGCACTCCTTCACGATACGATCCCCGTGCCAAAAAACTCATCGAAACCGAAAAGCCCGATATTTTCGTTTGTGGTCATTCACATATTTGCCGCGTGCAGTTCGATAATAAGAACAAGCTGATGTATATCAATCCCGGTGCAGCCGGAAAATACGGTTTCCATACTAAAATAACCCTCATTCGTTTTGTTATCGACGGAAACGATATGCGCGAAATGGAAATTTTAGAGTTAGATAAATAATAGGTTTTTGCAGGATAATTTTTTTGATTTTCAACGGCTTCTCCCTTTAGGGAAGGGGCAAAAAGGCGTTGAAAATCAAATAATTTATTTTACCGAAGGTTCAACTATCTGATCCTATCGGTAGAACGTACAAGCTTTTCATCTTTGCGGATAGCTCTGTTGGCTAAAACCAGAAAAACCAGAGGTATCAGCACGATATAAGTACCCGTATCATATTTGGTGGCAACTTCAACGGCATTGGCAACATGCGGTGTAAGCATACTGGCAATTGAACCCGAAACATAAAACAAAGCAACAATAAATCCAATATGTGCCAACAAAACGATCGCAATGATCCGAATCTGCAAAATACGTTTCTTGTATAGGAAAATAGTCACCAACACTGTAATGCAGAGCAATCCTACCGCTGCAATAAGCGGAATGGTGCTGTTGCTGTTGCCGTTCGAAACCTTCAAAAGCGAGAAATAATACTCCGTATTGTTCACCGTAAACTCTGCAAAAGGAAAGAAAAATAACAGAACGTATGAAACAATAACCACCAATAAATACAAACTTTGAACCCGTTGTAGCATATCTTTTTTTTACAAAAATAAACAAAGGTTCAGGATTAAATCCGAATTATTACATAAAAATCTGCTAAAACATTTTTAAATTTACTATTTTTACATAAAGTTTACGGGATCTCTTTTTAATAAAACTCATGTTGATTTGAAAAAAAGTTTGTTCATAGTATTTTTTTCATTCATCTGCAGTTATCTTGCTGCACAAGACCTCCACTATTCGCAATACTACGCGGCGCCCATAAGCCTCAACCCTGCCAATGCAGGTCTGATAACCGGCAAATTCAGAGTTGGATTAAATTCCAAAAGTCAATGGAGTTCTGTCACCAAACCGTATCAAAACATTTCCGCTTTTTTCGATATGCAGTATCTCAAACGCAAATATCATAAAGATGCTTTCGGAATCGGTGCGGTTTTGGATGCAGATATTGCCGGAGATTCTAAATTCTCAACCATTTCAACAGGAGTAGCTCTCTCGTATATCAAATCTTTTTCCCGCCACAACAACAACTACATTTCGGTGGGAATAATGCCTGCCATTGTTCAGCGAAGCATCAACTACTCTCAGTTATACTACGACGATCAGTTCAACGGAACCCAATACGACCCCAACATCGATCCCAACGAGCAATACAGCAAACGAAATTTCGTGTATTTCGATCTCTCTGCAGGCATCCATTGGTTTTATCGATATTCTAAAAAAACGTCCTATAATGTGGGCTTCACCTCGGCTCACATCACCCGGCCTCAGATAAGTTTCATGGATAATAAAGATATCAAACTCAATGTCAAGAACACTTTATATGCCGGTGCTGCCTTTTCAGCCTCCACCGATTTGGATGTAACACCTTCCTTTTTACTCTCATTTCAGGGGCCTTACACCGAAGCACTCATGGGCGCGCTGCTCAAATACAACCGCACTCAGCAATACCGCAACTACACCTCGGTCAATATGGGTTTGTATATGCGCTGGGCCGATGCATTTATTGTGGTGGCAGGTTTCGATTACAACAATATCATATTCGGAGTAAGCTACGATGTTAATCTGTCGAAATTAGTCCCCGCCAGCAAAGACAGAGGTGGGTTCGAACTTTCGGTCAATTATATTTTCAATAGAAACAAATATGTAAAAAAGAAAGAAATTCCGTGTCCTATTTTTTAAGATTGATGAAAAAGAAAATTTTACATACAACGATCCTTCTACTGTTGTTCGCCGGGTGTATGGCCTTCAGCAAGAACTCCTCCGCGCAGGATTACAACGAAAGTATCCAGATAGCCAACGATGCTTTTAACAGTGGCGATTATTATACGGCCTCGCTCTATTTTAATAACGCGCTTTGGTTCGATTCAACCGATATGAAGATAGCCTATAAATGTGCCGAATCCTATCGTTTGTTCAACAACTATCAGCAGGCCAAGCAATGGTACAAATATGTGCTCGCCAACGACCTGAAAAACGAAAACCCGCTCACGAAATTCTGGTTGGCCATGATGGAAAAATCAACCGAAGAATACACCCATGCTCTTATCCATTTCCGCTCCTACTATAACGAACATAAAAACAAACCCGACGATTATTATGTTCAAAAAGCAAAGGTCGAGATCGACGCATGTAAAGATGCACCCGCGCTTATAGAGAAAAAGAAGAATGTACTCATCGAACATCTCAACGATGGCAACATCAACACCCCCTACTCCGAGTTCAATGCGGTGCAGTTGAGCGACACGGCCCTCGTCTTTTCAGCCATGCGGCCCATATTCTCGGGCGACTACGATTCATACATCTCCAACGGCTACATCTCAAAGATCTACATTTCGAGAGCCAGCAACGCGGGCTGGTCGAAAACCAAAGAACTCGATTCCAGGATCAACGACAAGGAAGTCCACAATGCCAATATCTGTTTTTCGCACGACCACAACAAAGTCTTCTTCACCCGCTCAAAATCAAGCGACAACCAAGCCATGCAGTCCGAAATATATACCTGCGAAAACGTAAATGAAAAATGGCAAAAAGCCGTCAGGTTGCCCAATAAAATAAACCTCCCCGGCTACACCACCACCCAACCCAACTTTGTCGAAAACGAAAAAGAAAAAATATTGTTCTTTGTTTCCGACCGTCCGGGCGGCATTGGCAAACTCGACATCTGGTATTCTATCATCAAAAACGGAGAATATCAAGACCCCATCAACCTCGGCAGCATCATCAACACTCCCGGCGACGACATCACGCCTTTCTACTACACTCCAACCCAAACCCTTTACTTCAGTTCCGATTGGCACAAAGGGCTTGGCGGATTCGATATTTTCTATTCCAGAGGAAAGTTCAACAGTTGGACAACACCCGAAAACATTGGCTACCCCATCAACAGCAGCAGCAACGATCTATATTTCACCGTCAACGAAGTCGACCACGACGGCTATTTCACCTCAAACCGTCCGGGTTCCTTATACATCAAAAGCGAAACCTGTTGCAACGATATTTATGCCTACGAATGGCAGGACACCCTCACCCAAAAAGCAGTTACTCAAAATGTAATTCCCAAAAAAGATACGGTCAACATCGAAGCCAGCATCAAACTCATGTTGCCACTCACCCTTTACTTCCACAACGATGAGCCCGACCCCAGAAGTACCAGCATCACCACATCCAAAAACTACGAATCCTTGCTCAGCGACTATTATGCAATGGAAGAAACCTACAAAACCGAGTATTCAAAAGGCCTTTCGGGAAACGACAGAATCAAGGCCGAAAAAGACATCGAAGACTTCTTCGAAAATTATGTTGCCAAAGGATTCTCCAGCCTCAAACTCTTTGCCAAGCTCCTCCTCACCGACCTCAACAAAGGAAACAGCGTAAAAATAAAGATCAAAGGCTACTGCAGTCCGCTCAATACTACCGAATATAACCTGAGCCTTTCAAAACGCCGCATTGCTTCCATCGTCAACTTCATCAAACAATACTGCGAGGGAGTCTTCATGCAATACATCAACGGAACCGCAGCCAACGGGGCCAAACTCGTCATCATCGAAGAACCCCTGGGCAAATCAACCGCAAGCCCTTTGGTTAGCGATAACCCCAACGACAAACGCAACTCCATCTACAGTCGTGCCGCTGCCTTCGAGCGCAAAATACAGATCATCATGTATCAATCTTCCATGGGTCAAAACAACATCCCCAAACTGCCTCAAATCCAGTTTGCCGATTCATTATACGATTTCGGCTCTATTGATTTCGGCAAAAAAGCTGCCTGTGTCTTCAAATTCAAAAACACCGGCACCGACGAACTTATCCTCACCGGAGTTGAAACCAGTTGCGGATGCACCGTGGCCGATTGGTCAAAAGAACCCGTTCCACCGGGTGGCTCCGGACAAATAATGGTGATGTTCAACACCGAAGAAGACACAGGATACAAATCCGAAACCGTCACCGTCTACTCCAACACCGCCCGCAACAAAAATGTCCTCACCATCAAAGCCGTCGTGGTTCCTGCAAAATAACGATGTGAAAAATAGCGTCAACATCTTTTGTTTGTTTTTTGCCCTGTTTCTTCATGGTTCATGTATCGACCAGAAGCCGTCCCCTGCACTGACCCTTTTGCCGGCAAACAACATATCCTCAAAACGGATAGCTATCACGTCTGTCGAACTTCAAATGCTCCAACTTGGCTTGGTCGATATTTCAACCATCGATAGCACCATAAAAACCGATATCAAATATTCCACAACCGACAACTTCCTGAAAACAGACATCTATGGCAACTACTCCAAAGCCTATCTTCAAAAAGATGTAGCCATCAAACTTGCTCAGGCTCAGGCCTGCCTCAAAGAACTTCATCCCGGCTATTCGCTGTTGATATACGATGCTGCCCGTCCTGTTAAATTTCAAAAAATGATTTGGGATGCACTGAAGGTGCCCGCTGCCGAAAAAGGCAAATATGCCAGCAATCCAAAAAACGGATCTCTTCACAACTTTGGAGCAGCTGTCGATTTAACCATAATTGATAATTCAGGCAAACAGTTCGATATGGGTTGCCAATTCGATTACTTCAATCCTCTGGCCTACCCCGTTATGGAATCTCAACTGCTCGATCAGGGTTTGCTAACCCAACAACAGATTGATAACCGCAAACTCCTTCGTCACGTAATGAGCAAAGCCGGTTTCTATAACATCCAAACCGAATGGTGGCATTTCAACTCCTGCACCCGCGAACAAGCTATGCTGAAATATAAAATTATCGAATAACCATTAGTACTTAATACCGAGCTTTTCCTTCTATACTATTTGCAATTTAGATAATACAATGGGAAATGAACTCTCGATAGAGGGAAATTTGCCGAATATAGCGGGAAATTGGACAAATATAGCGGGCAATTAGACAAATATAGTGGGCAATTGCTCAAATATAGTGGGAAATTGGACAAATATAGCGGGCAATTGAGTAAATATAGTGGGCAATTGAACAAATATAGTGGGCAATTGCAAAAATATAGTGGGTAATTGCTCAAATATAGTGGGAAATTGGACAAATATAGCGGGCAATCGGACAAATATAGTGGGCAATTGAAAAATATAGCGGGCAATTGCTCAAATATAGCGGGCAATTAGTCAAATATAGAGGGTAACGCGTCTACCAAGCCTTTCAGAAGGTCAATTATTAAGTTCTTCTATATAATTAAACAGATCTCCCTCAAATCAACCAGCAACTTTAAGCTTTCAACTTTAAACTAAAAACTCTTGACACTTCAAACTCCTCTGTGTAACTCTATTTTTTTCCTTTGTGCAACTCTGTGGTTAATAAAATGTTTTTCCCGCCCAACTCTAGTTCACTCCCAACTCTAGTTCACTCTAGTCACTTCCTAATCATGAAACAACCAGCTCACCCCGAAATTAAAAGTCCTGTCGGGTGTAGGATAATGTGGCACATCGAAGTTCTCATACCCTATCAAACCGCTTAAAATGTTCGTCAATTTCAAATACGCTCTCAGGCGTTTAACCTTAAAATTCAAAAACACATCAGCATACAAATAATTACCTGTTTCCGCTTGGTTTTGCAGATAAAAACTTCTCACCGCGGGATTATACCCGTCGGCATAATACTTCGTATTATATAAAAGGTCTATGCCCAACTGCGCGAACAAAGCCTTCTTAAACATATGCGTAGAAAAAAAATACGATTGCATGGCAGCCACCTCGGGAGTTCGTAAAAGCGTGTTCCTATCATTATACTGATACACCACCTTACTGTCGATCTCAAACTTTCCTATCACAAAATTCTTAAACAAATAAGCCGACAACACGTTAATACTGCCGTCAACATATTGCTTCGGCCGCGAATACGCATCCATATACACGTAATTAACCAGATTATAATAATCAAGTCCCACGCTCAATCGTTTATACGAGTAATTAAACCCCGCATAGAAAGTTTGTTGCTTCAAAAAATCATAATCCCATTGATAATACTTCGAATAATAATGCTCATAAAACCAATCAGGATTATTTTTTCCGTACCATGCCTTTAACTCAATGGCTCCATACTGTTTTCCCTTGGCATCAAACTCTTGCTTCCCGTCAAAACTCACCTTAAAATCCTTATTATACACATCAAACAGCACATACTCCCCGTTAACGTTCAGCAACAAACTTCTATAAGGCTTAATCGTAAATCCCAGTGTGGGTTTCAAAACATTAATAAAATACGTAGCATTCATTTGATGCACTTCCGAATAAGAATAGGTTAATCCCGCGAAATACCGTAAGACCTGTCGCTTGTCTTTACTTGTAGATTCATTATTGGTCCAGGCAAGCGTATTATCAATATGGTAAAACATAACCGAATCGGCCGTGTAACTCGTATCAAATGGTATCATCGGAAAAAAACCATTATACAGCTCATTATCCGTGAATATTTGTTTCTCTTTACTAAAACTAAACGTATGGATCAACCGTCCCAAATTATAACTTTTAGGCACAGGCACCGAATCATTCTTTCTATCCGACGAATCCCGTTCAAACGAATAATATTGCTTTAAAACAAAAGCATTTTCCTTCAGCTTATTTCCTGCTTTAGCCAGATTAATGGTCGGTGAATACGAATTATCACCTTGTCTATACAAGATATATGCAGTATCATTTTGCAACCCGCCGTTCTCCTGAACCTTCTCTCTGTTGTATATGTAGTTCGCGTAAACACCATACTTCTTATTCTTGGTTGCATAATACGAAAACACCGAAACACTTTGGTCGCTTGCCTTTTGCTGAAAGTAATCCCGGCCGGGCGAACCCACTATTTGATAATTTATACCTAAAAACACTTTATTTTTTATACTGTGCAAATGCGTAACATGAAACAAATGTTCCTTTTTAGGCCCGATTGTATAGAACAGATCCGTAAAAGGCTTCACCGAATAATAAAAATTCTGATCACTCTTTTTAATTCTGTACGCATCAAAAGAATGAATACCATACGAAAACCCCAAATTCTGATTAACCGCAAAAACAATATTTTCAGATGCCAATCCTGTATTCCCGACATTCGAATTAAAAAGGTATGCCTTTCTGATCGGGTCATTATATTGAAAACAATTCAGGTTGGTATCAATATTCACCGTATTTAAATCCTGATGAATTGTTGTATCAATTTTTTGAATAGAAAAACTAATAACTCTTATCGAATCATATTTCAAACTCAAAGAATCTTTCTTCTGCCCCAAAACACAAAAAGGTAAAATAAAAACAAAAAAGAAAAGGATTATTTTATCGGCTTTCATATAAAAATCAGAATCTGCAAAGGTAAAAAACTTTACGAATAATGCCTAAAAAGGTATTGGCTTAAAAGAGTATGGAAATGAATAGTTATGGAGTATAAAAAGCAGAAACCAAATTAGTACAAATAAAAAAAGCTGCCCAAAAGAGCAGCTTTAATTAAAATTTGGCAACGACATACTTTCCCGGAAATAAATCGAGTATCATCTGCGCAGGTGGGCTTAACTTCTCTGTTCGGAATGGGAAGAGGTGAACACCACCGCAATAGTCACCATAATATCTTTAATAACTTAAAAAAGACAATAATGGAAAGAAAATACAATAACAAGAAAAGATCGATTTAAATCAGCAAACAGAAAGTTACGGATAATTAGTACTGCTTGGCTTTGACATTACTGTCTTTACACCTGCAGCCTATCAACGTGGTAGTCTTCCACGATCCTTAAAGGAAGTCTCATATTGAGCTGAGTTTCGCACTTAGATGCTTTCAGCG
>CAIWKO010000050.1 GCA_903913285.1 uncultured Bacteroidales bacterium | reverse complement strand
GGAAGTGTATTGTTTGATTACGACCTCCGTTTCTATGCCAGTCAATTCAATTTGAACAAGGTACCCTTTGTATAATATCCAGGCAGCCTTAAATGCCGGTTTTGAATTAATCAAGGTATCCTGTTTTGCTAAGATCGTTTGAGTGACATTGAGCATGTCAATCTTGTTTTCAACCTTAGAATTCATAGAAATGATCTTTATGATTTATACTAACCTGTGTACTTATTTACAGGATTTGTAGACGTATAATCATGCTCCGGCAGTTTAAAATTAATATTATATAAACGAAAAGGGTTGTTTTGATATTGTGTTATTGTGGGGAAAAATTATTTTTTTTTAGTAAATAAATAAATTTGTATTTTTACAGGAGTAAATTGATATTTCTTAGCACGGGCAATGCAATTCCCCGCGAGCTGAGCAAAAGATAAAAAAGTGAGAGGAATAATTGTGGCCAATAAAATGGATGAAAAAATAAAATATGCGGTTTTAATGACACCTGATGTTACACTTTATGAATATGATATGAAATTTGAACTAAATAAAATAAAGAAATAATCATGAAAGCGCAACATATTGAGAGTATTTTTTTTGAATATTTAAAAACTGATAAAACACAGTATGCCATTTTGCTAAATGGTAAATGGGGTTGTGGTAAAACATTTTACTGGGAACATAGCTTAGATCCAATTGCTAAACAATGTGAATTTAAAACGCTCTATATTTCGCTAAATGGTATTAGTAAAGTTGACGCACTTGAACATTTGCTTTTCATTAAATTGATACCCTATATAGGAAACCAAAAAAATGTGGCATTTAAAAATACTATAAGGTTTATGACTAATATCATAAACGTTACAACAACGGTGTTTTTAAAATTGAGATTAAGTGAATTATTTAAAGACATAAGCGTTGACTCCTTTGACTATTCAAAGTATGTTATTTGTTTTGATGATTTTGAACGATGTAAAATGCCTCTAAAAGAAGTATTAGGTTATATAAACAATTTTGTCGAGCATAAAAATTCAAAAATCATTATTCTTGCTGACGAATCAAAAACTGGCTCTAATCTAAAAGGGTACAATAATTTAAAAGAGAAAGTGGTTGGAAGAATTATTAATTTTGAAACGAATATTTCAATTATACTCCCACAGTTATTTAAAAAATACGAGACGAAAGATGTTGATTTTTTCAATTTTTTAATTTCGCAAAAAGACGCTATAGGTAATATTTTTGAAGAATACCAAGAACCTAATCTTAGAATTATCTACTTTTATTTGGATATTTTAGAAAAAATATTTCCTCAATATAAAAATGTTGATGACAAATATGTTCAAGAAATAATACTCTTTGCAGCTCTGATTTCTATTGAGTTTAAAAAAGGAAATCTAACTTCTGATGATTATAAAGACTATAGGGGAATTGATACAATTAATGAATATTTTATTTCTTCAAAAATAGAGCAAGGTTTAGTGGAAAATGGAAAAGCTAAATCACAAAATGTAAAGGAATATCATGAAACCTTCTATGATATTTATTTGAGAAAAAATATTAAAAATTACTTTTTTTATCCTTCTATATATTCTTATATACTTTCCGGCTTTTATAATTCCAGTGAATTAGAAATTGAACTACAAAATAGAATACCAGAAATTATAAATCAAGAGGTTCAAGATTATAGAACTTTATTGAATTATAAGTTTCGTGAATTATCCGATGCGGATTTTAAAAGATTATCTGAAAGTGTATTGCAATTCGCAAAAGCTGGCAAGTATTGGATTTATGATTATATACAAATCGGTAAATTCTTTTATTTTTTTTCGGATAATAAATTAATATCAGAATCGAAAGAAGAAATAGAAAAGATTATTATTGAAGGATTATATATTGCAAAGCGAAGAAAGTTGGTAAACGACGAAATATTAGAGAACTTAGTACATTTTGATGAAGACAATCCTGAAACTAAAAAAATTAAAAATCTTGTAAAGGAAATTCATAGTGAAATTAAAAAAGAGACACATATAGCTGAAGGCAAAGAATTAATTGATTGCCTTAGTAATAAAGACGAATATGCTTTAGCTACAATATTTGAAAAGCATAAATTTTCAAAAGACTTATTTCAATATATTGATGAAAAATTATTGTTAAATACAATTCTGAATATATCCAATAAGCAATTGTTCAATTTTGAACAACAAATACAATACAGATATGAGGTAGGTAATATTGGCGAATTTTTATTTGAGGATAGTATTTGTCTTACAAAATTGAGAGATAATATTTCAGAATATCTTGAAAAGGAAATTGATATATTGCATCTAAGAAAATTTCTACTTTCTACTTTAGTAAAGACATTACAAACCAGTATTGAACATTTGAAGAACACTCGAAAAAAGTAAATCTTAGGTTTCTATGATTTACAATTTGAGTGATTATTATCTTTCTTATCAAAAACAAAAAGAACACCTTCAAAAAATTAAATGATTTTATTTGATTTCCCAAAATTACAATCCTCACAACTAGTAATTAAATTTGAGAACTCATCAGTACCACCAGCATCTATAGGCTTTTTATGATCAACATGCAATTTTACTCCTTCCTCTTGTGACCTTCCACAATACTTACATGTAAAGCCATCTCTTTGAAAAACTTCAAATCTCAGTTGTTTAGAAATTCCAGTTCTTTTATTTTTTGGATTTGTCTTTTGTAATGATTTTGCAGAGTCAAATTTTATAGTGCAAAATTCTGGACACTCCGAAAAATGTCTGCATTCATAATTTTTAAATTTATTGTTTTCGCTTCGGAAATCATCCCATTCACCTTTAACACTGGCAATTTCTTTCATAAATCCAAATCTATAATCGCTATCAAATAAACTTACTTCTGGACAAAAATTGTTATATGCAATTAATGTCTTCCCTCCAATAAAATTTGGCTGTTCTCCACTAACAGGAATAATATTTTCGGCATTCTCTCTGGAAATAACTCCTTTATTAATTAAAAAAGAGAGCAAATCCTTACCATCATGACAATCATAAAATCCCAAAAAATAGATTGATAATAATCTTCGTTCACAATTATTTAATATTGGACATCGATTAGGCAACTTTTGTTTAGCACTAATTGAATAATACTCTTTCTTATTCATAAATATTTTTTCGTATTTTTATTATTATAAATAATCTTTAATAATATTGAAATCTCTTTTTAAATTAAAATTGCAGATTATTTCTTCTTGATCGACTGGTCTTTTAATCCCAATTTCATTTTCGTTATTGTAGTATGCAATCAAACATATAAAATAATCACCAAATTTTCTTTTTGTACCGAAGTGATGAAATAACAAATATTTTTTACCTTCAATTTTTTTATAATGAAGAATAGCATCCTTACCAAATGTGGAATTTTTATCAATAATTGTATTAAGAGACCATTCCTTGAATTTGGAAAATATTTGTTGAATTTCAAACTTACTTTTGTAATCGACATCAGTTTCCAAACGGAATTGATGTTTCTCATCTTCAGTTAAAGTATCATGCAAATAATAATAGAATAATCTATTTTCACGAATGGGGCCTTTCTGGAGATAGCAATTAATAATATCAGAATAATCAATATCTTCTGGTATATTGGCAAATTCTAAGTTTTTTAGTAATGAATAGAAGCCATTTAAGATATTCGATTTATGAACTTCTTTCAAAATATTTCCTTCCCTTTGAAAATAAATTCTTTTATTGTCCAATTTACCGATTCGATATCCAATTTCATGGAGAATCCTATAAATGTTGATTATATTATGATCATTAAAAGTAATTCTTATACGACCATTTTTTTGTCGAAAGAAAGTAAAGTAATCATTAATATCCCTCTTCATTTCAATAATATTTTATACAAATCTAAATTTTAATTGATAATTAGAAAAGAATTATTTTGATTTTTTTTATTGGATAGTTAGAAGGGCGATACAAACTGGATTTATTGAACTGCTGTTTGCGCCCGCGCGAGGGAGGGGCACGCCAAAATAATAAATAAAGGATAAGAAGAAAGGTGAAAGGTGGGCAGTAGGCATCTTGCAAAATAATTTATTACATTTGTAGGAACAAAACAACAAGCAACGAAAGGACGATGACCCCCAAATTTTTTAAAAACCGAACAGATTTTAGAAAGTGGTTGGAAAAAAATCACGCCGGCGAAACTGAATTGCCGGTTGGCTTTTATAAAATTAGCAGCGGAAAACCGAGTATGACCTGGTCGGAATCGGTTGACGAAGCGCTTTGTTTTGGTTGGATAGATGGCATCCGCAAATCGTTCGGCGACGATACTTATTGCATCAGGTTCACACCCCGAAAGCCCAACAGCACCTGGAGCGCCGTGAATTTAAAAAAGATAGAAGTATTGATGCAACAGGGACTCATGCACCCTGCAGGGCTTGATATTTTTAACAAACGGAAAGAAGACAAGTTGAAAATTTACAGTTATGAAAACAAGCCCGAACGACTACCTGACGAGTTGGAAAAGCAATTCAGGACAAACCGGGCGGCGTGGGATTTCTTTATCGGGCAAGGACAATCGTATCGAAAAACTGCGTACTATTGGGTGATGAGTGCCAAGCAGGAAGCAACGAAACTGAGCAGGCTCGGCAAATTGATAGACAGTTGTGAGGCAGGGAAAAAATTATTTTAAAGGAAATATTGCATAGTTTTTTGCCGGTTGCAGCAAAGTTTCCGAACTTCGCACAAAATATCTCAACAAAACATACCCCCTAGATCATGAAATTCGAAACCTCAGTGATAGAACTGATAAAAGAAAGACGTTCGAGAAGAAGCTATAAACCCACTAACTTCGACACCGCGCTCACCGAAAAGATTAACACTCTGCTGCAAAGCATCACCACAGGACCTTTTGGCAACCGAATACTGTTCAGCCTGATAGAGAAAAGCCTTGCCCGCGAAAACCATAAGGTGAAGCTGGGAACCTACGGTTTTATTTCGGGGGCGAACTACTTTATTGCAGGCCAGGTGGAGCCGGGTGAACATGCCAACGAGGATTACGGATATCTGCTTGAAACCATCATGCTGCACCTCACAGCACTACATCTCGGAAGCTGCTGGTTGGGCGGCACATTCAGCCGCAGCGATTTCGCAGGTATACTGGATGGCGGCATCAATATGATAATACCTGCCGTTACCCCTGTTGGATTTGCAACCGACAACACACCCTGGAGAGAACGCCTTATACGCCGGGGAGCAAAGGCCGACAGCCGAAAAGAATGGTCGGCGCTTTTCTTTAACGATACATTTACCAAACCGATTACTCAAGACGATGCAGGCGACTACGCTGTGCCGCTCGAAATGGTGAGGCTTGCACCATCGGCATCGAACAAGCAACCCTGGCGCATTTGCAAAACCCCTGAGGCATTTCACTTTTATTTGAAGCGCACGCCGGGTTACGGCAAATTTGGCAAAGACGTGGACCTGCAGAAAGTGGATATGGGCATCGCCATGTCGCATTTTGAACTTGCCTGCCTTGAATTGAGGTTGAAAGGAAAGTGGGTACAAAGCAATATGGGCATTTCCTCAACGGAAGTTGATGAGTATTGTGTTAGTTGGAATAACCTTATGGATTTATAATGACAGGCCATTTCTATAATTTTTTCATCTTTTTGTATTGGTTTTGCATTCATTTGGCATACCCTTTTTCGCACAAAGCACGGCAATGGGTGAAAGGCAGGAGAAAGTGGAAGCAAAAGCTTCTGGAAATAACCAATAGTAAAGAAAAAAGGATTTGGTTTCACTGTTCTTCTTTGGGCGAATTTGAAGATGGTCGCACCGTGATCGAATCCTGTAAAAGAAAGTACCCTTCTATCAAGATCATCCTAACCTTCTCTTCTCCATCGGGGTATGAAAATTTAAAAGATTATGTTTTTGCCGACCATAAAATGTACATGCCGTATGATTTTAAAAGAAATGTAAAGGCATTCATTGCTATACTTGACCCTTGCGCTGTTTTTTTTATCCGCTCCGAGATCTGGATAAATTATATCAGAGAAATCCAATCGAAAAAAATACCCTTCTATCTTATTTCACTCAACTTAGATCTGAATAGCAGATTTATTACCTGGCCGTTCAAAACTATGGCTACAAAAGCATTCAAGGCATTTGATCTGATATTTTGCCAAAACGAACGGACTGTTTCTTTACTTTCTAAATTAATAGGACACCAAAATCTGAAACTTTCAGGGAATACACGAATTGACCGAATTTTGGAGGTTTCCGGGCAACAATATGTAAACAAAAGAATAAGCGATTTCATCGAACATTCCTTTTGCATACTTGCAGGGAGTATTACTGCACAAGAAGAAAAGATCATATATAAAGCTATGAACAATTTGAAGCAATATTCAATTAAATGGATCATTGCACCTCATGAAATAAATAAGAAAAAGATCGAGGCATCGGTATACCGCAATCCTGATCGGATTATGTCGTTATCAGGAACTAATGAACCTCATCAACACGAGATAATGTATGTCGACCGCATTGGAATCCTTTCACAACTTTACAGGTTTGCAAATGTGGCAATAATTGGTGGTGGTTTCAGCAAAAAAGGCATACATAATATTATGGAAGCTGCTGTTTATGGTATTCCGGTTATTTTCGGCCCGAATCATAGAAACTACGATGAAGCCCTTGAATTGATTTCCGGAAATTTTGCAGCAATTTATCATAACGCTAAAGATCTTGAAACCGCTATCAACTTTTTTTACGACAAAAGAAACGATACATTATTTCACCACGAAATAAAAGAGCTGATAAATAAAAGAACGGGAGCTACCGAACGTATTAACCTAATTCTTGCGGGTAGGCTGAATGTTCTGGTTTCCTGAATTCGATCAGGGCCATGCAATGCCTGTTTAATTAAAGCAAATATTCCTGAATTTGTCTTTGTTTTCGAAAACCAAGGATGCCAGAACAAAATCTTCGATGTAGTCAATATCGATGCTTTCAATTGAATTCATTTCAAACATAAAAGGCTTCAGACCTATTCTGTTGAAATTATTTTCAATGAACGACGTTCTCGAGAAAATGAAGAAATTGGAATTTTCGGAATATAACGGGTCCAGGTATTGTGTTTGCAGCGATTCTGTTTTTTTGTGATTGACAGGTGTTCCATCAGGCAAATAAACTCTTTTCAGTATTTTATCGACCGAAAACATCGAATCGTATTCGGGTAGTTGGTCAAAGTAAAGATTAATTGCTTTCTCAATTGTGCTTATCGAAAGCAGCGGGTTGGTTACATGCGTCTGAAAAAAATGTTCTCCTTCGGTTTTTGTTATAATGTATTTTATGATATCGCTACCCGATATATGATGCCCCAGGAGGAAGTCGGGACGTTGCTGCACTTCAACTTTTGTACAGCCTGAAGGTATTCTTTGATCAAACCCATGGCAATCAGTATTAATAATGATTTTATCGATCATGTTGCATTCCTGAAGTTTAAGTATTACATGATTGAATAATGGTTGCCCGGCAAAATCTCTGAAATTTTTATTTTCTACCCTCTCTGATTTTTGTTTGATAGGTATTATTGCGGTGACTGATCTCATAAACATTTATTTAGATGATTCTTCAATGTTTCATTAACTCTCAAAATGTAAAATAACAAAGTTTGAGTTGTGAGAATAATCTATTTGTTGGAATTAAGATTCAACACAAAGAATAATTAATTATTCTCAAAATTACTTTCGTACTTTCATTTATTGAACCAAAAGTAAAAAATAAAAATCAAATAAAATCAAATAATGTTTAGATATTCTTATATACTGTTCCCAAATGACCATAAAAACTTAACTTTCGTCTTTTTTTGATTGATTTTTTATCATTCTACATTAATATTATCCTACTACTCATAGTTTAGCAGACTTGAATAGCAAATCATTTTTACGAATAATTAAATTCCCACCGGATAAAAAATTATTATATTTGTGGTAGTAAACAACCAACAAATACCACTCATTAAAGGCCTGTACAATAAATTATTTTCAGTTATTTCAATATACTAAAACAGCATGACACCGATATTTTTCGAAAAACAATCTGATTTTAGAAAGTGGTTGAAAAAAAATCACACTACTGAAACTGAGTTGCTGGTTGGCTTTTATAAAATTAGCAGCGGAAAACCGAGTATGACCTGGTCGGAATCGGTTGATGAAGCGCTTTGTTTTGGTTGGATAGACGGCATCCGCAAATCGTTCGGCGACGATACTTATTGCATCAGGTTCACACCCCGTAAGGCGAACAGCACTTGGAGCGCCGTGAACATAAAAAAGATAGAAGCGTTGACACAACAGAGTCTTATGCACCCGGCAGGGCTTGATATTTATAACAAACGGAAAGAAGACAAGTCGAAAATTTACAGTTATGAAAACAAGCCCGAAAGATTAGCGGACGAGTTGGAAAAGGAATTTATAACCCATAAAACCGCTTGGGAGTTTTTTAAAATGCAAGCACCCTCGTATCAAAAAACCGCTTACTATTGGGTTATGAGCGCCAAGCAGGAAGCAACGAAACTGAGCAGGCTCGGCAAATTGATAAATAGCAGTGAGGCTGGAAAAAAATTATTTTAAAGACTGTGCCAAACAGTTTTATTAGTAAAAAATGATGACCCGTTAAATTGAATTATATGATACACCGCAGACTTTTCATAACATTAGTGTTTGCATGGCTCACAGCCTGCGCCTATGCAACCACCTGGGACGAACCCTGGCAGGAAGATGTGATCAAAAATGCCGATTATTTTGTGCTGGCAAACGTAAAGTCGGCTACAGAAAAAAAAGGCATCACCATCGAAATAATAAAAACTCTTGGCGGACCAGAGCTGAAAGGCAGCCTGTCGATTACGGATTATTACCTTTTGAGTTTCGGATCGTATTCGGGCCGCTACGATGAATTTGATTTTCCACAAGACATCAAGAAATGTTATTTCTTTATCAAAAAAAATGCAGAAGGGCACTATTGCATGGCCACTCCTACCGCGGGCTATGCAAAAATCAAAGCTGGAAAGGTGTATGCCACTTATCGTCACAGCTATCATCAGGCACTGGTGCCGGTTGACGATTATGAACTCACCATGACCGCCATATTCAACAACTACCACAAGCTACCCTACAATAAACAAGCTATTACCGATTATATCGACAAATATATCAAACTTAAACCTTCAGGTTTCGCGAAGGACGAGGTTGAAACCTTTTTTGCACAGCATGTGGCACTGGAATGCATCTATCACTTGAGGCTAACGGGATATTATGACCAATTGCTGCCATTTTTCCACGACCGTAGCAATTTTCACAATCAGGTGTCGGCTGCCCGTGCACTAATATCGTACAATACACCTATATGTAAACAGGAATTAATGAAGGTGATAATCGATACTACAAACGATATTTTTGTTCAGGTGATCTGTATCTGGAGTCTTTCGGAATTTAAGCCTACCGAACTAAAAGAACAACTCATACAGATAAAAGAAACCGCATCGACAAAAGAAAACGGGTTTGGAGGCGATATTATGGATCCCCGGGTAGGAACTATGTTCCCTACGGTGAGAGAAGCACTCATCAAGCTGATAGATTCATTGTAGGATAGGGTTGATAGGAATCTAAAGAAATCATGAATGGAAGGAAAAGTGGAAGGTATCAATATTTTTTTTCTTTAACTCAACTATGATATCATTCTGACTTACAACTTCTTACTTTGGAATTTCTTACGATAAATACTTCCCTACTATAGGCATTCTGCGTCCCATGCCGAAGGCTTTGGGCGAAACACGCAGGATGGGCGGCGTTTGGTAGCGTTTGTATTCGCTGGTATTCACAAGTTTCAGGATGCGCTGCACCGTGGCAGCATCATAGCCCAGCGCGATGAGTTCGTTGGGGCCGAGGCGCTGCTCGATGTATTTATAGAGTATTTCGTCTAATATTTCATATTCGGGCAGCGAATCGGAATCTTTCTGGTCGGGACGCAATTCGGCCGAAGGGGGTTTGGTGATGGTATTGTTGGGAATGATTTCGTGTTTGGCATTCACCAATCGGGCCAATTCGTATACCTGCGTTTTATACACATCGCCTATCACAGACAAACCTCCGCACATATCGCCATAAAGGGTTCCATAGCCCACGGCAGCTTCGCTTTTGTTGGAGGTATTGAGCAAAATGTGTCCGAATTTGTTCGAAATTGCCATCAGCAGCACCGCCCGTATGCGAGCCTGTATGTTTTCTTCCGTAATGTTGAATTTCTCGTTTTGAAACATGGGATGCAGGGCCGTGCTGAACGATTGGAACATGGGTTCGATAGGGATAATAGTATGCGGACAATCAAGATTTTTAACTAACTGGAGTGCATCGTTCACCGAATGGTCGGACGAGAACTGCGAAGGCATGAGAACTGCCAATACATTCTGATAGCCGAGTGCTTCTTTGGCGATGACTAAAGTGAGTGCCGAATCGATGCCCCCCGAAAGACCCACGACGGCTTTGGTGAAACCCATTTTTTGGAAATAATCTTTCACACCGAGTATGAGTGCGCGATAGATCAACTCTGTTTTTGAAGGTTCTGCTACTTCGGTTATCGGATAGCTTTGTCCGGTATCGTAATAGACTATAGTTTCTTCGAAGAACGGAAACTCAAGCAGTGTATTTCCTTTGGCATCGAGCACCATCGAGCCCCCGTCGAAAATGAGTTCGGTTTGCGCCCCCACATGATTGACATATACCACGGGCAAAGCATATTTGACCGCATTTGCCTGAAGCACAGCTCTGCGTTGGTGTTGATGCGAATAATCGAAAGGCGAAGCAGCGATGTTGATGAGCAGGTCAGGCTTAAGTTTCGAGAGTTCGTCCATGGGTTTCATCATATACATGGGGTCGGGACAAGTATTCCACAGGTCCTCGCAAATGGTTAGGGCAATTCGTTTGCCTTTATATTCAACAATACCGAAATCGCGATTGGGTTCGAAATAGCGGTATTCGTCGAAAATATCGTAGTTGGGGAGCAAGGATTTATGCTGAATGAATGTTACTTTTTTATCAGTAATAAAATACGCCGAATTGAAAAGGCGTTTACCTGCAGAATTATTGTTGACCGAAGGAGTGCCCACGACGACAGCAATGCCATTTGCTTCGGCAGAGATTTCATGAATGGTTTTTTCGCAACGCTCAATAAAATCGTAGAATTCGAGAAAATCGCGGGGAGGATATCCGCTCACAGCCAACTCGGGAAACACGATAAGGTCGGCACCCTGCTGTTTGGCTTGCTGAATTGCAGAAATAATTTTAGATCCGTTCAGCTCAAAGTTGCCGATATGAAAATTCTGTTGTGCAAGCGCAATTTTCATGCTTAGTTCGGTTTAGAACAACACGCCGAGCGACAACTCAACGTAATTCACTTTTCCGTTCTCTTTGATGGAAGTATTCGCACCATTCTTTCCGGTGAGTATGTCGGTAAAATCATTGTTATAGGTAATGCATCCGTGAACCGAAATGATCTTGGCAATTTTATAGGTGCCGCCCAAACCGATGATCATAGACTCGCGGAAAAAACTAACATCCGGACCAATGTTCCTGTCGGTTGTCAGTATAGGGTCGGTTGCGTTATCAGCCAAAAAACTGTCGTCGGCTTTTGCTTTTAATTTAAAGGATGTGCCCAGACCAAATTTGCCGTAGATAGAGAATTTGCCAAGCAAATCGCCCGTGGTGCCAATCAGAACCAAGGGGATTTCAAGATATTGAAGCTTTACTTTGCGCGATAATATACCTGTATCAACAGTGCTGTTGACAGCCATAGCAGTATGATATTGCAGCTTTCCGCCTGTATAAACCACATTCACCCCGGTACCGATGCCTAAATTGGCGATAAAAAACTTATTAAAATCGGCACCATAGCTGATATGTTCGGTTGAACCGTCGGATTTGTATACTTCGCCGCTCACGTCGGGTTTTATCCAGCTAATGTTGGGTGCAGCATGTAAGCCAAAATTGAACGAACGTTGTGCATCAAGTTTTAGAGTTACTACTAACAAAATACTAATAACTAACAGGCATTTATAACTTCTCATTTCATAAAATTTTGACAAAAATAATACAATATAGCATGATAAAACCGATTATAATTATAATTTTGTGAACATGTTACCCAACAAATCCTGCTGGTTGCAATAACTCTTTAACACCTTGTTCTTATGATCCGTATATTAAAATTCTGCATTCTAACCTTCATCAGCATAACTATTATCTCGTGCAGTTGTAAACATCCAAAAGAGGAAAAAATTGCAGATCCAAAGATCGATACCATTGTGAAGATCAAAATAAAACGGTACGAAAAAGCATTATTCAACCTCAACAAGAACGACCTGCAAAACGAACTGATCAGGATAAAACCCGAATTCAAATTCTTTCTGGATGCCGACCTCACCGATAATGCCAATATCAAGCAACTTTCGAACTACATCAACGACCCGCAGATGGTTGAAAATTATAAAGAAGTCCAAAAGAAATTCCCCGACCTGAGCAATCTGGAACGCCAGCTTTCTGCAGCATTATCTTATTTTAAATATTACTTCCCCGACCGTAAGATACCTAAGGTTTATACCTATGTATGCGGTATGGATTTCGAAAATCCCATCATCTATGCTGATTCCGTTTTAATGATCGCTTTGGACATGTATCTGGGGCCTGATTACAAATTATATAACACTTACGGTTTGCCACAGTTCATCAAATACGGCATGTCGGGCGAATATATTACCCGGGATTGCATCAATGCTATGGCAGAATTTTATTGCTATACTGATACCAAAGAAGGAACCTGCCTCGACAATATGGTTTATAATGGCAAAAAGTTATATTTTATCGATGCCATGCTTCCTCAATTAAACGACACCATCAAGATAAAATACTCGAAGAAACAACTGGATTGGTGCTACGACAATGAAGCCAAAATGTGGGCATTTTTTATCGACAACAAATTGCTATACAGCAAAGACAACAATACCACCATGAAGTTTTTTGAACCGGGGCCTTTCACTACCTCTTTTTCGAAGACTTCGCCCGGACGCACAGGAGCCTGGGTGGGATGGCGCATTGTGAGAGAATTTATGCACAACAATCCGGAGTTTCCAGTCAAGAAAATGATCGAAGAAAAAGATGCACAGAAGATACTGAATATGTCGAAGTACAAACCAAAGAAATTATGAGAAAACTATTATGGTGTTTGCCAATACTCCTTATGAGCAGAGTTCTGATGTCTCAAAATAAGGATGTTGTGATTCAGTGTACAGTTTTCGACACCAACACCTCGAAGATACCCGACAACATTATTAAAACTGTTGCTACTGACCTGAATGACCATGTGTGGTTTGCCACAGGCGACTGTTTTTTTGGCGGAAAACTGGTTGAGTTTAACGGAGATGTTTTTAACGGCGTTTTTAAAGTTTATGATTCAACCAATTCGGGATTGAATGACCGGTTTGTTACAACTATTTTTGCTGATGTAAATAATATTAAATGGTTCGGTACACGCTATCATGGCCTCTACAAATTTGACAACAAGAGCTGGACGAACTATTCCCCTATGAATTCTCCGTTGCCGAACCCTCACGTGGTTTCCATTGCACAGGATAAAAATGAAATGCTCTGGATCGTAACCGAAAAAGAACTTAGTTCCTTTGACGGAAAAACCTGGACGATTTATAAGAGCAAGGATATGGGGATCAGTTATGACGAACTTTATGCGGTAGCGGTGGACAAGGAAAATAATAAATGGATAGCGACCAACAATGGTTTGGCCAAATTCGACGGAGCGAACTGGACAGTTTTCAATCCCTTAAATTCAAAATTGCCGAACAGTCAGGTGAATTATGTTTATTGCGATAATTCGGGAATTGTATGGGTGGTTTACTGGAGCGGATTGATCAAAATCGAAAACAACATTTGGACAATTTATACTTCGGAAAACTCGGGACTGCCTAAATTCTGCAACTACACCCTATTGGTCGACAAATTCAATATCCAATGGTTTGCCACTTCAATGGGAGTTACACGCAACGAGCATGGTGTGTGGAATTCATTTATGCCAACTAATTCGTGTGTGCCGAGTTATTTTGTAAATAAAATTGCCGCCGATTCGCAGAATCGAATATGGTTCGCAACCAACGATGGACTATTAATGATCAGATAAATGAACAACTTCGAAAATATTATTTCTACCCTGCATGCCAACGCAAACCCTAACACTGTGAAAGGTATGGAACACTATGGAATTAAAGTACTCAAAGCTTTCGGGGTTTCTCTCCCTTTTTTGCGGGACATTGCAAAACATTACCAGAACGATCATCCTTTGGCTATACAACTATGGGATAGCGGATTTCACGAAGCACGCATGCTGGCTACCATGGTTGACGATGCTTCACAAGTAACTGAAGAACAAATGGAAGCTTGGGTACTGGATTTCGATTCGTGGGATATCTGCGACCAATGCTGCAGCAATTTGTTCGATAAAACTCCATTTGCACTAAAAAAATTAATGGAATGGACCTTTCGCGATGAAGAGTATGTGAAACGGGCCGGCTTCGTAATGATGGCCTGTCTGGCCGTGCATAGTACGAATTTACCAGATACTGTTTTTGAAGGGTTTCTGCCTGTTATTGTGCGTGAATCGACCGACCCGCGCAATTTTGTGTGCAAGGCTGTGAACTGGGCTTTGAGACAGATTGGAAAACGAGATATGATTTTATATGCCAAAGCACTTGAGATAAGCAGAACCTTAGCTAACAGCACCGACAAAACAGCGAGGTGGATAGGCAATGATGCCGTCAAAGAACTTCAAGGCACAACTGCCATAAAAAGAATGTTGAAGAAAGATAATCTTTTAAAAGATACAAGGGAAAAGTAGTCGTCAAGAGTTGACAATACAGGACGAAGTATAAAAAGAACAACAAGTTTCAGCCGATCCATATCCAAAAGTATTTTCTTAAAGCTGTTGCTTTAAACTAATTTAACATCTTTTCATTCTAAAACTTTATGACAACATTAACATCGAAGCAAAACACCCGTCATTTGGGGTATAGCGCATACCTATTCAATACAAATCAATAATACCAAGTCCTCCCTGAACTAACTTAGTTCAAAATAATCCATTTAATTTTGTAATCGATAATAAGACATACTGTACAACGCATAGGCAAACTATACACACTTTATGCTACTAACTAATTTTCTAACTTTTCAATCTGTCCCTCGTAATGTCCAGTCCTAAAATTAAAGAAACACTTAAAAACAAAAAACCATCAAAAAAAGAAACTCCCAGGGCAAAAAAAATATTAATGAAGCCTATACCATTATATATTTTCATTCTATTGTGCTTGCCCCTGTTTTCCGTTGGTCTTTTTCTATATCATCCTCAAAAAACATTCAAAAAGCCAAGCACTGTCATTAATCAAAATTTTGAGATAGCAGATGCAAGTGCCAGAATCGTACGCGAAAATGACACAGGTCTTATCAAACCTCTCTTACTTGTTGAAATAAACAATGAGCAAAATTTTGCTTCTGTAAGAACTAAGATCAACAACTACATAGAACAGAAAAAGAAGCAGGGAACGATTTCTTCTGCATCTGTGTATCTCAACGACCTTAATACTGCTAATCACATTGAGATAAATCCCGAAGAATTGTATGACCCAGCCAGTTTAATGAAAGTGCCTTTAATGATCATTTATTTGAAAGAAAGCGAGAGTGCACCGGGCTTACTTCAAAAAAAGTTCTTATATAAAGAAAATATTAAGGGAACCTATGCTGCAACTATCAAGGATAAAACTTTGATCCCGGGTAAAAGTTATTCGGTTGAAGATCTGCTTTATTACATGATAGTCTATTCCGATAATCAGGCATTTTGGCTTTTAGCTGATAATATTGATAACCATAAATTCGACCTGCTGAATAAAGACTTTGATATACCTATAAAATTCGACAATTTGAATCATGGCGACAAAGGACAAAATTTTATAGCTAATGTAAATTCAATGTCACGTTTTTTCAGGGTACTGTACAATGCTTCATATTTAAACGAAAAAATGTCGCTGTATGCATTAAATCTGCTCACTCAATGTAATTATAAAGAAGGAATCTTAAGAGGAGTTGACTCCAGTACAAAAGTAGCACATAAATTCGGCGAAAGAGTAGAAAACGGGGTTGCTGAGTTTCACGAATTCGGTATCGTTTATCTAAGAAATCGTCCGTATTTGCTTGGGGTAATGTCCAAAGGGAATCAACTGAATCAATTACCGGAATTTGTTGGAGATATTTCGGAAATTGCTTTCAATGAGATGAAGATTAAATAAAAGTTCCTTTCATTGTTATGGCAGTTTCAGTCCCATTGGCAAACATATCATTGCTAATGTGGGTGAGCAGCTGTTGATACAGCTAAAATCTACCGCTTATGGCAGCATCTATATCATTAACCTCATCGATCTGAACCCATCTCCCGCTGAGTTAAAGCAAAAATAAATTCATCATCAAGGTACAACTTGAATAAAAAAATTTCGAGAAATTATTTGGAATCAAAATATTGTTCGTAATTTTGCGAACTGTTTGTTGTTTTACGAATAACAACCAAATTATTTAACCATGATAATAAAACAATAAAATAAATGACAACACCTGTTAAAACAGACTATTCGGAAGATGAAAAACTGGTTGCAATGTACTCAAAAGCCATGGGACATCCCGCACGTATAGCAATTTTAAATTACCTGGCCTCACTTGATACGTGTTTCTTCGGCGACATATTTGAAGTGCTGCCTATATCGAAGGCGACGGTTTCGCAACATCTCACGGAACTAAAGAACGCAGGATTGATCCAGGGTACCATTGAATCGCCTAAAGTAAAATACTGTATCAACACCGAGAATTGGAAAATGGCCAAAAAAGTATTCGAAAGATTCTTCTCACAATGTTGTTCGAAAGTAAACGTCTGTAAATAACAATTAATAGCTGAACTTATGGAAATAAAAATTCTTGGAACCGGTTGTGTAAACTGCAATACTCTCGAAAAGTCGACCATCAATGCTTTGGCAGAATTGGATATTGCTGCCAATGTTGAAAAAGTTGAAGATATCACAAAAATTATGTCTTACGGAATTATGCGAACACCTGGGCTAATCATAAACGGAAAAGTGGCAGTTAGTGGCAGAGTTCCTTCGGTGAAAGAACTGAAAGAAATTATTTTAGAAAACAATGTGTAAATAAATCTCAAAAACAAACAATATGAAAAAGTTATTATTTATAACCCTGATTTTCCTGACAGGCTGCACCGGATTCAGCCAGCAAACAAACAAAACCGATAATAAAACCACAATTTTGGTTTATTTCTTTCATGGAACTCACCGCTGCACAGGATGTTTAAATGCTGAAAAAGTTACATTAGCAGCGTTAAATGCTCTTTACAAAAATGAAATGGATAAAGGGATCATCAAATTCCAGTCTCTGAATTTGGAAGAAGATCAAAACAAAGCTCTGGCCGAAAAATATGAAGCTGCCTGGAATAAACTGATATTTGTAAAGACCGGCAAAACCGAACAAAAAGTCGATCTCACCGAACAAGCTTTTGCTTATGGTACAGATCAGGAGTCGATGAATAAAATAGTAAAAACCACTGTCGACGCGATGCTTAAATAAACTTTATGGAATTCCTGCAACACCTACTGGAAAACTCGTCAACTCCTTTTTGGTCGGCATTGATACTTGGGCTCATGACAGCCATCAGCCCCTGTCCGCTTGCAACGAACATCACTGCCATAGGGTTTATCAGCAAAGATATTGAAAACAAAAAACGCATATTTTTAAACGGATTGCTTTATACCTTAGGCCGTGCAATTAGCTACACAACTTTGGGTGTTTTGATATATTTCGGAGCAAGCACATTTCATGTTGCAAAACTATTCGGTATCTATGGTGAAAAAATTTTAGGTCCTTTACTGGTCATAATCGGCATTTTGATGCTGGGTTTCATTAAAATAAAATTCCCGGGGCTTACCAAATTAACATCGTCCATTGAAAACAAAAGCAAAAGCGGAAGCAGCTGGAGCGTATTATTATTAGGAATTGTCTTTGCACTTGCCTTTTGTCCTTATAGCGGTGTTCTGTATTTTGGAATGCTTATTCCAATAACTATTTCAAGCGCTTCGGGTTTATATTTACCTGTTGTTTTTGCTGTTGCCACCGGGCTGCCGGTCATCCTCATCGCATGGCTTTTGGCTTTTAGTTTATCAAGCATCGGAGGCTTTTACAAAAAACTTAAGGTATTCGAAAAATGGTTTCGATATGTGGTTGCAATACTGTTTATAGGTGTCGGTCTATATTATTGCTGGATGTTTTTTCTTGCAAAATTGTTTTGATTTTATAAAAATTAAAATATAAAATGAATATGACAGGCGACGGATGTGTGATTTGTAATGCTGATCTTGTTTATCTGGAAAAATCGGAACTTATGACTTGCAATGTTTGCAAAAAAAAATTCGATTCAAATGCTCATTGTGTAAATAGCCATTTTGTTTGTGATGAATGCCATGAAAAAGAAGGGCTGGATTATATTGAAACCATTTGCTCCAACAGTTCGGAAAAAGACCCGATAGCATTAGCTAATGCCATCATGAATAACCCCAATATCAAACTTCACGGACCAGAACATCACTTTCTTGTTCCCTCAGTTCTGTTAACCGCTTATTATAACACAATTGGCCATCCCGAAATGATACCTGAAAAAATAAAAACAGCAAAACAAAGAGCGAAAAATATCCTTGGAGGTTTTTGCGGTTTATATGGCAATTGTGGCGCCGGAGTAGGGACAGGCATTTTTATGAGTATTATTTTGAACAGTACACCTCTATCAAAAGAAGAATGGAAATTAAGCAATCTTATTACATCTGAAAGCCTGTATGATATTGCGATGCACGGCGGACCGCGATGTTGCAAAAGAGACACCTACCTGTCATTAGAAACTGCTATCAGATTTGTTGAAAAGAATCTTAAGGTTCGGCTCGAAAGTTCAGTTATGCATTGTACGTTTTACCCAAGAAATAAGGAATGTAAATTGAGGGATTGCGGATATTTCCCAAAGAATGCAAGAATATGATGATATATTAATACTATTACTTTTAAATTGAATAAAGACATGGAAAAACAAAAAATTGATCTGAAAGATCTGGTAAAAAATAAATACGGCGAAATTGCCCTGCAATCGAAACAACAAAACGAAACTTCATGCTGCGGAGCAGGTGGATGTTGCAGCAATGTTGATTATACTATTTTTAGCGAGAGTTACGACAAACTTGAAGGCTATAATCCTGATGCTGACCTGGGTTTGGGTTGCGGACTTCCCACACAGTTTGCCGATATTAAAAAAGGTGATACCGTTCTCGATCTGGGCTCGGGAGCCGGCAACGATTGCTTCGTGGCACGTTCACTTGTGGGGGCAGAAGGTAAAGTAACCGGCATTGACTTTACCAAAGAAATGCTGGACAAAGCACGCCTCAATGCACAGAAGCTAAACTTCACAAATGTTGATTTTGTTGAAGGCGATATCGAAAACATGCCACTACCTTCCGATTATGCCGATGTGGTGGTTAGCAACTGTGTGTTGAATCTGGTCCCTGACAAAAGAAAAGCTTTTACAGAAATATTTCGGGTAACAAAAAAACGCGGACATTTCTGTATATCTGATGTCGTACTAATGGGCGAATTACCCGACCGTATCAAAAATGACGTAGTAATGTATGCAGGTTGTGTTTCGGGGGCTGTTCAGAAAGAAGAATATTTGCAGATAATCCGCGATTGCGGTTTCGAAAACATACAGGTTAAAAAAGAAAAACAGATTGATATCCCCGACAACATTTTGCTGGAATACCTAAACCCTATTGAACTGGACAATTTGCGTAAGAGCGGAACAGGTATCTTTAGTATAACTGTGACTGCCGAAAAACCAAACGGACTTGTAAATAACTATAATTTTAAAATTGAGGAATAGGGAACTATCCTTTTGATGAACAATTGTTAGAAGATTTAACCGAACTAAATAAAATTCTTTCAAAAATTCTGGCGCCTTCAATAAACAATATCAAAAATAATACACACTAATTCTAATTAATTGTATCATTTCTAAATTGTATAATTTTCAAATTAACTAATATGCCATCAAATAAACGTTTAAACTTCCTTGATCGCTATTTAACGCTTTGGATATTTCTGGCAATGGCGGTTGGTGTGCTGTCGGGTTATTTTTTTCCGGCCATTGCACAATTCTGGGATTCGCTAAAATCCTCTCCCGACAGTACTACCAACATACCGATTGCTATCGGTTTGATCGTGATGATGTATCCTCCTCTTGCCAAGGTAAAATACGAAGAACTCGGCGATGTGTTTCGCAACTGGAAAGTACTATCTCTTTCGCTGGTACAAAACTGGATCATCGGTCCGGTATTGATGTTTGCACTGGCTATTGCATTTTTTAAGTTATTCCCGGGCGAACATAACGCAAATCTGCCATACATGTATGGCATCATCATGATCGGGTTGGCCCGCTGTATTGCCATGGTGATCGTTTGGAACGATCTGGCCAAAGGCGACACTCAGTATGCTGCCGGATTGGTGGCTTTCAACAGTATATTTCAGGTTCTCTTTTTCTCAGTATATGCATATTTTTTTATTGCAGTACTGCCCGGATGGTTTGGGATTCCTACCAACGATTCCGTAGCTAAAATCACCATAGTGCAAATTGCGAGAAGCGTGTTCATCTACCTCGGCATTCCGTTCATTGCTGGATTTTTAACACGTTTTGTACTTATCCGCATAAAAAGCAAAGAATGGTATCATTCGAAATTCATTCCCAAGATAAGTCCGTTAACACTTATTGCTTTATTATTTACAATTATTGTAATGTTTTCGCTGAAAGGCGAATATATCGTAAAAATTCCGCTGGATGTGGTGTTGATAGCTATTCCGTTATTGATCTATTTTGTGATCATGTTCACTGCTTCATTCTTCATGAGTAAGAAGATCGGAGCCACTTACGGACAATCCGTTACTTTATCGTTTACAGCTGCCAGCAATAATTTCGAACTTGCCATTGCCGTGGCCATTGCTATTTTCGGGATGAATTCTGGAGAAGCATTTGCAGCAGTCATAGGCCCTTTGGTTGAAGTTCCCGTTATGATAGCACTGGTAAACGTTGCCTTTTGGTTCAAAAAGAAATACTTTAGCAATAATTCTTTGGCCTGATCTAAAGAAAAAAGTTAATTTAGCATTGAAATCTGACGAAACATGAAATCATTTGAAATAATTGGCGGCAAAACCCTGCAGGGAGACATCATTCCGCAAGGTGCAAAAAACGAAGCATTACAGGTTATTTGCGCTTGTTTGCTCACGTCCGAAAAGGTCAGCATCAGTAATATTCCCGATATTCAGGATGTGAACAAACTCATCGAATTACTCTCCGATCTGGGTGTTGAAGTGGAAAAACTCTCTCAAAATGCTTATACGTTCAAAGCCGAAAACATCCGCATGGATTATCTTGCATCGAAAAAGTTTCTCGAACAAACTACTGCTCTTCGCGGCTCGGTGATGCTTATCGGACCTTTACTAGCACGTTTCGGAAAAGCTTATATGCCCAAACCCGGGGGCGATAAGATCGGCCGGCGGAGACTCGACACCCATATCATCGGATTCCAAAATCTCGGGGCTAAATTCGAATATGATTTCACCAACAATATTTATACTATTGAGGCGAAAAAACTTATTGGCTGCGAAATGCTGCTCGACGAAGCATCTGTCACGGGTACGGCCAATATCATCATGGCCGCCGTGATGGCACAAGGTATCACCACAATTTTCAACGCTGCCTGCGAACCCTATATCGTTCAGCTATGCAATATGCTCAATTCTATGGGCGCAAAGATCAGCGGCGTGCGCTCCAATTTACTGACCATCGAAGGCGTTAGCCAGCTTCACGGCTGCGAACACCGCCTGATGCCCGATATGATAGAAATAGGAAGTTTTATCGGACTGGCTGCCATGACCAAATCGGATATTACCATCAAAGATGCCGGATACAAGCATTTGGGCGTGATTCCCGATGTGTTCAAAAAACTTGGTATCATTATGGAGCTTGTTGGTGATGATATCCACATCCCCGCTCAGGAAGAATATAAAATTGAAAATTATATCGACGGATCCATCTTAACCATTTCGGATGCCCCCTGGCCCGGATTCACGCCCGACCTTATCAGTGTGGCGCTGGTGGTTGCCATACAAGCCAAAGGCTCCGTGCTTATCCATCAAAAGATGTTCGAAAGCCGTTTGTTCTTTGTTGATAAACTTATCGACATGGGAGCCAAAATTATTCTTTGCGATCCGCACAGAGCCACGGTTATCGGGATGAACCGCCAGAACCCGTTGCGCGGAATTCAGATGACATCACCCGATATCAGAGCCGGAGTAGCTTTACTCATCGCTGCCCTTTCGGCCGAAGGCAAAAGTGTTATTCATAATATCGAACAGATCGACCGGGGTTATCAAAATATTGATGAACGATTGAGAAAACTCGGAGCCGAAATTATCCGCAAATAGTTTTTGGTAAGCAATTTTTTCCTACTTTTGTGTTATTATTTAGACTGAATTAAAATACCCGGCATGGAAAATAATGACATTCTCGACGACCTGACGCAGGGAGAATATAAATACGGTTTTTTTACGGATGTTGAGATGGATTCGGCGCCCAAAGGGCTCAACGAAGATATCATCCGTTTTATTTCGAAGAAGAAGAACGAACCGGAATTTATGCTTGAATTCCGCTTGAAAGCATACAGGAAATGGCTCACGATGAAAATGCCCAACTGGGCTCATTTGAAGATACCCCCTATCGATTATCAGGAAATTATTTTTTATGCAGCTCCCAAACACACCAAAAAGTTGGGAAGTTTGGATGAAGTGGACCCCGAATTGTTGAAAACATTCGAAAAACTTGGCATCCCGCTCAACGAACAGAAAATTATGTCGGGAGTGGCAGTAGATGCTGTTATCGATAGCGTTTCGGTGAAAACCACCTATCAGAAAGTGCTGGAAGAAAAAGGTATTATTTTTTGTTCTATCACCGAAGCCATACAAAACCATCCCGAACTGGTTAAAAAATATTTAGGTTCGGTGGTGCCTTTCGGCGATAATTATTTTGCATCCTTAAATTCGGCAGTGTTTACCGACGGTTCGTTTTGTTATATCCCGAAAGGGGTGCGTTGTCCGATAGAACTTTCTACATATTTCCGCATCAACGCAGCCAAATCGGGACAATTTGAGCGTACCTTGCTTATTGCAGACGAAGGCGCCTACGTGAGCTATATGGAAGGCTGCACCGCGCCTCAACGCGACGAAAACCAACTGCATGCCGCCGTGGTCGAAATAGTGGCGATGGAAGATGCCGAAGTGAAATATTCGACCGTGCAGAACTGGTATCCGGGCGATAAACAAGGCAAAGGAGGCATTTTTAACTTCGTTACAAAACGCGGCATCTGCAAAGGAAATAATTCGAAAATATCGTGGACACAGGTTGAAACCGGTTCGGCCATCACGTGGAAATACCCGAGTTGCATATTGAAAGGCGATAACTCTGTAGGCGAATTTTATTCGGTGGCAGTTACCAACAATCATCAGCAGGCCGACACAGGCTCTAAAATGATACATCTTGGCAAAAACAGCAAAAGCACCATCATTTCGAAAGGAATTTCGGCCGGAGTGAGCGACAACAGCTACCGTGGACTGGTGAAGGTTGCCAAAGGAGCCAGCAATGCACGCAATTTTTCGCAATGCGATTCGCTGCTGATGGGCAGCAAATGCGGCGCACACACGTATCCTTATATTAAAGTTGAAAACAAATCGGCCATCGTGGAACACGAAGCCACTACCTCGAAAATTTCGGACGACCAGTTGTTTTATTGCAAGCAACGCGGCATCGATCAGGAAAGCGCCATCAACCTTATCGTGAATGGCTATGCAAAAGAAGTGCTGAACAAACTGCCCATGGAGTTTGCCGTTGAGGCTCAAAAGTTGCTTTCGATAAGTCTGGAAGGAAGCGTGGGATAATAACCTATAATTTCACAATTTTAGTGATGAAACTCCCTTTTTCGGTTTCGAGAAAAAGGAGATAAACACCCGGACTTAGATTCGAAATTTCAATTTCAGTATCACCATGCTCCGGCTCTGCTTTACCGCTTAAAATGCTTTTACCGTCTATGGTTTTTATCAGAAAACTACTGCAACTGTTTTCCGAACTCAGGTGAATGACGAGTTTGTCCTGTGCCGGATTCGGATAAACAAGCAATTCATTAGATCTATTTGCTGCTATATGAGTAATGATGCTTTGCTGGCTGCAATCGGTATAGTCGCCTGAAGTGTATCGAACTTTTGCAGGATTTGTTCCTGAGTTAAGTGTGTTCGGGATGCCTATATCGGGCCATGACGGTGCAACGTTCCAGAATAAAGGCTGGCTGCTGAGATAGTATGAGATATCGGAAAGCGGCGAGGTGCCTGTTGGCACTATCGTTCCGTTTTTGTTATTACCATATTGTATGTGCCCGCTTCCGGTCATGGTGTATGCGCCCCACGAAAAAGGAAAGGTATATCCGGTGCCGGTTATTTCGTTGCCAACGAAGTTCTGATTAGTGGTTAGCGCCGACGACATTATGATGCCGTAGAGTTCAACCCTGTTACGAAAAAAAGTATTGTACGGACCCGATGGCCCCCAGGTTTGATCGATATATATGGTTTGAACGATATTCCCTTCGAACAAATTGGCAAACGAATAATGCCCGTGCAGGGCAATATCGCCGCAATAATCCTGAGGATATTCCAAAGAGCCGTTGCGATATGGGTTGCGCGAATAGTTATAGGCAAACACATTTCCGTTAGCGCCGTGTTTGGTCATCATGGCATGGCGCAAATGGTTGAACACATTGTTTTGTACCAAACAAAGCGTAGCATGATCGTTCAGGGTAACACCATAGCCTTTTGTGCCGCTGCCATCGTAAACCAAGGCATCGTGGAAATAGCAACCGCTAACACTGATATGCGAACTCAGCCCTATCATACAATGGCTTCCCTGGCTTTTGTTGCCTTCAATGCCTCTGAGTTCGCAGTTGACGGCATAATCAAAGCCGAAATTATAACCGGTGCCGGCAGTTGATGTATCGGTTCGCTCAAAATTCATACACGAGATGCCAGAAGCAACGCGCGGATTGATCTTTTGAATTTGCAGGTTCAGGGAAGTATCGAAGGTGATATGAAGGTCGTCGGTTAAAACAAGCGTATCGGCAATGACGGAATCGATATGAACGATCTGCCCGACAGAATATGTGGCCCAGGTGGCCGGGTCTACATCCCACGAGCCGTTATCCTGACGCATTTCGCAGTAATTGTTAGCTGCAAACAAGGCAGGATTTGCAACCCGTATCTTATGCGAACCTTTTTGAAATCCGGCAATGATGTCGGTGAAAACATTGGTGGCAGAACCTGCAAAATAAAAACCGATGCTGCTGTGAGCGATCTTTATAAAGGTGGAATCGGAGCCTGCACCTTTTAACCACACCGAATCGGGAACATACATTATTGATGAAAACAAATAACTGCCCGCAGGAAAATAAACCATACCGGGATGCCCGCCAAACGAAGCCATGGCATTGTTCAAAGCCGTGGTGTTGTTGGTAATTCCATCGGCAACACCGCCAAACGACATTATGCTGACCTGAGGCGCCGATTCGGGAAAAACAAATTGGCAGCCTGCCCGCGACCAATTGACACAGCTTGCCGGCGAAATTACCTGCGCATGGGTTTCCGGCAGGGAAAACGACAGAGAGATGAACAGCAGTAGAAAAGTTTTTATCCGTATCATCGATCGGGGTTTTAGGCGTCCTTCTATCTAAAAATTGTAGTGAACAAAATTATTGGATAGCATTATAAGCCTGATGACCTCGATGATGCTTATGAGTGCATAGATTCCGCCCGAAACCAGCAAAATAATTTTCCAGATCCTGTTTTTTACAACAAATGCCAGCAATATGGGTATGGCTGCCCAAATGAGACTGTAGAAATGGCTGATAGATTGAAATACCTTCCAGTGTTCGCCGCTGATGCGCGAAAAAGCAAGCCAGAAAAGTTTCGTAAACATAAGAAAGATGGAAATGCCGATGATGATGATATCGGAAATTTTGCTTTTATCGGCTTGCGGGATGGTTGGGGTTTGCAGACTGTAGCCGCATTTTTGGCAGAGGGTGGCGTTTGCTTCGTTTTCGGCCATACAGTTTTTACAGATCATGGGGTTGGGTTTTTGGTTTTTAATTGAAGTTTTATTGAAAGGTAAAATTAGTAAAAAATATTTTATGATGTTAAAGGAAAATAAATTGGGGTTTTGGGGGGTAGGGAATGAAGAAAGGATGAATTCCGTGTGTCGTTAATTGTAATGTTCTTTGAGATAATTATGATAGTTTTCCTTCATTAATACTAACCCATCCTTTTTATCTAAAACCTTAAATGCATTTTCAACACTATCGCTGTTATAATTGAAATTAGTGTCTTGTATCAGAACATATCTTTGATATTCTTCCTCATTTATGTTTTCATAGTTTCTGTAATTATAAAAATAAGCAGAAGTTGAAGTAGTACCAATTGACCAGTCACAGCATGAAGTCAGATGATTTGATACAAAGTATAAGATAAGATTATAAAAACGAGTTCTATCAAAAGAATCTAACTCCACGAAAACATTAAAATCTTGTATTTTTAGATTTTTAAACTTAAATCTATTGCCATTAATATCTATAATTTCAGGCTCGTGGTTTTTGATGTACCAGCTTATAATTCTAGGTTGTTTTTTTGCTTCATTTAGTTTGTCCATTATTGCATTCATCATTTTCATTGAATCGCTAATGGCAGAAGTCGGAACATTAAAACAAATTATGTCTCGTTCAGGTTGATTTCCTCTGTGTCTGGAACAGTCTTTACAACTCATAAAAGGAACTCCACAAATATATCCAATTGCAGCAATACAAATGAATAGCTTTATCAGAAAGTTTTTCATACTGAATGTTCTTTTAATTATGGGTTTCTTCAGTACCATAAATACTCCACATCCTCATTGTTTGCTTTCAAATTTATTAATTGAATTTCCTACCTCAAAAATACAAATTATTAATGCTCAAACAATAAAATATTTCTCGCACAAAACGCAGATTTGCGCTAATTATTAAATTAAAATTCTTCCCCACCCAAATAACTTGTTCAGGCTGGCATCTTTCCTTCCCTCCTATTGTATCATTGTATAATTGTATCATTATATCATTTTCAAAACTTGTCCGCCTTTTGGCGGATTATGCTTCATTCTTTCATTTTGCGCAACACGAATATCGATGTATTTTAAACGTACATCATACTTTTTATTTCGTGCATCAAATTATTTATTACGTTAGTCAATATTATTGCATCGACCCTCAGGAAAATGACCGTGACCCAAAGGAAAATAACCGTGACCCAAAGGAAAATAACCGTGACCCAAAGGAAAATGATCGTAACCCAAAGGAAAATGACCGTAATCCAAAGGAAAATAACCGTGACCCAAAGGAAAATAACCGTGACCCAAAGGAAAATGATCGTGACCTAAAGGAAAATGACCGTGACCCACAGGAAAATGATCGTAACCCAAAGGAAAATGATCGTAACCCAAAGGAAAATGATCGTGACCCAAAGGAAAATGACCGTGACCCAAAGGAAAACGACTTCAACTCAAACGAAATTGACTGTGACTAACATGAAAATTACTGTGTACATGAGAAGAATGAATGTGAGCAAATCAATTATTGCATCATGGATGCCCAATTTTACTGTGAGAATGTCCGGTACAACTACGAGAATAAATTTTACGACTACGCGAATGAAAATCAGAAATACCCTGCTCGCAGCCTTCCTCTCCCTCGCCCTATTTCATCAAATCACCAATCTCCTTTCCCAATCACCTCTTCCCCGAAAAATATTTCTTGATGTTAAGCTGCGACAGGGATAAACCCAAGATCACTACCAAAATGCCGCCTACTTTGAGGGGAGTGAAGGTTTCTTTGCCCAGAAAGAAAGAGATAGTGGCGGTGAAGATGGGAACCAGATAGGTGAAGATGGAGGCTTTGGTGACGCCTATGTGTTGGGTGCCGATGGTGAACAGGAAAAAAGCCAGGGCCGAGGCAAAAACGGCCAGCGCAGTGATGTTGACCACCAACTCGGTGTTGATGTGAACGGTTTTGAGCACATCCATATCGAAAAGCAGCACCAGAGGCAGAAAATAGAATATGCCGATGATGTTTTGAACGGAAATGATGGTATAGGCGTTGTATTTTTTGCCCAGGGTTTGCAGTATAAAGCTGTAGCCCATCACACTGGCCACGGCTATCATCAGAAACATGATGCCCAAAGGCGAAGCGGCAAAGCTCAGGTCGCGGTTGAGCACCACCATGAGCACACCCACAAAGGCAATGAATATGCCGAAAAAAGTGCCTGTACGGACGGGTTCTTTTGCCAGAAAATACATGGAAAAAGGCACGAACAAGGGTATGGTAGAGATGAGGATGGCTGCCACGGTGGGCGAAACCAATTTGAGGCCAAAGCTTTCGCCCAGATAATAGATCAAAGGCTCGAAAAACGCCAGTAAGAGGAATTTTAAGATATCTTTCCGCGCGATGCGCTGAAATTTGCGCAGGGCCAGGGACAAACTGACGAAAAACACGGAAGCGATGACGAGGCGGATGAAAACCGTCGACAGGGGATTGAGGTATTTGAAGACGTTTTGGGTCCAGATATAGGAAAAACTCCAGAACACCATGGCGAGTATCAGTACAAAATAGATGAAGGGTTTATTCGGTTTCATAAGAATTTGGCAAAATTACTCAATTATTGTGGTTGCTATCTGTTCAAAACATAAAAAGTAATGGTACTTTTGCATTATAATCGTTTTACAATTTGCAAAACATTTAAAATGAAACTAAACGTTCCCGAATCAACACTTCCGCGCGTGGTAATTATCGGAGCAGGCTTTGCCGGACTTAAGCTGGCCCGGAAACTTGATGCTAAAAAGTTCCAGATCGTTGTGATAGATAAAAACAACTATCATCAGTTTCAGCCATTGCTCTATCAGGTTGCCACTGCAGGATTGGAAGCCACTTCCATTTCGTTTCCGTTGCGGCAGGTGTTTCAAAAACATAAAAACATACACGTACGCATTGCTTCGCTGGTTGAAGTTAATGCTGAAGAAAACAGCATCACCACATCGAACGGCCGCTTGTCGTACGACCATTTGGTGCTCTGCACGGGCCTCGACACCAATTATTTTGGCATGAGCAACGTTCAGAAGTTTGCCTTCCCGATGAAATCGGTAACCGAAGCGGTTCTGCTCCGCAATGCCATACTCGAAAATTTTGAACATGCCCTGACTGCCGAAAGTGAAGAAGAACGGCGGGGTTTGATGAGTATAGCCGTTATAGGCGGCGGACCCACGGGCGTTGAGCTGGCAGGTTCGCTGGCCGAAATGAAAAGACATATACTCCCGAAAGATTATCCCGAACTGAATTTCGATAACGCCAAAATATACCTGGTTGAAGCCTCGAACAATGTTTTAAATACATTTGAAGAACGATCGATACTGGTGGCCAAAAAATACCTGAAAAACCTGGGTGTCGACTTGTTGCTGAACACTACCGTTAAAGATTATGATGGTAAAACCCTTTTCTTTAAGGATGAACGGTCGGTGAGTACCGGCATTTTGATCTGGGCCGCAGGGGTTAAGGCTTATCCCGTGAAAGGGCTGAAAGAAGATATTTATGGTGCCGGTGGCCGCATGAACGTCGACGGGTTCAATAAAGTGAAAGGCTACAGTAATATTTATGCAATTGGCGATATTGCCCTGATGCAACAGGAGAAATATCCCCGCGGGCATCCGCAGGTGGCACAGGTGGCCATCCAACAGGCGCGGCATTTAGCGCATAATCTTAATTCGGGACCTGTCGGAAAAGCACATTCGGAATTTCACTACAAAGATTCAGGTTCGATGGCTACCATCGGTAAGAACAAAGCCGTTGTTCAATTGCCTTTCATCAGTTTTAAAGGTTTGTTCGCATGGCTGGTGTGGACATTTATTCATCTACTGGCTATAGTGGGCGTTAAAAACCGTCTGCAAATATTCATCAACTGGGCCTGGAGCTATCTAACCTACGACAGATCGTTCCGCTTGATCTATAAGTTCAAATACAAAGACTGATATGGGGCATTTGACGATATTGTAAACAATTTGTAATTTTACCAAAAAAAACCTGATGTCTGATAAACCGAAAGACAAAAAACTTCCTCCGCTTTTTGTAATAAAGGCAACTATCGGCCTGCGAAATTTCCTGATCCGGATCGCGAAGAAAATGCTTCCGGCCAATTTTGTTTTGCTCGAAGAAGCTTCTTCATTCTGGAAAGCAAAATCTATTGAAGTGGCCGCGCAATTAAACATTCCCGATTTGCTGGAGCCGGGACCTATGCCGGTTTCGAAACTGGCAGAACTATCGCAATGCAATGAAGAAGCACTCTACAGAATGCTGAGAGCTTTGGCCGGGGAAGGCATTTTTAAAGAACTTCGCGGCAAAACTTTTAAGAACACGAGTCTTTCGAAAGCTTTGCTTACGAAAAAAGAATCGGTGAAATATTTCGTGATGCATCACTTGGGAACCAATAACTGGGACCTGGTTGGCGATCTGTTTAATTGTGTGAAAACCGGCGAAAATGCCATTACACATAAGTTTCACATGGAGCCCTTCGAGTTTTTGGAGAAAAATCCCGAGAAGAACGTTATTTTCAATAAAGCCATGACCGAAACTGCCGAACTGTCGGGGAGTATTTTTGTGAATGCTTATAATTTCGGGCAATACAAACTTATTGTCGATATTGGCGGCGGGCAGGGACATTTGCTTTCGCAGATCCTGTCGAAATACAAGAATGTTGAAGCCATTTTGTTCGATCAGCCGCATGTAGTTACCGAGGCCAAAGAACTGTTGAAACGCAACGGGGTTGAAAGCCGGTGCAATATTGTTGTAGGCAGCTTTTTTGACCGTGTTCCCGCTCAGGGCGATCTGTATATTTTGAAGAACATTTTGCACGACTGGGACGACGTAAGATCGGTTGAAATACTCAAGAACCTTCATGCCGCGATGCTTCCCGAAACCCGTTTGCTGTTGATAGAAACCATAATCAAACCTAATAACAAACCTTCGTTCGGGAAATTTATCGATCTGCAGATGCTTATCGGAACAACCGGCGGAAAAGAAAGAACCCGTGAGGAATTCGAAAAGCTTTTGAACGATTCAGGTTTTAAACTCAAACGTATCATCGAAAATGCAACACCTTTCAGTTTTATTGAAGCAATGAAACTATGAAAAAGGTTTTACTGATAAATACAAACACCGAAAAAACTCCTTATCCGGTTCCTCCTATTGGTTTATGCATAATTGCACAAAGCCTCGAAGATCACTATATCGTAAAGGTTTATGACGGAATGTTCGATGAAGGCAAAAATTTGCCTGCATGCGTTACCGAATTTAAACCCGACTATATTGGCTGCAGCATACGCAATATCGACTCGATGTCGATACAAACAAAAGATTTTTTTCTCGATAAAGTGAATGATACATTCATCAAACCGCTGAAAAATATCACGGCTGCTCCCATTATTGCCGGTGGCAGCGGATTTAGTATATTTCCGTCCGAGACACTCGATTATCTCGGTTTAGACTATGGTATCGTGGGCGAAGGAGAAGAATCATTTGGTCTGTTACTCGACCATTTAGAAACCAATAGGGATGTTTCGTCCATTCCAGGTATCGTTATCAGAAATGGTAGCCCAACTATCAATAAACAAATAATAGCTTGCCTGCACCCCGCAAAACGATTTCATTCCGGTATCAGCAAGTATATCGATTTCAAACCGTATGCCGAGCGCGGGGCCTACCCCATTCAAACAAAAAGAGGTTGCGCCCACAATTGCATTTATTGCACCTATCCTGTGATAGAAGGAAAAAACTTCAGGAGCCGCGATGCAATAGATATTGCAGATGAAATTGAAACTGTGAACAAAGAGCTCGGCGATATTTGTTTTGAGTTTGTAGATTCCACCTTCAACGACCCTGCCGGGCACGCTGAAGCCATTTGCCGCGAGATCATCGGGCGAAAATTAAAAGTCAGGATGCGCACCATGGGCATCAACCCGGAAAACACTAGTGAAGAACTCCTTTTGTTGATGATGGAAGCAGGATTTACACAAATTGACTCCACACCCGACACAGCTTCGCCCGTGATGCTCAATAACCTCAGAAAGAATTTTTCGCTCGAACAATTGCAAAAAACTGCTTTGTTGCTAAAAAAACACAACCTGCCTACTATGTGGTTCTTCGTTTTTGGCGGCCCCGGCGAAACACATTCAACCATCGACGAAACCTTTGCTTTTATTGAAGATTATATATCGCCGGAGGATCTTGTTTTTATTGCAACAAGTCTCCGGATCTATCCTTTTACCAAACTTTATGATATTGCGCTCAGCGAAGGCATGATCCAGGCCGGGGACTCGCTGTTAAAGCCTGTCTTCTACGATTCGCCTTCCTTTCCGCACGAAAAGCTTTCTGTGTATCTCAGAGAAAAAATAGGCCGGAAACATAATATTTTATTCACTTCCGATGTCCGCCCATCACCCGAGATGATGAAGGAAACTATACAATACCGGGCAGAAAATAATTTGAACGAGCCTATGTTCCGCAGTTTGCTCCGTATCAGAAAATTGATGATAGAAGAGAAGCGTTTGTAGGTAGTTTGCATTTTATAATTACAATTTTTTAACAAAAAAGTGTATTTTTGGAAAAAAGTACGAGAAACTAATACTCTGCTATGCAAAAACTTTTACGCTGATACTACATGAAGATACTGCTGATAAGCCCGGGCTCGCCGGACGAAATTGATAATTTAATTATTCGTCAAATACCCTATCTGTTTGCCAGAGCATTCACAGCACCGCATGCTGTGGCTACGGTTGCAGCTCTCACTCCGCCCGAACACGAGGTTGAAATTCACGATGAGTATATGCGCGGACCCGCGGAAAACTTTTTACCCGGAAAAACCTACGATATTATAGGCATTTCAATTACCTCAAATCAACTTTCGCGTAGTTTAAAAATAGCCAAGGCCTGCCGTCAATTATGCCCAAATGCGCTCATAGTGGTTGGAGGCATCGGTGTCGAAATACTGATTTATAAGAACAAAGAAGATATTGACGTCGTTTTCCATGGCGAAGCCGAAGAAACCTGGCCACGATTTCTGGAAGATTATAAAACCGGAAACTATCTGAAGGTTTACAAGAATGTTTCGAAACCCGACATGACCAAAACCCCACCCCCACGCTGGGAACTGATCGGAAAAGATATTTGCTCCTATAATTCGGTGTCGGTGCAAACCACGCGCGGATGTCCGTTCGACTGCAGTTTTTGTGATGTTATTTATACTTATGGCCGTAAGCCCCGTTGCAAAACCATCGACCAGGTGCTTGAAGAAATTAAACGCCTGAACGACCTGAAAGTTATGATGGTTTTTATTGCCGACGATAATTTTGCAGGCGACCGGAAATATGTGAAAGAATTGTTGCGCAGGCTCATCGTGTTGAATAATTCCTTTAAAGTTCCTATGGGATTTTTTACTCAGCTCGACATAACAGTTGCAGAGGACGATGAGTTGCTCGAACTGCTTGCCGACGCCAATTTCTATAACCTGATGATCGGTATTGAATCGGTGAACGACGAGTCGCTGAAGGATATGAACAAGAAACAAAATATAGGTGTTTCGGCGGCCGAAGCTATCAAAAAAATTCAATCGTATGGCATGGCAGTTTTGGCACACATGATAATAGGCGCTGATTCGGACGACCATACGGTTTTCGAAAAAACCGCTGCCTTTGTTCAGGAAGCCGACATTGTTTTTCATATCTGCCATCCGTTGGCAGCGCCTCCGGGCACCAAAATGTGGTACGACTACAAACGTCAGGGACGACTTATCACTACCGAACATGAAGAGGCCAACGACAAACTGGATATCATCACCAATATCATCCCCCAAAAAATGTCGCGCATCGAGCTTTTTGAGGGTTTGGCAAATTATTGGGATGGTATTTATCAGCACGACCTGTTTTTAGAACGGGCACTGAATTTTGTTAAAGGCATCAAATACAAACCTAAAGTGAAACCTCCCGGTTTTTCATCCTTATGGGCCATGCGTAAGATGATGGGAAGCGTTTTTACCTATTATTTTTTCAAGGTAAATAAAAAGGACAGGCAAACATTTTTAAAAATTCTTCGCTCGGCCGATAAAAAACAATGGTTATGTTTTATGATATTGTAGAAAATGATTACTTTTGAAGAAACAAAATTGTCATGGATTTACAAAAAGTTGTACAGGACTTAAGCAGAGAAGAAAAGGCCGAATTAATACGTTTATTATCAAAAGAACTCAAAGAAT
>CAIWKO010000049.1 GCA_903913285.1 uncultured Bacteroidales bacterium | reverse complement strand
TTTTTGTTTTCCATATTAGTATTTGGTTTAAAAGTAAATAAAAAATCCCAGAGTTTGCTTGTGCTTCGTTCCGCTACGCTCCACTTTAGCACAAGCAAACTCTCCTTTAAACCTGTTTACACAATCTACTTTATACTACCCATTACTTACCTTAACGTACCCAAACGAAATACAACCCTTTCAGCCATGTAACAAAATCGTCAAAAAGTTCAAAACTCAAACCAATTTTCAATTCAAATCCCCTGATCCCCCACAACGACCCCTTAATCCTCATCTCCTAAAATAAAATTAAAAATTCTTATGGAATTTCGTTACTTTGTAATCCATTATTCCTAATTCCATCGTTATGAAAATTCGTTTCATTGGTTTCGTCTTCCTTTTGTTGTTCGGTTTTTTCGCAAATGCAAACACTACTGCCGCCGGCTATCAACAGTTTAAAACATCGGGCATCAAGCCCGGCAACGATTATAAAGCCCAATGGCGCAAAGCCGATTCGCTTATCGGAAAAGACCTGCCCAAATCGGCATTGGAAGTGGTGAACGCTGTTTATGCCGATGCCAAAACCACCGCCAACTATCCACAATATGTTAAAGCGGTGATCTATAAACTGCGCATCTCGTCCATGTTCGAAGAAGACTATTACGAAAAGGCCATAACTGATGTACAAAGCGAACTCAGCACGGCTCACGCGCCTGCCAAACAGGTTTTACACTCGGTGTTGGCCGAACTCTACTGGGGATATTATCAGCGCAACCGCTATGCATTTTTGAACCGCACCGAAACTCAGGGCTACGTTACCGACGATATCAAAACCTGGGATCTGCGCCAAATTATTTCGAAAGTGGTTGGCAACTATCGCCTGTCGCTACAGGATGCCGCGCTTTTGAAAAGCGTGAAGATCGATCTGTATGATGCTGTGATAAGCATCGGCGACAGTTCGCGCCGGTTCAGGCCCACGCTGTTCGATTTTGTGGCGCAGCGTGCCGTTGATTTCTTCACCAACTCCGAAAGCGGCCTCACCCAGCCCATAGATAAGTTCGTGATGAACGATGCCGCGCTCTTTTCGCCCGCCAACGGCTTTGCGGTTTACAAATTCACTTCGGCCGATTCGTTGTCGCTCGACTATTACGGCTTATGCATATTGCAGGACATCATCAAATTTCATCTTACCGACTCCGACCCCACCGCCCTGATAGATGCCGACCTTGAGCGCCTCGATTTTGTTCGTAAGAATTCTGTTGTCGACAATAAAGACCGACTTTATATTGATGCTCTTGTCAACATGGAAAAAACATACGACCTTTTGCCTGCTTCATCAGCCATAGCGTATCAGATAGCCGTTTATTACAACGAACGCTCCAAAACATACAACCCCGCTGTTTCCGATTCGGCAAAGTGGGATGCCAAAAAAGCCTGTGATGTGTGCCGCAACGTGATGGATAAATTCCCCAAAACTCAGGGGGCCAACAATTGCAAATGCCTGCTCAACGAGATCACGCTTCCGACGCTTGCCCTCACCACCGAAAACATCAACACGCCTCAAAAAACCTTCCGTACTTTGGTTACTTACAAAAACGCTCCCAAAGTTTATTTCCGTTTGATAAAGATGGATGTGGATAAAGACCGCTCCATCCGCGAAAAATTATACAATGCCGACCTCGTTGAATATTATCTGAAACTAAAAAGCGTGAAAGAATGGAGTTTGGATTTGCCCGACGACAAAGATTATCAGCAGCACAGCGTCGAAATCAGCATGCCCGAACTGGATTACGGTTATTATATACTGTTGGCAGCTCCCGATGCGGAATTCGCGACCAAAGACCTGCCTGTGGCCTACAACAACTTTTGGATTTCGCGCTTCAGCTATATCTCACGCTTGAATGCAACGGGCGGAATGGATTTTTATGTCCTCGACCGCGAAAGCGGAGAGCCGCTGAAGAACGTAAAGGTTGAGACTTTCTTTCAGCAATACAACTATACCACTTCCCGATACGATTATGTTACCTGGAAAAAATATAATACGGGCGAAACGGGCCTGATTGAAATGCCTCCGCTCACCGGGGAAGCCTATAGCTACAAATATTTCTACGCCGAAATGTCGAGAGACGACGATCAACTGGTTACCGACAATTATTTCAGCCAATATGCAAATAATGTTGCCGCGGTTGAGAAGAAAACCATCCGCTCGTTCTATTTCACCGACCGTGCCATATATCGCCCCGGGCAAACCGTTTATTTCAAAGGCATTATTCTGGATAGGGAAGGCGAGAAATATACCATAAAAACCAACTACAGCACAACGGTCAAGCTCTTTGATGTCAATTATCAGGAAGCGGCACATCTCGATCTGGTAACCAACGAATATGGAACGGTGAACGGCAGTTTCACCGCCCCTGCCAACGGCATCACGGGCCAGATGTATATCACCGACGGCGTGGGCTCGGTTTATTTTTCGGTGGAGGAATATAAACGTCCGAAATTTGAAGTGGTGATGGATACCCTGCGCACCACCCCGAAGCTGAACGATATGGTTGCCGTGTCGGGCAATGCTAAAGCTTATGCCGGCAATGCTGTTGATGGCGCAAGTGTGAAATATCGTGTGGTTCGCAACACCACTTTTCCGTATTGGGGTTATTGGTGTTACTTTAGTTTTCCTTCCGTTGCCGATATGGAAATCACCAACGGCACGGTTCAAACCGATGCCGACGGCAAGTTTACCGTTAATTTCAAAGCAGTCCCCGACTTAACCCTCGATAAAGCTCAGAAACCCGTGTTCAACTACACCGTTTACGTTGATGTTACCGATATCAACGGCGAAACGCATTCCTCGTCCAAGACGCTCTCGGTGGGATACACATCGCTGCTGCTTACCACCTATATCCCTTCGGAGGTCGATAAAAAAGAAAAGAATGAATACGATATCAACGCGGTGAATCTCGATAATTTCCCGGTCAACACCAAAGGATTGATAAAAGTGTATCAGTTGAAACAGCCCGATAAGGTGTATCGTTCGCGCCTGTGGGCCAAACCCGACAAATATCTCTTGTCGAAAGAAGAATATTACAAGCTTTTCCCCTCCGATCTGTATGCCGATGAAACCGACATGTATAAATGGGATATCGGGAAACCGCTTTTGGTTAAAGAATTCAACACCGCATCAAGCAAAAAGTTTATCATCGACAACATTAAAGGATATGCTTCGGGCCAATACATGCTCGAGATATCGGCCAACGACCCGAGCGGTGAAGAAGTGAAATCGAGGAATTATTTTTCGGTATATACTACTACCGATACCAAGCCTCCTACCAAAGATGTGTTTTATTATTCGGCCATCAAAACCAATTGCGAGCCCGGCGAAAAAGCTTCGTTTATAGTGGGCTCGGCCGATAAAGATGTGAAGATACTTTACGAGATCGACCAGCGCGGCACCATATTGCATAAAGAGTTCATTGATCTTAGCAACGAAACAAAAATTATCGAGATCCCGGTATTGGAAGATTATAGGGGAAATGTTACCGTTCATCTCTTAACCGTTAAGAACGGGCGCAGCTACAGAGCCGATATTACCATCAGTGTGCCTTTCACCAACAAGATGCTGAAGCTGGAATTCGAAAGTTTCCGCGATAAGCTGACTCCCGGGCAGCAGGAAGAATGGAAGATAAAGATCAGCGGCAGCGGTTCCGATAAAATAGCTGCCGAAATGGTGGCTACCCTGTATGATGCTTCGCTCGATAATTTCCGCAACAACAACTGGTACTTCGATATCCTGAGCTATAACTATGGAGCCCTTTATTGGGAGAACTATTATCCGTTCACCACGCATCAAAGCACCTGTGTGATGATGCCGTCGGAAAAATACATGTATAAATATAATCAGTACGACGCTCTCAACTGGTTTGGGTTCGTTAGTTATTATGCATATAATAACCGTATGGTGTTTCGCGGAGGTACGTTTGCCACTGCCGTTACTGAAGAAGTTGATGAAGTAGCGTTGGTACCTGCATCCAAACCAACCGAAGGCAAGAAGAAAAGTAAAGATAATGGCGTAAATGATCCTGTTGGGGGCATTGCATTAGGATATGTGTCCGGCCAAAAAGGAGAAGGAGATAAGGTAACTGCCGATGGATGGACCAAAAAAGCAGATGAAGGCGGAAGACAGAACAATGCAGGGAATGCCGCTGCCGTGAGAAAGAACTTTAACGAAACAGCTTTTTTCTATCCTACATTAACCACCGACGACAAAGGCGGGGTGGTGATAAAGTTCACCATACCCGAAGCCTTGACGCGTTGGAAATTCATGGCGTTTGCCCATACAAAAGATTTGAAATTCGGACAGATCGAAAAAGAAGCGGTAACATCAAAAGACCTGATGGTGGCTACTAATGCTCCCCGTTTTTTGCGCGAAAGCGATACCATATATATTTCAGCAAAAATTTCGGATGTTGCCGACAAAGATCTGACAGGCGAAGCCACAGCTGTGTTTTTTGATGCCCTCAGCATGACGCCCATTGATGCCCAGCTTGGAAATGTTAGTTCCACTCAATCGTTCACGGTAAAGAAAGGGCAAAGCACTTCGGTTACCTGGAAGATAGTGGTTCCGCAGGGTTTGAGCGCCTTTACCTATCGCGTTAAAGCGAAATCAGGCGACTATACCGATGGCGAAGAGATGACAATTCCCGTGCTTTCGAACCGTATGCTGATCACCGAAACCCTGCCGCTGCCTGTCAACGGTAAGCAAAGCAAGAACTTTTCTTTTACCAAGCTGTTGAATTCAGGAAGTTCGAAAACACTGAGCAACTATAAACTCACGCTCGAATATACTTCAAATCCTGCCTGGTATGCCATACAAGCGCTGCCTTATCTTATGGAATATCCTTACGAATGTTCGGAGCAGGTTTTCAATCGTTTTTATGCCAACAGCATTGCCGAACACATCATGAATTCAAGTCCGAAGATAAAAGCCGTGTTCGACAGCTGGAAAAATCTCACTCCCGATGCCTTGCTTTCGAATCTTGAAAAGAATCAGGACCTGAAGAGCCTGATGCTGGAAGAAACGCCCTGGGTGCTGAACGCCAAAGACGAAACCGAACGCAAACACCGCATTGCATTGTTATTCGACTTGAACACCATGTCGAACGAGCTGAGCAAAACCCTCAACAAGCTTATTCAAAAGCAGGCTTCGAACGGCGCCTGGCCTTGGTTCGATGGTATGCCCGACGACCGCTACATCACGCAATATATTGTTGCCGGATTGGGACGTTTGGATAAACTCGGCATCACCAGCCTGCGCAACAACTCCAAAGCATGGAACATGCTCCGCAATGCCGTGGCATATCTCGATAATAAGATAAGTGAAGATTATGAGTATTTGCTGAAGAATTATAAAACGGACCTTAAAGAAAACCATTTGGGCGAAACCCAGATACAGTATCTGTATGCCCGCAGTTTCTTCAACAGCGATTTCGAGCTGAGTTCGGGCAATAAAGAGGCTTTTGCTTATTATAAAGGACAAGCGCAAAAGTACTGGCCGAAAAACACCAAATATTTGCAAGCCATGCTCGCTACTGCATTGAAACGTTATGGAGATGACAATACTCCCGCCGATATCATTCGTTCGATTAAAGAAACCGCACTGCATTCGGAAGAAATGGGTATGTACTGGCGCGACAACGAAGGCGGATACTACTGGTATGAAGCGCCCGTTGAAACGCAATCGGTGCTCATTGAATGTTTCAGTGAAGTAACCAACGACCGGCAAGCCGTGGAAGATATGAAACTCTGGCTGCTCAAACAAAAGCAAACGCAGGACTGGAAAACAACCGTGGCCACAGCCGATGCCTGCTACGCATTGCTGCTGCGCGGCACCGATATGCTGGCAAGCGATAAGCTGGTTGAAGTGAAGGTGGGCAATCAGGTAATCGATCCCAAACAAATGGACGGTGTGAAGGTGGAAGCAGGAACTGGCTATTTTAAAACCTCGTGGAGCGGAACGGAAATAAAACCCGAAATGGGAAACATCACCGTTACCAAGACCGACGATGGCGCAGCCTGGGGAGCCGTATACTGGCAATATTTCGAACAACTTGATAAAATAACTCCGGCCGTAACTCCTTTGCAATTGACCAAGAAATTGTTCGTTGAAAGGTCGTCGGCCACGGGCCCTGTGATAGAGCCTGTTACTTCCGCCACCAAACTGAAAGTAGGAGACAAGCTTAAAGTACGCATCGAACTGCGCGTTGACCGCGACATGCAATACGTTCACATGAAAGATATGCGCGCTTCGGGTTTCGAACCCATAAACGTGATCTCGCAATACAAATATCAGGACGGATTGGGATATTACGAAAGCACTCGCGACGCTTCTACCAACTTCTTCTTCGATTATTTGTCGAAAGGCACTTATGTGTTCGAGTATCCCTTGTTCGTTTCGCAAAAAGGCGATTTCTCGAACGGAGTAACCACCATCGAATGCATGTATGCACCTGAATTTACTTCACATTCCGAAGGTATACGGGTGAAAGTGGGCGACTGATCTTATTTGTTCAGCAGGGGGTTATACATCATAATAGCCTCGTTGCTGGTCACCAGTTCTTCTTTTTGCGATTGGTCGCTCAGGTTGGTGATGCGTTTCCATATCTTGTTGTGACGGGTGTAGCCGCCCCACCATTGATGCTGAAAGCTGTGGTCGGTTTCGAACACCTCGTATTTTACATTCAGTTCGCTGCTGCAGCGTATTTCTCCGTTGAGGTACTCTTTGTCGAGCCACAAAATGATCTGGAAAGTATGTTCGGTATTATTCAGCAGTTGCAGGTCGATGTAATTATAAGATAAGGTAGCTCCGCATCCAAAGGGTATGGTGCGGTTGATGTCGGGAAAAACATCGTAGCTGTGGCGCCAGCGTTCGGTAATAGTTAATGGAGTGTGGAGCGCCATCCAGTAAAGCAGATTTCCCAGCTGACATAATCCGCCTCCGGTTCCCCGCGATATTTTACCATTGTTGAGCGTGAGCCCGTCGAGATAACCTTTAGCTTTGGTTGGACGTCCTACAAGTCGCCATATCGAAAAGGTCTGACCGGGCTTGATCACAAATTTATGAATATGACCAATAGCAATTTTAAGGTTCGTAACTTTATTATGCTGCAATATCATATCAACATCTTTCAAAGGACGCAAAAGAAACGAACGGTGCCGGATGAGCGAATGGTTCAGCGAAATGGTGTCGTCAGCATGAGCAAACTTTTTGCCGGCTATCATCCAGCTGAGCTGACGCCTGCGGATGAAATATTCTTTGGCAAACTTGTTTCGTAAGCCATCTCTGTCTTTTGGTTTGTCAACCTGCAGATGTTCCATGTGGAGTTGCCGAAGCGTAAATTGATCTCCGCAAAAGTAATATTAAATAATATCGGTTAAACCTCTTCCTGATTTTCGGTTTTTATTTCTTCTGCATAGTGTATGATCAGTTCGGGATGATTTGGGTCTTCGGGATTTTCATCATGCAGGTCAAAAAGCAGAAGTTCGGCCCTCGAATAATCTTTTATAACTTTAAAAGTTATGATGGCCAAAGGGATATCAACAATTGATTCGATCATGCTGGTCATGGTGGTAAACGACAATGTATCGATGGTATTGTCACCCCGCATGGTAACCTGAAAGACGATCTGACCGAGAACAGAAGATATGATCCACAAAGCCCACCACCAGCCAACCAAAGTGGTGCTGAGGTTTTGCGTTTCGTCACCCCATTTTGGGATAAACAATTTGCGGGTTTCAACATAGAGTTCTTTCATGATCTGATAAGGCAGATAAAAGTTCACGATAGGGGTAAACCAGCTGCCTGCAGCCCAGCCTTCGTGGTGTGTCAGCGTGTCTGTTTTTAAATGCAGATTATAATAAGCGCGCCGGAACCATTGTATGAAAGTGATGCCCGAAATCACAAAAAATATCAGGTGTAATACTGCAATTACTCGTTGTCGGGTATCGTTGGCCGTGGCAACATCCATTTCTAAGGTTTCTCCGTTGGCTGCCGACTGCAGCAGGGTGTATTGAAAATAATCGGAGATGAGCGAAATGATTTCCATCGCCATCACGATCCAGATAAAGATAATGGCAAATTTTGCGCGTCCTTCGTTGGGTTTTAATGCCTCCATTTGTTGAAGTTTTGGTTTTGCTAAATGTTTTTAACCTGCCAACAGCTCCTGATATCTTCCAAAGTATTTTTATCGATAACAATTGGTGTAGCAAATATAAAAAATAATACTAAATCGTAAAAGATATTGTGAGTTCCAATAACAATCATTCGGTTTAACCTGTCATTACACAATAGGTAATACCTAAAAAAAGAAGACCTGCACTTGCGTGCAGGCCTTCAACCCATGAAAAGAAAAAAATCAATTATCAATTGCGTGAACATTGAATCCGACACAATTGCTTATCGAATTAATGCTAATAACGATGCCGAAAAAAGATTATTGTATAAGGCGAAAAAATTTTTTTATTTTTTTATTGTTGTGCTCGTATTGGCATGATTTTCATTTGTCGACTTTGCCGTGATCTTGGTTCTGTGAGCGTTTTTTATTGATTTTGAATTCGAGGTAGTAGAAGTTGGTTTACCCGTCCCCGTCGATGTTTTGGAAGCGGATGAAGCCGCTGTTTTCTGAACACTGCCTGCAGAGTTTGCTTTAACCAAAGGTTTTACTGCTCTCGAATTGCTTGCTCCCGTTGTTTTGGTTGGGGTAACGGTTACATTTCCTTCAGGAGTTTCTTTTTCGGTCGAAACATTGGTTCCGGTCGAAACGTTGGTGGTTTTGGTTTGTTCGCCGGTTTTGACGGTTGAAACTGATCCGGCTTTTGTTTCGCTTACGTTGGTTGTTCCTTTTTTAGATTGAGCAGCCGTGCTTGGTTTGGTTTTATCCGTTTTATCCGTCTTATCGGTGGCCGACTGCGAATACGAAAGATTTGATATCAACAGCATCAATGATAAGGCTGCTGAAGTGAGGATTGTTGGTAAGGTTTTCATGATGATTATTTTTTAAGACACGCAACAATTGCATAAAACGTGCCAAGGGTGTGAAATAGTATTTGTGTAAGCGTTAAGGAAATGACAAAAGAATTCCATTAATTTATTCCATCCTTCCAAACATTCTCTTATTACCACACATACAGCTGATTCAACTCATAAAACGGTAAGGTAAGTCCAAAAAACGATAAAGGAAATCCAAAAAACGATAAGGGAAGTGCAAAATAGAATAAAGGAAATCAAAAATACGATAAAGGAAGTGCAAAATAGAGTAAAGGATGTCAAAAATACGATAAAGGAAATGCAAAATAGAATAAAGGATATCAAAAATACAGTAAAGGATGTGTAAAAAACTCCATTCATTGCAAAAAGGCCTTTCATAATCCGTTCAACTCAGGCTCGATCTTCCACCAATATCTTCATTCCTCCATCTTTCCACATTTCCATTTTTCCATTCCTCCATCTTTCCATTTTTCCATCCTTCCATTCCTCCATTTCCCCCACTTTCTTCCCCTCCGAAAATCACCCCAAAATAATTCCGTTCGGCAAGGATATTTTCCCGCTAACTTACTATCTTTGCCCCGTAAAATTCACACTAATTTCTCCATATAAAATTCAAATATCATGATCACTAATAATTTTGTTAACAGGCACAATGGCCCCAGAGGTAAGGAAGTTGAAAAGATGCTTCAGCAGATCGGAGTTGCTTCCATCGATGAACTTATCGACCAAACCATTCCCAAATCCATCCGTCTGGCTCAGCCTCTCGATAATCCCAAGGGCATCAACGAATACGAATTCATGAACCACATCAAACAGGTGGCTGCAAAAAACAAAATATTCCGCAGTTTTATCGGTTTGGGCTACTACGGCACCATCACTCCCGGCGTTATCACCCGCAACATATTGGAAAACCCGGGTTGGTACACTTCCTACACGCCCTATCAGGCCGAAATTTCGCAGGGCCGCCTCGAAGCTTTGCTCAATTTCCAAACTGTTATTTCCGACCTCACGGCTATGCCCATTGCCAACGCATCGCTGCTCGACGAAGGCACAGCCGCCGCCGAAGCCATGGTGATGTTTTTCAATGCCCGCAGCCGCGATCAGGTTAAAAACAACGTGAACCGTTTTTTCGTTTCCAAATGCGTGTTTCCGCAGACCGTTGAAGTGCTCAAAACCCGTTCGAAACCCTTAGGCATCGAATTGGTTATCGGCAAACATCACGAATTTCAACCCGATGCCACCTATTTCGGCGCATTGGTGCAATATCCCACTTCCTGCGGTAAAATTCATAACTATGCCGCTTTTACCGAGCAGGCTCATGCCGCAGGTTTGTCGGTAGCCGTTGCTGCCGATCTGCTTTCGCTCACCCTGCTCACACCTCCGGGCGAATGGGGTGCCGATGTGGTGTGTGGCAGCACGCAGCGTTTTGGTTTGCCGATGGGTTTTGGTGGTCCGCATGCCGGATATTTTGCTGTTGCCGAAAAATTCAAACGCAGCATCCCCGGCCGTATCATCGGTGTTTCGGTTGATGCTAACGGAAACCGTGCTTTGCGCATGGCTTTGCAAACCCGCGAACAACATATCAAACGCGAACGCGCTACATCTAATATCTGTACTGCTCAAGCTTTGCTGGCCATCATGTCGGGCATGTATGCCGCGTATCACGGGCCAAAAGGTTTGAAAGAGATTGCCCGCCACATCAACATACTAACGGGTGTACTAAATCAGGAACTCATCAAACTGGGATACACACAGGAAAACGAATACTTTTTCGATACGCTGAAAGTGATATTGCCCGAAAATGTGAAGGCTGAAGATATCCGCAGTATGGCGCTCGAAAATAAGATGAATCTGCGTTATATCGACGAAAAGAGCATCGGCATTTCGCTCGACGAAACCACCACTTTGCAGGAGGTAAATCAGTTGCTCGCTGTTTTTGCCAAAGCCAATAACAAAAGCTTTGCAGCTTATGTTTGCAACAAATCGGAATGTGAAAAAATAGAAACCATTCCTGCCGGATTGCAACGTACCACGACGTATCTGACACATCCTGTTTTCAACACCTATCATTCGGAAACCGAAATGATGCGCTACATCAAGAAACTCGAAATTAAAGACCTTTCGCTCAACCGCGCCATGATACCATTAGGTTCGTGTACCATGAAACTGAATGCCGGCACCGAAATGTTTGCCCTGAGCTGGCCCGAATTTGGCAACATACATCCTTTCGTGCCTGCCGATCAGGCCGAAGGCTATCTGTTTATGATCAACGAACTGGAAAAAGCCCTGTGCAACATCACCGGATTCGAAGCGGTTTCATTTCAGCCCAATTCGGGAGCTGCAGGCGAATACACCGGTTTGATGGTGATTCACCAATATCATTCGAGCCGCGGACATCACGAACGCGATATTGTGTTGATACCTGCATCGGCCCACGGCACCAATCCTGCAAGCGCTGTAATGGCGGGACTAAAAGTTGTAGTTGTAAATTGCGACCAGAATGGAAATATTGATACCAACGATCTGCGCGAAAAAGCAGTTTTGTATAAAGATACGCTTTCGGCTTTGATGGTTACTTACCCGTCTACACATGGTGTGTTTGAAGAAAATATACTTGAAATTGTAGATATTATTCACCAAAACGGTGGACAGGTATATATGGACGGTGCCAATATGAATGCTCAGGTTGGGTTTACCAGTCCTGCCCGCATAGGTGCCGATGTTTGCCATTTAAATCTGCATAAAACCTTTGCCATACCTCATGGCGGCGGAGGTCCCGGAGTTGGTCCGATCGGTGTTGCAAAACATTTGGTCGATTTTCTCCCGCAACACATCTATTGCAAATGCATCAACAGCAAAGAAGGAATAACGGCTGTTTCGTCGGCTCCTTTTGGCAGTGCTTCTGTACTGACCATTTCGTATGCATACATTAAAATGATGGGCGGTGAAGGCCTCACCGAAGCAACACGATATGCCATCTTGAATGCGAATTACCTGAAGTCGTGTCTGGAAAAATACTATCCTGTTTTGTATTCGGGTTCAAAAGGTCGTGTTGCTCACGAAATGATACTTGATTGTAACGAGATCGATCATCAAACAGGCATAGGCGCCATCGACATTGCAAAACGCCTGATGGATTATGGTTTCCATGCGCCCACGGTTGCATTCCCCGTTCATGGCACCCTGATGGTTGAACCTACCGAAAGCGAACCGTTTTACGAACTCAACCGTTTTGTTGAAGCCATGATCGAAATTAAAAAAGAGATCGACGACATAGCTTCGGGCAAAGCCGACAGGGCCGACAATTTAATTAAACATGCACCTCACACGGCTCAGATGGTTACGGCCGATGAATGGAAATTCCCGTACAGCCGTCAAAAAGCTGCTTTCCCTATGTCGTGGTCGGCAGATGATAAATACTGGCCCACGGTAACCCGCATTGATGATGCCTTTGGCGACAGAAATCTGGTTTGTTCTTGCGAACCGGTTGAAAACTATAAATAGAACCAAAGAACAATCAAATAAAAAAGCCCGGAGAACTGTTTCTTCGGGCTTTTTCTCTTTAAAGAATATTAATTATTTTTCAATGGTCATTTTCTTGGCGATCCTTCCGCTGCCTGCTGACAGGATGTAGAAATATATTCCGTTCTTAAGTCCTGAAACATCAATGGTGTTTTGATGGATACCCTGACATTTGTCGATATCATTGTTGAAATATACGCGTTTTCCGCTCATGTCAATAATTTCGAGGCTGGCTGATGCTTGTGGGGTTGAAAGTTCGTAGCTGATCATACATTCGCCGGGATTCGGGTTCGGGTACGATTGGCTTAACTTGATGCCTGAAATAAATTCTCCGTGTTCGACAGTACCTGCGGTATTATCAATGATAGGAAGAACCATCGCATCGATATCGAGCGAACTGCTGTCCCATTGTGCACCCTGCAATGTATACCATTTGTTGTCAGTGCTCCATTGTTCCCACACCAGTTCAAGGTTTCCACCCTGTCCGCTGGTAGTACTAACCATGGCTATTGAATCGCCGTTAATTTCTGACATATCGAAACCTATGCAGTAATTGGATGTAATCTGTATCGGAACAGGAAACATCACTACATAAGCCTGATTGAGATTGGATGATGTGTCTATGTTTGTGATGGTATCGATATAAGATTCAAAAAGAGTTCCCGGGCACGGCTGGTTCGTCGTATCATGTGTGGTACCTGTTGTTCCGTCCATATTCCAAACACTAAATTTAACCAGTCCTGAAGAATCAGCCCTTTTATATCCAAACCAATAAATTGCGCCTTCTATAGTGTAATTATACGTAATTTTAAATTCTTCGCATTTGCATTTATCGTTCCAGCCGTTGGTCCCCAATACATAGCCTCCATTGTCGGAAGGGATCATGACATAATTTGGGGTAGCAACAAAAGGGAGATTACCGGGCAATAAAGTATCGTTCGGGGTTTTTGTACCGCTTTGTGTCTGATGTTTTGCAATATAAACCGGAGCGGTGGTTTTACGCTGGGCAAATCCGGGTAGGCTTATAAGGATCACCAAGGCTAAGGCAAGGAATCGGAATGGGGTATTGTTTGTTTTCATAAGATGCAAAAATACAAATTAATTAATTGCAGGCCGAAAATTGTTGTTGCAAATATTTAAGCTAACGGTAATTTAGTTAATGAAGTATACGGTCGTGAATTTAAATATTTCAAGCAAGGCAAATCCAAAAATAAAATAGTATTTTTGCCGCCTTAATTTTATAACATGAAAATAGACAAAAACAAAGTAGTTTCTTTGACGTATCGCCTCACTGAAACAGATGCAAACGGAACCTTAATAGAAGAAGTTGATGCCAAACAACCCTTCGTATTTTTGTTTGGCTCGGGCAACCTCATTCCCGGTTTTGAAACCAACGTAAATAATTTGAAGGTGGGCGATAATTTTGCTTTTAATGTTGCTGCTGCTGATGCATACGGCGAATATGATCTGCAGGGTGTGGTAAATCTGCCGATAAGCATTTTTCACAACGAAGGTGTTTTAGATTCCGAAGTGTGCAAAGTGGGAAATATTGTTCCGATGCGCAACGATCAGGGCCAACAGTTCAACGGAGTTATTAAAGCCATCAATCCGGCCGAAGTAACCATGGACTTTAATCACCCGCTGGCCGGAAAGAATTTACATTTCGAAGGTTCGGTGGTTGATGTGCGTGAAGCTACTGCCGAAGAACTTCAGCATGGCCATTTCCATCCTCAGGGAGCTCACGAAGACTCTTGCGGATGCGGATGTGAGTGATGATGTGGAAACCCTATTATAAAGAGAGGCTGTCGTTGGTTTGCGACAGCCTCTTTTTTTCTGTTATCAGTTGGAATTAACCCGTTTGTTTCTGCCCGATTGTTGTTCCAGATTGCCGTAATAATCGGCTTTTTGAAGGTTGCCCTTGGCCCGGAAATAATTAGAAAGAACATGCGTTAGATTGGGGTTGCCGGGTTGTTTCTCGATGGCTTTTTCCCAAAAGGCAATGGCATTAACAGTATCTTTTTGTAATAAATAGTAGTTGCCAATGTTGATATAGGGTTCGTCGGAAGAGGGTATAGCCTGCATCAGGCGGTGGTTCACATCAATTGCCTTTTGCAGGTTGCCCTGCTTATAAAATAAATTGCTAAGTTGCGAATAAACCTTCGGATCGTCTGTTTTTAATTGCAAAGTTCTCTTATAGTAAAGTTCGGCAGAATCCAAATGGTTTTCCTGTTCGTACATTAATCCGATATTCAGGATGGCTTCGGCATATTCGTTATCGAGCGAAACGGCTTTTTTGAAACAGTTCAGGGCATTGGTGGTATCGTTATAGCATTTGGTATAAACTACCCCCAGATTGTTCCAGCAAGTGATATAATTGGGATAGATCTGCAGCGCTCTTTTGTAAAATTTAACCGATTGGGCTGCCAGTTTTTCGGCAGTTTTCTGATCTTTTGACCTGAAAGCTTCCTCGTAAGAGAAATGTCCGTAAAGCGAATTGGCTTTTGCAGAGTTTCCGAGATGTTTCATGTCGTGGCTATAGAGGCTTTGATAGTCTTTCCAGTTGGGATTGCGGGCTATGGTTCGTATCCCGAAAGGAATTATGATTAAAACCAACAGCCACAATGGCTTTTTAAGGTTTTTGAGCGGGAGGTCTTTGCGGAGGATATCTATTTTGAAAATCATCATGGCAACAACTATCAAAGCCAGGCAAAATCCCAGCGAAGGCCCCAGCAAGAAACGTTCGGCAACGATGCCGGGCGGCGGTTTGACGATGTTTGAGAATTCGGAGATGGAAATAAAAAAATACAGGATGGAAAAACTCAGCAGATGTTTACGTTTGAAATAGATCAGGGCAATGATGAATAATGCCAAACAAATTATGAGTGAGAGTATGGCCCAGATATTGCCCGGTCCGCCAACGGGAATGATGTTATAGCCGTAGTAGAACAGCAGCGGGTTGGGGAAGACCAGCATTTTTAAATAAAACAGCAATACCACCAGCGCAGTGCCGAATCGTATCCACACGCCGCGCTCGAAAAAGAGCGGGTTCTCGAAATATAATATTTCGCGGTGGCCCTTTGGCAGAAACGTGTGTGGCAATATGCGCATGATAATTATCGATACGACGAGCAGGGCGGTTATCCAGATGAGATTTGAAATTTTTTCGTTGGTAAAGAAGTATAAGGTGAGCGGGATGATGGCGATGAAAACCAGCAGGCTTTCTTTTGAATAGTAGCCAAAAACGAGCGAAACCAGCGCTATCGGTATCCAAAACCATTTGCGGGTTTCGGAAAATTTTACTAACAAATAGAGTGATAAAAAGGCGAAGGTGAGGCTCAGCATTTCGTCGCGGTTTTTCAGGCTGGCCACCACTTCGGTATGGATAGGATGCACGGCAAACAGCACCACCGTGAGCAGGGCTATCCAAGGATGGTAGCTTTTGAGGAGTTTTCGCAGCAACAAATAAAGCACCACGCACAGCACGAAATAGAGCAGCACGTTGATGAAATGGCTCACGTGGGGATTGTCTTTAAACAAGGCGTATTCGATGGCGTAGGTGGCTTTAACGATGGGGCGGTATTCGTAGTCTTGTTTGGAGTTGGAGGCATAGTGCGTTTTAAAAATTTCGGGAAGGGCACGGAAGCCTTTTTTGATGGTGGAGTTTTTGTAGGTAATCAGGTCGTCGTCGAACGAATATTTGTTGGGGATGGTGTTGCCGTATAAAATAAAAACCAGAACCAGCAAAAAAACAATGACTCGTGCCGTCGAAAAACTATTTTTATGTAAGGTATCGGTCAGCTTGCGTTTGGGATTTTTTGCTTTGGTTTCGGCAGGTTTCGGTTTCTGCATGGCTTGGTGTTTGACTTTTTTGTTGTTTTGCATACAAAATTATTTTCGGTGAAGTTCGGCTCGGTTTTTTCGGGACGTTAAAAGTAGAAAAAATAATGAAATGAGAGTAATTCGGAATTTAGAAATTGGAAGTCGGAAGTAAGAATCCATAACCCCAATTCCCGTCTAAAAATTCATTACCCGAAAATTATCCCGGCTGGTAAAACCGATGGTAATTTTTGATACAAAAACTCCAAAAATTACCCGCCTGCCTGTTAAATTACTTTCCCTTTCCGGTAAAACAAGATCGGAAACTACAATATTTTTGTGAAAAATAGCATTGTTTTTATAAAAAGCTGCTTGTTTTATTATTGCAAGTAGATATAAACCTAATGGTTTTAATATTTATACAAAAATTGTTAATAAACCCACTCATAAATAAAAAAAAAGCCCGTAAAATTTTATGATTATTGATGTATAATTGTTGTTAATTAAGGGATTTAAAAGGTTGCTGAAAAAAACACCTTCAAACCCCCCAATTATTTATCAACAACTATGGCGAAACCCGAAAAATTAACAAAAAAATACGAGTTAAAATCCCCGTTTTTTTTACAGGGTTTTCAGCCTGTTCAAATAGAGGGTTTTAGCTCTTGTTTTCAGGCATCGCGAAACTCTAATTTTACAAATTTATTAATAGAATAGAAAAACAGAACACTAAAACACCTAAAAAACACGAATTACAAAGCATTTCCTCCATCAATAAATAACTATTTATGAGAAAATTTTTACTCACAACATCCGAAAAGAAGAATTTTGCAGGCAGCACTTTGCCTGTTTTGTTTTTTGCAGCCATCCTTTTTCTGGCAAGTTTTACAAACCGCGCAAAAGCCCAAACCGCCGATTTCACATCCGATATTACATCGGCTTGTACACCGGCAACGGCTCATTTCACCGATCAGTCAACCGGTGCCACATCGTGGTTATGGGATTTTGGCAACTCGAACACTGCCACAACCCAAAATGCTTCGGCCAACTATCCCTCGGCCGGCACCTACACGGTTACACTAACCATCAACGGGGGTGGAGGCCCCAATTTGGTTAAAACCAAAACGCTGTATATATATCCCAAGCCCAACCCAACAATTCCGGTGGCACAAACAGGTTGTGCACCTTTCTCAACAACACTCACGGCGCATGCAGTTCCGGTAACAGTTGCTCCGTATTTTATTGGCGGCTCCCTGGTTGGAGGAATCACAGGAGGCGCTTCCGTAACCTACACCTGGAATTTCTTTGGCGATCTGCCCACCGTGGTTCAGTCCGATTCGGTTCTAACCCTCACCAACGTTCCTGCCGGAAACTATGATCTGTTGCTCACTATAACTGATGCCAATGGATGTTCTAATTTCGTGTTCAAACAAAATGCTGTAATCGTTAATCCCACACCTACGGCAAGTTTCACTTTCGTAAAACAAAACCTGTGCGGAGTTGGCAATGTAACCTTTTCGGGAATCGCTACGGTATCGCCCGGATCAATAGCCAACTATGCTTGGGATATCAACAACGACGGTAGCATTGAATCAACTCTGCAAAACTTCACCTACAACTTTGCAACAGCAGGCACCTACAATGTAGCCTTCACTGCCACTTCCGACCTGCAGTGCCCTTCTGCCAAGATCATCAAACAAATAACGTTCAACAGCAACAACTATGTCGGATTTACCTACTCGGGACATTGCGTAGGGCAAACCGTAGCGTTCACCGATTCGTCGAGCGCAAGCGTTGCAAACCGCGACTGGAATTTTGGAGACGGCTCAGCACACTCTGCAGCTCAAAACCCAAACCACACATTTTCCTCCACGGGCAATAAAGTCGTAACGCTCACGCTGACCTTTACCGATGGCTGTGTTATGTCGAAAACCGACACGGTTAAAATAAGCGGAGCCACGGCTTCGTTCACATACAGCACGAGTTCTTCGTGTGCTCCCAGCTATACCATAGGGTTCACCTCCACGGCAACATCCTCTGTCGGCACAACGATAACCGGCCTTGCGTGGGATTTCGACAACAACGGAACAACCGACGACATCACGGCCACCCCGACACACAGCTTCGGCGGCTCGGGAACATTTTATGTTCGTTTAACGGTAACCACATCGAATGGTTGTACGAACAGCACATTAACGGGTGTAGTAATACCTGCCTCCGTGATCGGCTTTTCGGCAACGCCAATACAAGGATGTGTTCCGTTGATTTCGGCCTTTAGCCCGATTTATTCCAACGGCTCCGACCCGATCGTGAGCTACAGTTGGAATTTCGGCGATCCGACATCAGGAGTGAACGATACATCAACGGCAAGTCATCCGTCGCATACATTCAACAATGCCGGATTTTACAATGTAGCACTCATGGCTCATACAACCAATGGCTGTACATTGATCGACACCATTTATAAAGTGGTAAGAGCAGGAACACCGCAAACCATCACCTCGCTCACCTATAATCAGGCCTCACTCTGTCAAACCACCTCCGTAAATTTCTATGCTGGCATCACCACGCTGGTCGATTCGCTGGTTTGGAATTTTCATGATGGAAATATTGACTATCAATTACCCGTTGGAACCACTATCGATTCTACCGTTCACGATTATGCCATACCCGATTCCAACCATTCGGTAACCCTGATTGCTTATTACAATGGTTGTCCTTCAAATCCTGTTACCATTAACAATATTATTATCAACGAACCTGTTGCCAGTTTCACAACTTCGAATCTGGTATTATGCACTATGCCCACCTCAAGCATTACGTTTACCAATACAAGTGCAAGTACCGATGCAGATTCAAAATATCTATGGGATTTTGGCGACGGACAAACCAGCATACTGAAAAGCCCGAGCCACATCTATGACAGTGCCGGCGATTTCACGGTAAAGCTAACGGTTCATGACACCGTAACGGGATGTTCGGACGATTATTCGTTAAATATCCATGTTACTACATCTACTCCGATATTCACGGTAAACGACTCGGTAGCATGCTCAGCCACCACAGTAACCTTCACCAATCAGGTTTTAGCCAATTCGTCCTCCAATTTTTCGATACTATCTTATTTATGGACATTTGGTGACGGGCAAACATCAACTCTGGCAAATCCAACACATTCTTATACTACTCCCGGACTATACACTGTTTCCTTAAAAGTAACCGAATTAAAAGGCTGTGAGTATACATACACCCGGACCAGTTATATGGATATTCGTGGCCCGATTGTTAATTTCACAAACGCACCGACACAAATCTGTAGTGGGAGTGCAGTAACGTTTACGAATACTACCACACACGCTGCTAACGATCCTGCAAATCCTTTACTGGATACTTTCTATTGGACCTTCGGCGATGGAAATAATTCGACACTTGAAAATCCTTCAAATACATATACCGGAAGCGGAAACTATACCGTTACACTTCAGGTTACCGATAATCTGGGTTGCGTAAGTTCAAAATCTGTCACAAACTCTGTGTTAGTGCCTGCAATAATTGCGGGATTCACCACCACAAGAAACACGTATTGCTTAAATGATAATGTAAGTTTTACAAATTCCTCAGTTGGAACCATAGTATCTTACGATTGGGATCTTGATGGCGACGGTACTTATGAAATTATTGGCGGACCATCCAGCGAATCGCATACTTTTACTTCAATCGGAACTTACAACATCAAACTCAGAATCACCAGCAATTTAGGATGCCAGAATATTTTCACGAAAAATATCAAGATAGTTGACGGCACAGCCAGTATTTATATTAACAGTTTGAATTTGGGTTGTGCACCTGCCACAGCACAATTTCAGGCTGAAGATTCGGCAGCAAATGTTTCGAGTTATGCCTGGACATTTGGAGATGGAGGAATATCGACTGTCAGAAATCCAATTCATTATTATATTCTTCCCGGATCCTATACTGTTCATCTTACTGAAGTTTTAACTGGAGGATGTACGAAGTCTAGCACAATATCAGTTCATGTTGACGGTGCCATTGGTACTTTTACTTACGATAATACAGATGGATGCGTCAATCATCTTGAGCATTTCCATGCAACAAATCTGGCTGATGTAACATCTCTCACCTGGGATTTTGGTGATGGCGTTACTATTACACAGTCTATCGGAATGGGTGTTACATCAGTAGATACAGTCCATACCTATACAACTTGGGGAAGCAGATTGCCCATTTTAATTTTGCGCGACCCGATTTGTGGTGATTATTCTTACTATTATGGAACTAACAGAATAAACACAAGTGAAGCCCCTATACCAGCATTTATTTTTCAATCTGTAGCCGGACAAACTTGCGAGAAATTGATTTTCCAATTTACAGATCAATCAACCAAGGTTGACCCGCGTTATAATATTTCTACCTGGGATTGGGACTTTGGTGATGGTTCAACCCACTCGACCATTCAAAATCCAACACATGCCTATAATACAGCAGGAACCTATCATGTTACTTTGATTGTTGGAAATGGATTTATCCCCGGTGGATGTGATGCGACAATTACTCATGATGTTATTGCAAATCCATTGCCTATTGCTTCGTCCACCAACCAGGTGCAGGAAATATGCTCCGGAACTTCAAGTTCAACCATGGTACTGTCGAGCACACTCGCAGGAACAACTTTTGACTGGACACGTACTTCTCCTTTCGGGATTTCGACAGGTCAATCAACAAATGGTTCAGAAGACATCACCGGAGCTGTATTTACAAATTCAACGGTTAATCCAATCGCAGTTATTTACACCATAATTCCGACAGGGCCGTCTCCTACTTATTGTGTTGGTGATGCGATTTACGATACACTTACGGTAGACCCTACCCCGACAGTAAGCAGTGCGGGAAGTAAGACCATATGCAACGGGGCTTCGGTAAATTATACGATAACAAGTGCTACAATAGGAACAACCTATAGCTGGGATCGCGCAACAGTGACAGGAATTACAGAAGCAGGTGTTACCGGCCAAACAGGAAACCCGATAAATGAAACTCTGACAAATACGACAACAAGTCCGATAGTTGTAACCTATGTTATAACACCGACAGGACCAGCCCCAACATATTGTCCTGGAATACCCTTTAATTTATTGGTTACAGTAAATCCAACATCAGATGTAATAGCCACGCCATCCTCTCAGACTATATGTCATAATACAGCAACAAACATAGCACTGACAACAACTATAACAGGTGCAACGGTAA